>JBMTEY010000161.1:0-5396 GCA_049433545.1 Burkholderiales bacterium | reverse complement strand
TGCTGCCAGTCCGCACGCAGCCTGAACAACAGGGGGGCATCCGCGCGTCCCAGCCAGCGCAGCATCTGCAGCGGCGCCCGCGGATTGGCCCATGGTTCGGCGTGTGACACCGAGATCTGTCCGCCATTGGCGTACGAAGTTTCCAGCCCGGGTCCGGCGTGCCGGTCGATGACGGTGACGCTGTGGCCGGCCCTGCGCAGGTACCATGCGCTTGCAACACCGGTAACCCCGGCGCCGAGGACGATGATGTGCACGGGATCGGGGCGAGCCTAATTCGCGGCGGCGGTCACCGGGTAACCGTGCGGCAGCAGCAGCCACATCCGCAACGGCTGCTTCATGCGCCCGGCTTCGCGCCCGGCAGCGTCGCCGTATCCCCAGAAGAAATCCGCACGTACGGCGCCGCGTATGGCTGAGCCGGTGTCCTGCGCCAGCATCAGCTGGTTCAGCGGTCTGCTGCTGAGTGGCCAGGTGGTGGCGAGGAAGACCGGGGCACCCAGCGGCACGTAGCGCGGGTCGACGGCGATCGAGCGCCGCGCGGTCAGCGGAACACCCATTGCGCCGAGCGGACCGCTCAACCCTGCGGGCAATTCGCGGAAAAAAATATAGCGCGGATTGTGGTCGAGCACCTCGCGCAGCTTCTCCGGGTTCTGCCGTGCCCAGGTCTTGATGCCCTGCATCGATGCGCGATTCGGAGCCAGTTCGCCGCGATCGATCAGCAGGCGTCCGATCGAGCGATAGGGATGGCCGTTATGGTCGGCAAAACCCACGCGCATGACGCCGCCGTCCTCGAATTCGATGCGTCCGGAGCCCTGGATCTGCAGGAAAAACAGTTCGACGGGATCCTCCACCCAGGCGAGTTCCTTGCCGTGCAACGGCGCAGCACCGGATTCGATCTGGGCACGCTCGAAATAGGGCACGACGCGTTTGCCGTCAAGCCGCGCCCGCAACCGCGGTTCCTTCGCCTCGATGCCGAAAGCCGGCACGTCTATGCTCAGCAGGTCGTCCGGGGTTCCGTATACAGCGTAACGATAACGCCCGTCCGGGGTGCGGCTGCCCCGCAGCAAGGGTTCGTAATAACCGGTGGCGAGACCGTTGCTGGCACCATCCTGCTGCTGCAGCAGATAGGGTGAAAAATGGTTTTCGAAAAAAATCTGGGCACCGTCACGATCCGGACGCGGCAGCGCTTGCGCGGCAACACAGGGCGCATGCCATGCAGTCTGCGATCTCAGGACATTGCAGCTGGCAAGGAAAGCATCCCATGCGGCGGCGGCATCATCGCCACGCCAGCCGGGCAAGTCGGTCCACGCGGCTCGTCGCAGGTGGCTGCCGGCCAGCGGCGGGGCCGGCTGCAGTGCCGGCGCGGGTTCCGGCAATGGTGCGGGCTGCAGCGGTGCCGGTGCCGGCGGTAATGCCGGCGGCGGTGTTTTCTCCGGAGTGGACCGGCAGGCCACGAGGGTCAGCGCGGCGACGAGCAGGGCCAGCGCAAAGCGCATGGGGAATTTGTTAAAGTCCGCGTCAGGCATGGGCCAACGTAGGAAGAGGATCGTTTGAAATGAGCGGATTGATGTGGTTGTTGTTTGAAGCGGCGGTGGCACTGGCGCTGCTGGCCGGCATCGTCTGGTTGACATGGCCCCGCCGCGACGATGCGGAACCGGACGACTCCGGCAAATCCTGATCCGGGGCTTTTTCAAGTGTGATCATGCGGAACCAGCCGCCGGCAAGCGCCGGCTGATCATCAATGACGCGCAGACCGGGCACGCCGGCCAGGGCGTCTTCGAACACGACATCGGTCCGGGTTGCTATCCGCCGCGCCAGCGGATTGATCATGCGGCGCAGCCAGGCCGGCTCGCCGCGGCGCAGGAATTTATCGAGCACGAACAGCCGGCCGCCGCCGCGCACCACGCGCGCCGCCTCGCGCAATGCCGCGCGCGTGTCCGGCACTATGGCCAGGATCAGGTGCAGCAATACGTGATCGAAGGCGGCCGTCCGGAACGGCAATAGCTGGCTGTCGCCCTGCGCGCATTGCAAATCCAGTGCCGTGCCGCGCGGCAGGGCGCGCACCAGCATCGCTCGGGTGAGATCGAGCGCAGTGTAGCGATGTCCGGGCGGCAGCAGCGGCAGATCGAGTCCGGTGCCGATGCCGTTGATCAGGATGTGCATGTTACCGCCTGGCAGGCGGGACAGGCTTTTCCGGCGCGCTTTGGCCAGTGCCGGACCGACCATGCAGTCATAGAAGGGTGCAAGCAGCGTGTAACTGTTGCGCAGTGCCATGCCTGGAAGTGCAGCGCGTAGCCCTAATGCAGCACGCGCGGCGCAGACAGCGTGAACTCGGGAATCGGGGCATCGAATCGCACGCCGTCCTCGGCCACGACCTGGTAGCTGCCGCGCATGGTGCCCACCGGGGTGGCCAGCACGGAGCCGCTGGTGTATTCGAAGCTTTCGCCGGGTTTCAGGTTCGGCTGGGCGCCGACCACGCCCTGGCCTTTTACTTCCTGCACCAGATTGTTGGCATCGGTGATGATCCAGTGGCGGCTGATCAGCTGCGCGGGCACGTCGCCGGTGTTGGTAATGGTGATGGTATAGGCAAAGGCGTAGCGTTCCGCCCCGGCATCCGATTGCTCCGCGATGTATTTCGCGCGCGGCGCGACGGTAAACTGGTATTTGCGTTCAGGCATGGCCGTATTCTCGCATCCGCGACGCGTCCGCGGAAGTTGGCTTTGCAAAAATGCGGAGGCGGAGGAACTTTATCGCTGAACAGCGGCAATGGCTGGTGCGGCGGCACGGTATGGTGGCCGCAGAACGGGTAAAATCCCCTGGTTCCCCATACGGACATCGTCATGATCCATCGTCTGGCCCCCAGCATTCTTTCCGCGGATTTTGCCCGCTTGGGCGAGGAAGTGCGCGCGGTGGTCGCCGCCGGCGCCGACCTGATCCATTTCGATGTAATGGACAACCATTACGTGCCCAACCTGACCATAGGGCCCCTGGTGTGCCAGGCGATCCGCCCGCTGGTGCAGGTGCCTATCGACGTGCACCTGATGGTCAAGCCAGTGGATCGCATCGTGCCGGATTTCGCCAGGGCCGGCGCCAACATCATTTCGTTTCACCCGGAAGCGTCGGAGCACATTGACCGCACCATCGGCCTGATCCATGAACATGGCTGCAAGGCCGGGCTGGTGTTTAATCCGGCGACGCCGCTCGACTATCTGGACCATGTCATCGACAAGCTCGACCTGGTGCTCATCATGTCTGTGAACCCCGGTTTCGGTGGACAGGCGTTCATTCCGGGAGCGCTGGCCAAACTTGCGCAGGCGCGCCAGCGCATCGAGCGCAGCGGCCGCGACATCTGGCTGGAAGTGGATGGCGGGGTCAAAACCGAAAATATCGCGGAAATTGCCAGGGCCGGCGCGGATACTTTCGTCGCCGGTTCGGCCATATTCGGCGCAAAGGATTACAAGGCCACCATCGCAGCGATGCGCGCGGCGCTTGCCGGCGCCTGAACCGGACGAGCGCACGGCGCCGCAATCGCCGTTGCGTAGCGCAGCCGGCGCCCCTGTCAAATCATGCACAGAAATTTTCCGATTCCCGTACGCGCCGTGATGATCGATCTCGACGGCACTCTGCTCGATACCATTCCCGACCTGGCTGCTGCGACCAACCTGATGCTTGAGTCGCTGGGGTGTGCGCCCTTGCCTCTGGACACGGTCAGGACTTTCGTCGGCAAGGGAATCCCGCGGCTGGTGGAACGCGCCCTTGCCGGGGACATCGACGGCTGTGTCGATGAGGCGGCGATGGCGCGGGCGTTGTCGGTATTCGAGCGTTTTTACACGCAAGTCAACGGCAGGCATACGACGATCTACCCCGGAGTGCGCGAGGGGCTGGAACGATTCCGTGCGGCAGGATTTCTGCTGGCCTGTGTCACCAACAAAGCCGGCGCGTTTACCGCACCGCTGCTGGAACGTATGGAACTTGCGCCCTATTTTGCGTTGACGGTTGCCGGTGACACCCTGCCGCGCAAAAAACCCGATCCGCTGCAGTTGCTGCATGCCTGCGAATATTTCGGCGTGGAGCCGCCGCAAATGCTGATGGTGGGGGATTCGGTGAACGATGTGCAGGCCGCGCGCGCCGCGGGTTGTCCGGTGTTCTGCGTGCCCTATGGCTATAACGAGGGTCATGCCGTGCAGAATCTGGAGGTTGATGCTATAGTAAGCGCGCTGACCGATTGTATCCCATTGATTGTAAAGGTTTAATTGTGTCGTTCTCCACGAAGGCTGCAACAACACCCGGCGCGCTGCGCTGGCGGTGCGACTGGCGCCGCTAGTTCGCGTCGCTGGTTCGTGCTGTACCGGGTTGCTGTTTCGTTCCTTTTTCGTGGAGTAAGACATGACAGAAGCTGAATTCAATCGACTTGCCGCCGCAGGTTACAACCGCGTGCCGGTGGTGCTGGAAACCTTTGCCGACCTCGACACGCCGCTGTCGATCTACCTGAAGCTCGCGAACCAGCCGTACACCTATCTGCTCGAGTCCGTGGTCGGGGGCGAACGATTCGGACGTTATTCTTTCATCGGTCTCGCCGCGAACAGCCGCATTGAAGTGCACGGCCACACCTGCTTCGAGTTCAGCGACGGTCGCGAGATCTTGCGTGAGCACGCCGATGATCCGCTGGTTTTCGTCGAAAAATACCTGCAGCGTTTCAAAGTGGCCACGGATCCGCGCCTGCCGCGTTTCTGCGGCGGGCTGGTCGGTTATTTCGGCTACGACACGGTGCGCTACATCGAAAAGCGCCTGGCGCGCAACGACAAGCCCGATGAACTGAAGACGCCGGACATCCTGCTGCTGGTGTCCGAGGAAATCGCCATTGTCGACAACCTGTCGGGCAAGCTGTCGCTGGTGGTTTATGCCGAGCCTGGCAGGCCGGGTGCCTATGCTGCGGCAAGGGCGCGGCTGGCGGTGCTGCTGGATAAACTGCGGGCGCCGGTGACATTGCCGCAGAGCGCCCCGGTCAAATCCGAACCGGCGGTATCAGGATTCGGCGAAACGGCTTATCACCGGGCGGTGGAGCGGGCGAAGAAATACATTTTCGAGGGTGACATCATGCAGGTGGTGCCTTCGCAGCGCATGAGCAAGCCATTTCATGCCACGCCGCTGTCGCTGTACCGGGCGTTGCGCGCGCTCAATCCTTCGCCGTACATGTTCTTTTTCAATCTTGAAGGATTTCATGTCGTTGGCGCTTCGCCGGAAATCCTGGCGCGGCTCGAAGGCGACACCGTGACCGTACGACCTATCGCCGGCACCCGCAGGCGCGGGGCCACGCCGGAAGAAGATGCTGCGCTGGCAGCCGAACTGCTGGCAGACGCCAAGGAACGCGCCGAACACATCATGCTGGTTGACCTCGG
>JBMTEY010000160.1:0-5474 GCA_049433545.1 Burkholderiales bacterium | reverse complement strand
GTGAACGGCCGTCCGGTGCGGTTGGCGCCGTGCATGCCCGGCGCCAGGCCGACGATCATCAGTCCCGGATGCGGATCACCGAACGGTGCTACGGGACGGGCGTGATAACCGGGATGCTCAGTGCGTACTTTTGCGAGATGGGATGCGAGCCGGACGCAGCGTGTGCAGTCCAGCGAAAACCGCGAAACCGTTTCAAGGGTTTCCGCGCCGGCCTTGACCATGGGATCAGGACCGTTCGGGAAACTGGATGAGTGTCGCCTTGGCTGCCTGCGGCAACGCAGCTGTTTCACCGGACATGCCGGACAGCGCATCGCGCAGTTCCATGAAACTGGACCACATCATCGAGTTGAGACGGACCGCAGCGCCCAGTGGCGTACCCGCACGCTGCCGTTCAAGATCAATGCGGAATTGCAGTCCATGCAGGCGCTGGCGCAGATGTTCGGGCGCCGTCGCCAGGAAAGCATCGATCATTTCCCGGCGCCGCCGCTCGAACTCATCGGCGTCATTGCGGGCCAGTTCCGACCATGACTCGAAGTCAAAATCCTGCGGGTTTCCCGGATTCATGGATGCACATCTAACATTATTCGCAGGAGAGTGTAAAGAATCAGCCGCCTCAGGCGATTCCTGTCCGTCCGGAATCGTTTCCGATCAGGTCTGCGACCGACAGCAATGCCGAACGGTACGCCGTGTTGCCGTCAAGCGGACCGGAAGGCGCCGGTCCGCGGACGGATTCGAGACTCGCGAGGAAGGTTGCGGGAACTGAATAATCCAGCCCGGCCAGCAACTCGTCGACTGATTCCGGGGCGTTGCATACCAGCACCATGTCGCATCCTGCCTGCAATGCCGCGGTTGCCCGGCTGATGACGCCCCCGGCCACGCTGGCTCCTTCCATGCTCAGATCATCGCTGAAAATGACGCCTTTGAAACCAAGTGTTCCGCGCAGGATGCGCTTGAGCCAGATTTCCGAAAAGCCGGCGGGCGCTGCATCCACCTCGGGATAGATCACATGGGCAGGCATGATCCCGCCCAGGCCCTCGCCAATCAGTCGTCGGAACGGCAGCAGATCCTCGCGTTCAATGGCAGCCAGGGGCCGTTCGTCTACCGGCACCTCGTGATGGGAATCCGCACGGACATGGCCATGGCCGGGGAAATGTTTGCCTACGGCAGCCATGCCGCCGTCACGCAAACCCGCCATCACGCCGCAGGCCAGTTCTGCGATGGCCTCCGGCTGTTCATGGAAGGCGCGATCGCCGATGACGCTGCTGTTGCCGAAATCCACGTCAAGCACGGGGGCGAAGGACAGGTCGACACCATGCGCGCGCAATTCCGCGGCCAGCACCAGACCCACTGCCCGTGCCGTTTCGACGGCCTGGCTGCGGTTGAGATCCCAGGCTCGTCCCAGCATGCGCATCGGCGGTATTGCGGTGAAACCCTCGCGAAACCGCTGTACCCGCCCGCCTTCGTGATCGACCGCGATGATCAGTTCCGGGCTGCGCAAGCCGTGGATGGCTGCGGTCAGTGCTTTCAGCTGGGAACAGGATTCGAAATTGCGACTGAACAGGATCACACCGCCGACCAGGGGATGCAGCAGCCTGCGCCGGTCTTCAGAGGTCAATTCAGTGCCGACGACATCGAGCATTACCGGACCCAGGGAGATTTTTACGGTCATTTTTCGAGTACCACGCAGGCGCAGGCAAGGTTGGATTCGTCGCTGATCGTCAGGTGGAAACCGGTAATGCCCTGGCTGCTGACCAGCGCGGCCAGGGCATCGCTGAACGAGAAGCCCGGTTTGCCTGCGGGATTCTGCAACACGCTGATGCACTGCAGGGTGACCGGATAACGGAATCCGGTGCCCATGGCCTTGGAAAACGCTTCCTTGGCGGCAAAGCGGTTGGCCAGGAACAGCACCGGGTGCGCGCTGCGCGCGTAACGCGGCTGCTCCAGGGGGGTCAGCACACGTCTGACGAAGCAGTCGCCATATTTTTCGAGCAGGCGCGCCACGCGGTGCGGCTGTATCACGTCGATGCCGATGCCGTAAATCATCGCGCAACCGCCATGGCACGAAGATATCCGGCGACGGTGGCGGCAAAACCCGATTCCAGCGCGTCGGCAATCAGTGCATGCCCGATCGATACTTCTGCGACATCCGCAACGGCGGCGAGAAAATGCGGCAGGTTGGCACGATTGAGGTCATGCCCGGCATTGATGCCCAGCCCCGACTGCCGCGCGCTGTGCGCCGCGGCCGCATAACGGGCCGTGACCGCGGCTTCATCTGCTGTGCCGAAGGCCCGGGCATAAGGTTCCGTGTAGAGCTCGATTCGGTCGGCGCCCGTGGCTGCCGCGGCGGCCATTGCTTCCGGCAATGGATCCATGAACAGGCTGACGCGTATCCCGAGTCCCTTGAGTTCGGCAATCAGCGGCCGCAGCCGCGCGCCGCTGGCGGCAAGATCCCAGCCGTGATCCGAGGTGAAAGCCGCAGGATCGTCGGGGACCAGCGTGCATTGCCGTGGTCTTGCGGCCCGCGCCAGTTCAAGCAGCGGCGGCTCGAACGGATTGCCTTCGATGTTGAATTCCGCCGCGGGCCAGTCCTGCAGCAATTGCGCGAGACCGTGCACATCGGCGGCGCGGATGTGCCGGCCGTCGGGTCGCGGGTGCACGGTGATGCCCTGGGCGCCGGCTTCCAGCACGATGCGCGCCGCCCGCAGCACATCCGGAATGTTCAGGTTCCGGGAATTGCGCAGCAGGGCAACCTTGTTGAGATTGACGCTGAGTCTGGTCATGCGATACGTGGCAATCGTTCCGTTACAGCTGTTGCAGGTCGCGCAGCAGTTGCCGCGTATGCAGCGTCTGCTGGCCCAGGCAATGATTGATCAGTGAGCGCATCAGGGCCTTGCTTTGCTGGACGGTTTGCGGATCCGCATAATGATCGGCCGCCATGTCGATCAGCGTCTGACCGGCCAATTCTACGCCGGTTTTTCCGTCCGCTTCGCGTGCCGGCAGCGGCCCGCGCTCTGGTACGTAGCGGTACCGCGATCCGGCCTTGATAGGCGTGCCGCCGGCCACTTCGCGCTCCAGGACCAGGCCGTAACCGAGTTCCTGCAGCAGTATGCGTTCGAAGCGGCGCAGCACGGCGGCATGATCCTGTGTCGCCGGAAGTTGGGCCAGCGCACCGGCATACGCCTCGAACAGGCGTTCATGCGGATCTTCGCGCGGCAGCAGCTTGAGCAGCAGCTCGTTGAGGTAAAAACCGCAGATCAGGCTCAGGCCGCGCAGCGGCGCATAGCCCCCCCGCCACTCCGCCTTGTACAGGGTTTTCAGTTCGGATTTTCCCGCCCAGCCCAGCAGCAGCGGCTGGAAGGCCAGCAACACGCCCCGCAGTGCAGAACGCGGCCTGCGTGCGCCGCGGGCAATGACGGCGACGCGGCCGAAATCGCGCGTATAGAGTTCCGCGATCAGGCTGGTTTCACTATAGGGATAAGCATGCAGCAGGTAGGCCTGCTGACCGTCATGCCGCGACCGTTCAGCCATTGCCGCTACGGCCGCCCGGAAGCAGATGCGACCTTATTCGGGTAAATTCATGCAACATGTTGTTTTTATTGAATTTATTCTATACCGGAGCGTCTCAATACTGCACTGTCGTCGGCCCAGCCGGACTTTACCTTGACCCAGACATTGAGGAACACCTTGCCGCCGAACAGGGCCTCCATGTCCTTGCGCGCCTGGGTGGCGATCTGCTTGAGTTTTTCACCACCCTTGCCGATGACGATGGCCTTCTGCCCTGCTTTGTCGACAAGGATGCCGGCATAGATCCGCCGCAGGCCGTCGACGATTTCGAATTTCTCGATTTCGACCGTCGTCGAATACGGCAGTTCGGCGCCGAGCAGGCGGAACAGTTTTTCGCGCAGCAGTTCCGCGGCCAGGGTGCGTTCGCTGGACGTGGTGATTTCATCCTCGCCATAGAGGGACGGCTGCTCCGGGAGCAGCGTGCGCACAGTCGCAAGCAGATCGTCCGTACCGGTGCCGTTGGCCGCCGACACCGGCACGATGGCGCGGGGATGCGCAAGGCCGTCGAGTTCCTGCATGAAGGGCAGCAGTTCGTTCTTGTTGCCGACTTCATCGATCTTGTTGACCGCGATCACTACTGGCGCCACGTGCTGCAGAAGCGCAAGCACAGCCCGGTCTTCCGCGCCGAAATTCAGCGCCTCGATCACCCAGATGACGGCGTCAACGTCTGCCACGCTGCGCGAGACGCTGCGGTTCATCAGGCGGTTCATGGTGTTGCCGTGGCGTGACTGGAAGCCGGGCGTGTCGACGAACACGTACTGCGCATCGCTGCGGGTGACGATGCCGATGACGCGCTGACGCGTGGTTTGCGGGCGCCGTGAAGTGATACTGATCTTCTGCCCGACCAGCCGGTTGAGCAAGGTCGATTTGCCGACATTCGGCCGTCCGACGATGGCGACCAGGCCTGCGCGGAAATCCGCAGCCGCCGTCATGTGCGCAGTGCCAGCACGTATGCTTTTTGCGCGGCATCCTGTTCTGCGGCACGCCGGCTGGAACCCTGCCCTTCGGTGCGGATGTCCAGTTCCTCGATCACGCATTGCACATGAAATGTCTGTGCGTGGGCGTGCCCCCGGGTTTCGAGCAATACGTATGCCGGCAGCGCCATGCCCCTGCCCTGCGCCAGTTCCTGCAGCAGCGTTTTTGCATCCTTGCCGCTGGCATCAGGATTGACCGCGGCCAGACTGCCGGCAAAAAGCCGTCGCACAGCCCTGCCGGCCGCCTCGAATCCGCCGTCCAGCAATGCAGCGCCCATCATCGCCTCAACCGCGTCGGCCAGGATGGACGGACGCTGCGCGCCGCCGCTCCGGATTTCACCTTCGCCGAGGAGCAGGTGTTCGCCCAGCCCGAGGTCCAGCGCGATCCGGTGCAGCGCTTTCTGGTTGACCAGGTTGGCGCGCAGGCGCGACAGGTCGCCTTCGCTGAGATCGGGAAATCGAGTGTACAGCTCGAGGGCGATGATGCAGTTGACGACGCTGTCTCCCAGGTACTCGAGCCGCTCGTTGTGAGCGGCTCCGTGCGAGCGGTGAGTCAGGGCGCGGCGCAGCAGATCGGGATCAGCAAAGCGATGGCCGATTTTGTCGCTGACGGCTCCGAGGTCCACGGCAACCGGTTTGGTGAAGGCGGCGCCGCTTATTTCGCCGAGGTCGGCTTGAAATCCATGCAGGCGCTGAGGTTGTAGAACAGCGGCACTCGCACCGCATATGCAGCGCTGAATACGATGCTCGAGCCGTCCTTCTCCACCTCGAGATCGCTGTAGGAGATGGCCTTGATGTTTTCAATGCCGGCGCGGTTGTTGAATGCGGAGTTTATCTCCCCCCGCGAGGCGCTCAGCATCGCCGGTTCGGCCGCCATGTCCTTCATGATTTTCTGGATCGAATAGAACTCCATGTATGCCGGGCCGATCTTGAATC
>JBMTEY010000159.1:0-5489 GCA_049433545.1 Burkholderiales bacterium | reverse complement strand
GTCGTCGCATTCCTCGCGGTAGCCGAAGCCGTCGAGTATCACCAGCAACACGGGTGTTATCTTCATGATTTTAATAAAGTTTTTTGAATATCGTGATACAGTATAATTCTAATTCATTTCAACCGGCGCAGGTGTGTATGAGGACGGTCATGACCGATGTGGCTGCACTGCGGGAGCAGTTGCTGGAAAAGGAAGAGCATATCGAGCAGGCTTCGCGTGCGCTGAAGGCGATGGCCCATCCGCTGCGCCTGAAGATACTCTGCGTGCTGGGCGACGAGGAAGTCAGCGTCCAGGAAATCGTCGATTGCGTCGGTACTTCGCAGAGCAATATCTCGCAGCACCTGGCGATCTTGCGTGAGAAGGGCGTGCTGCGCACACGCAAGGAAGCCAACCGGGTTTTCTACCGCATCGGTGACGAACGTACGCTGACGCTGATCGGCATGATGCGGGAAGTTTATTGCGGCCCGGACGCCTGAGCGGCGCCGGAGTTTGTCCGCCGCACAGCCGGCGCTGCCGGTGACACATATCCCGCGTTCCCCCGCGGTCCGCTGCAGCCTGTTTTTCGCCGCGCTGCTCTGCGTGGTGCCTTTCCTGCAGCCATTCCACACGGCGCCGCTGACTTCGTTTTATACCGAGGCGCTGGCGATCGGACTGGGGTTGGGCGTCCTCACGGTGCTGCTGGACCGCGGCGCCTGGGAAAACACGGAAGTGCCCTGGATAACGCTGCTGCCGTTCGGGCTGGCGTTGCTGCTGCTCGTTCATGGCGTCCTCGGCTGGTCGCCCTATTTCGGACAGGCCCTGATGGGTGCGCTGTACCTGGCGTGGGCGGGCGTATTGATCATCGCCGTGCGCGCGCTGGCGAGGATTTGCGGCGTGGAAACGGTATGCGCGGTGATTGCTGCCGGTCTTGCCGCCGGTGCCGTGCTCGGCGCGGTGATCGGCGTGATACAGCATTTCAACCTCGCTACTCCGCTCCAGGCGTACATCGCCCGGCCGCACGGCTCGGCAATTTTCGGCAACATGGGGCAGCCTAATCACTACGCCGCCTACACCACGCTCGGACTGTTCAGCCTGGTCTATCTGTACGGTCGCCAGCGCATCGCGCTGGTTGTCGCCATCGCCTTTGCCCTGCCGCTGCTGTTCGTCCTGGGGCTGTCGGGCTCGCGCAGCGTCTGGCCGTACCTGCTGGCGGCGTTTGCGCTGTCCGCCTGGCTGCGTGTCGCGCCCGGGCGCGATGGGGAGGGGCGGCGGCTGTTCCTGGTTTGCGGCGCGCTGATCATCGTCCATTTCACGCTGCAGTGGCTGATCGGCGCCGGCTGGTTCAGGCCGTCGGACCGGGAATCGGTGACCGCGGTGGAAAGGCTGTTTTCAGGTGCGGCCAGCGTCACCGACCGCATCGGCCTGTGGCGCGCGGCCTGGGCCATCGCGCTGGAAAACCCGCTGCTGGGCATCGGCTGGGGTGCGTTCGCCGCGCGATACCATGAGTTCGCCGCTGTTCATGCCGCTCCCGCCGGGCTTTACAACAATGCCCACAACATCGTCCTGCATTTTTTTTGCCGAAACCGGACTTGTCGGCGTCGCCTTGCTGCTTGCGCCGCTGGCGGCCGCAGCGGTTGCGCTCCTGCGCGCCCATCGCGACGCGCATCTGTGGTGGCTGTCGGCCACCCTGGCGGTAGTTGCGATCCACAGCCTGCTTGAGTATCCGTTGTGGTACGGCTATTTCCTGGGTATCGCGGCCGTACTGCTCGGGCTGGTGCCGGCAGCCGGTTTTGTGCCGCGCCTGGCGCGGCTGGGGCGCATGTTCGCCGCAGGCGTGATCGGCATCGGCGCCTTCAATACGGTGTTCCTGTGGCTGGACTATCGCGAACTCGAGGGTATTTACCGAGTCACCGTGCAACAGGATCGCAAGGTCGATCTTGCCGACACGGTGTTGCGCCTGCACGCCAACACGCTGCTGACCCCCTACGTCGAACTCGCTGCGGCCTATCCACTGGCCGTTGACGAACAGAACCTGGCGTGGCGGTTGCAATTGGTCGAGCGGGTGATCCGCTTCAATCCGCTGCCCGTGCTGGTTTACCGGCAGGCGCTGCTGCTGGCCCTGGCCAATCGCGTGACGGAGGCGCAGTCCCGGCTGGCGCGGGCACTGCGGGTTTATCCCGCGGTGCCCTCGGGATTCGACCGCGAGCTCGCGCGGCTTGCGCGGCATTACCCGGAGCGATTCGGTCCTCTGCTAGAATTCCGTTCTCGTCGCGCCCCCGGGCGCCCCTGAACTGGCCTTGTTTTCCATGGATGCCTTCATCGTTTTTCTGCAGAAAAGCCCGATCAACATGATGCTGTTCGGTGCCGCCGTGGCAACCGGTGCCATGCTGCTGTGGCCGCTGTTGCTGCGGCCGTTCCGCGCCGGGCAGGAAGTCGGCGCATTTGATGCCGTGCAATTGATCAACCGCAAGGATGCCGTGGTCATCGACGTGCGTGATGTCGGCGAATACGAGGCCGGCCATATCGCCGGCGCCCGGCACGTGCCGGAGCGGCAACTTGCCGAGCGCCTCAAGGAGCTTGAAAAATTCCGCGACCGGCCGATGATCGTGACCTGTCGCAGCGGCACCCGATCCGGGGTTGCCGTGCAGGTGCTCAGGCGCAACGGCTTCAACGAGGCAGTGAATCTTCGCGGCGGAATCGGCGCCTGGGAACAGGCCGGCATGCCGCTCAAAAGGAAATAACCGGCACTGAACGATCATGGCAAAAGTTCGCATGTATACGACCGCGGTATGTCCCTACTGCCAGATGGCGGAGCGCCTGCTGCGCAGCAAGGGGGTCGCCGAAATCGACAAGATCCGGGTTGACGCCGATCCGGCGCATCTCTCCGCGATGATGCAAAAAACCGGCCGTCGCACGGTGCCGCAGATTTACATCGGCGACAGGCATGTGGGCGGGTATGACGATCTTGCCGCGCTGGATCGCGCCGGCGGGCTCGACCCGCTGCTCGCGTCCTGACCTTCACCGCACGCCAATCCGAGTCCCAGCCACCAGGAAATTCCGCAATGAGCGAACAGCAGCAACCGCAGTTTGGCATCGAAAAAATCTATCTGAAAGACCTTTCGCTGGAAGTGCCCAGTGCGCCGCAGATTTTCCTCGAGCGCGAAAGCCCGCAGATCGAGATCAACGTCCACAACGGCGCCGCACCGCTGGACCAGGCCGGGCTCTACGAAGCGGTGCTGACGGTGACGGTCACCGCGAAACTCAAGGACAAGACGGTGTTCCTGGTGGAGGTTGCCCAGGCCGGAATTTTCCAGATACTCAACCTGCCCGCAGCGGAGCTGGACGCGGTGCTCGGCGTGCTGTGCCCGAACACCCTGCTGCCTTACGCGCGCGAAGCGGTGGCGGGCGTGATGGTGCGCGCCGGATTTCCGCCGGTGCTGCTGCAGCACATGAACTTCGACGCCGCCTACCAGGAGCGCCTGCGGCAGATGCAGCAGGCGGCTGCCACAGGCGCACCGAACTGACGCCGCGGAAAACATGAACGCGCCCCGGACGCCGATGATGTTTGCGCTGATTGCCGCGCTGCTTCCGGGTGCCGCCGCAGCGGCCGATTTCCGCACCGCGGCCGAGGCCGCAGTCGTGCTCTACGATGCGCCGTCGGCCAAGTCGCGCAAACTCTACATCGTCAACCGCGGTTATCCGCTGGAAGTCGTGGTACAGGTAGAGGGCTGGGTCAAGGTGCGTGATGCCGCAGGCACCCTGTCGTGGGCCGAGGCCAGATCGCTGGATATCACGCGTAACGTGCTGGTCAAGTCCGCAACCGCAGTCGTGCGCCAGAAACCCGCGGATGACGCGCCGGTCGTGTTCGAGGCGCAGCGGGATGTGCTCCTCGAAATCGTCGAACAGGCGTCTGGCAACTGGATCCAGGTCAGGCATCGCGATGGCGTCGCCGGTTATGTGCGCGCAACCGATGTCTGGGGCGGCTGAATCGCTGTTCAGGCTGCGTCAACCGCGCAGAAACCGGTCGTGAACATCACCATACTCGGCGCCGGCGCGTGGGGCACCGCGCTCGGAATCAACCTCGGCGCGAATCATGATGTTGCGCTGTGGGCGCGCGACCCGCGGCATGTCGCAGCCATGCGTCGTGACCGGAGCAATGCCAAATACCTGCCGGGGTGCCCGTTTCCCGACCGTCTGCAGGTCGAGGCCGACGCCGGCCGCGCAATGGCAGGCCGCGACTTCCTCATAGTGGCAGTCACCGTTGCCGGGTTGCGCGACACGCTGCGGCTGGTCCGCGATTCAGGCTGCGCCGTTCCGGTGATCTGGTTGTGCAAGGGTTTTGAGCGTCCGGATGCAAGATTGCCGCACGAGGTTTTTGGCGAAGTCATGGGAGCATCGGCGCGCGGGGCTGTGCTGTCCGGCCCGAGTTTCGCCCAGGAAGTTGCTGCCGGATTGCCGGCAGCACTGACGCTTGCTGCAGCGGACCAGGATCTTGCCGGAGCGATCGCGCAGGGACTGCACGGCCCTTCGCTACGCGTCTATTCAACCAGCGACGTGATCGGCGTCGAGACGGGCGGCGCCGTGAAGAATGTGATAGCCATAGCCGCAGGGGTGTGCGACGGCCTCGGACTGGGAATGAACGCGCGCGCTGCGCTGATCACACGCGGTCTCGCGGAAATGACCCGGCTCGGGGTGGCGCTGGGCGCGCGGGCGGAAACTTTCATGGGACTCGCCGGCATCGGCGACCTGCTACTGACCTGCACCGGGGATCTGTCACGCAACCGCCGCATCGGTCTGGCGCTGGCACGCGGCGAAGCCGTTGCCGCTGCGCAGGCCGGGCTGGGCCATGTGGCCGAGGGCGTATTCACTGCCAGCGAAGTCAGGCGCCGGGCGCGGGACTGCGGGATCGAGATGCCGATCACCGATGCAGTGTGCCGGGTGCTGGAGCAACCGCAATCCGCCGCAGCGGTCGTCCGTGAACTGCTGGATCGTGATTCCAAACCCGAGCACGCACCTGTGCCCCCGCGCGGTCAAGTGCGGTAACTCTCGATTCCCGGTTATTCGCCGCCGCGGAAACCGAGTTGGCGCCAGGCCTCGTAAACCACCACGGCCACCGCATTGGCCAGGTTCAGGCTGCGGTTGCCCTCCCGCATCGGCAGGCGCAGGGTGTGGCCTTCCGCAAAAGTAGCCAGCTGCGCATCTGACAGGCCGCGGGTTTCGGGACCGAACACCAGCACGTCGTTTTCGGCATAACGCACGGCATCGTAACGCCGCGTGCCGCGGGTGCTGATTGCGAACCTGCGCTGCGCGCCGAGTGTGGCAAGACAGGCCTGCCAGTCGTCATGCACCGTCAGCACGGCGCGTTCACGGTAATCAAGACCGGCGCGGGCCAGCGTGCGGTCATTGAGCGTATAGCCCAGCGGCCGTACCAGGTGCAGCCGTGCGCCGGTGTTGGCGGCAAGCCGGATCACGTTGCCGGTGTTGGGCGCGATCTCGGGTTCATGGAGTAC
>JBMTEY010000158.1:0-5533 GCA_049433545.1 Burkholderiales bacterium | reverse complement strand
CGGAGGCGCTGCAACTCCGCGTCAAAGATGTGGATTTCGCCCGCAACACCATCATCGTGCGTGAAGGCAAGGGCGGCAAGGATCGGGCTGTCATGCTGCCGAAAACATTGTCGTCAGGGCTGCAGGCACAGCTGGCACGTGCCCGCGTGATCTGGAGCTCAGATCAGCAGGAGGGCCGCGGCGGGGTCGAAATGCCGCATGCGCTGGAACGCAAATATCCGCGCGCCGGTGCATCCTAGTCCTGGTTCTGGATGTTTCCGCAAGCCACGCATTCAACCGACCCGCGTTCGGGCATCGTGCGGCGTCACCATTTGTATGACCAGACGTTTCAGCGCAGCTTCAAGCGCGCGGTTGAACGTGCGGCTATCACCAAACCGGCTTCACCGCATACGCTGCGCCACAGTTTTGCGACGCATCTCCTGCAATCCGGTTATGACATCCGCACCGTGCAGGAACTGCTGGGTCATTCGGATGTGAAAACCACCATGATCTACACGCATGTGCTGAAAGTCGGTGGTGGTGGCGTGATCAGTCCTTTGGATTCCGCCCCGGGTACACCACGGGCAGAGCAGCCCGGGCCGCATTACGGCACCAAGCCGCAGCCGGGGGCTTCGCAAATATATCAATAAAAACAAATAGTTATTTAATATTCGCTAAGCAGCGAAGATCTGCGGCAATGGTCGCGACCTTCATCGGTCGTCGTTTACTGCCTTGTGCTCAGAACTCGACGCCGATGTTCACCGAGTAGAAACGCTGGCGTCCGCCGCCGCCCGCCGGCGTGCGGAATTCTTCGCTGCGCTTGATGCGCGTGACCGACACGCGCAACTGGTCAAGGCGCAGGGAAAGCCCGGCGCTGATGTCGTACACCGTGTCGCGACGCTGCACGCCGGGGCCGTCACGGAACAGCGAACCGTCAAGGAAGATGTTGTGGCCGATGACGCGGCCGTCGACGCCGGCAAAGGCAAACCATTCGAAATCCCTGCGCACATCGCCCGCCCCGCCTTCGCTTTCCTTGAGGAAACGCGCGTTTTTCAGCATCGCGCCGCCGGGTTCTATGCTGTCGGGTCCGAAGCCGGTCATGTTCTGCCCGATGCGCACGATGCCGCCGGTGCGCACGAAGGTCATGATGGTGCCCAGGCTCAGCCCGGCATGGGGCACGAACTGCACGCCGTTGCGGTTGCCGTAGCGCCGCTTGTGCAGGTACGAAACCATGAGTCCGGGTTCGCCGCGTACCTGGTTGCCCCAGCCTTTGGGTTCAGGCGCATCGACGATGTGCCGGTGCCAGAAACTCTGCACCTGGCGGCCCAGCGCCGGCGGTCCGACCACGCCGAGATCGACTTCTACGGTATGCAGCCGGCCTTCAGTGATGCCGGAGTCCAGTGTTTCTTCCTTGACGCTCTGCGCCACTGCGCCCACGTACAGCCACGCCGCCCACGGCCGGTCATTGGGCTGCGGCGCGGTGATACTGATGTCACGCGGCGTGTAGAGGTTCTGGCCGAGGAACAGCCCGAAATGATTCTGCGCGCCGTCGGTGATCTGCCGCAGCAGCGCATCGGGCGGCAGCGTGAACAGCTTGCTGACGCGTCCGGCGGGGATGCCGCAGCCGAACTTGATGCCGTTGGTGTAGTACTGATCGGTGCTGCCGAAGGAATCGTTCTCGATGAAAACCTGGATTTCATCGCCGCGCTGCAGGCAGTAGGCCTGGGCCACGGGCTCGTCGCCGGCGTTTTCCGCGGCCGCGGCGAACGGCGCAAACAGCGCCGGCAGCACTGCGGCAAGGATTACATACCAGCGCAAAAGCGAGCGCCCGCTATTTGTTAAATAATACCTATAAATCAATACGATACTTCTTCAATTTGCGGGCATCCAGGGTCAGGCCTATGCCCGGCCCGGAGGGCAGCTGCAGGCAGCCGTTTTTGATCAATGGCTCCTGCTCAAGGACGTGGTCTTTGGCATCGATGAAGCTGGAAAATTCATGCGCATGCGGCGTGGCATAGGTGCAGGCGAAATGCGCCGCGGCGACGCAGCCGATCTGCATGTCGGCCTGGGTGCCGTTGTGCACCGGCGTGTAGTACGACTTCGCCAGGGCGAGGATCTGCCGCGACTGGGTGTAACCGGTGCGCGCGCACTTGATCACCACCGCGCGGATCGCACCCAGTTTCAGTTCGTGCAGCACATCGTCCGGCGTCATGCAGGAATCGTCGCCGGAAATCGGCACCGTGGTGCGCTCGGCGCACCAGCGTTTGCCGGCACCGTCGCGTGCAGGGATCGGTTCCTCGATCAGCGCGACGTTGACTTCCTCGAAATACGGCGAAGTCTCCAGCAGGTCCTGCGACGAATAGCCCTGGTTGCAGTCGATGGTGATCTCGTGGTCGTCGCCAACCAGCTTGCGCAGCGCGCGCAGCAATGCGATGTCGCGCTGCTTGTCGATGCCGCATTTGACCTTCCAGGCCTTAAAGCCGTAGCGCTTGATCATGCGCTCGGCCTCGGCAAGCATTTCCTTGTTCGATCCCAGCATCAGCCGACGATTGACCGGCAGCGCCTTGACCGTGCCGCCCAGAAGTTGCGCGCAGGGTATGCCGAGGTGCTTGGCCTGGGCGTCGAAAATCGCCATGTCGATCGCCGATTTCGCCGCAGGGTTGCCGGCGTACTGGTCGAACACCGACCACACGCCGGCGAGGTCAAAGGCTTCCAGGCCTTTCAGCTTGGGCGCGAAATGGTCGCGGATGATGGTGGCGATCGACTGCTGGGTCTCGCCGTAGATTGTCGGCCGCGGCGGCGCATCGGCGATGCCCTGCGTGCCGTCGGACAGCGTGACGATGACGATCACGTTGTCGATGTCCTTGATCTGGCCGCGCGCCCATTTGATCGGATGCAGCAGCGGCACCACCACCGGGATGGCTTCGACGGAGCGGATGGAGAGCTGGCTGTCTTTGGATTTCATGATGAGGGGGTTTTGTGACTCGAAGAAAATTGCAGGCGCCCTGAAAAATCGTCAGGCGCAGCCCTGACAAGGGGGAACGAAGCTGCGACGAGACATTACCTCACGGTGGGGCGGGGAGCAACGCAGCGCCCGACACCGTCAGGACAAGTCTGACGATTTTGCAGGGTATTCTTAATAACTGGTGGGCCAGGTGCGCATCAGGTGCTGTCCGACACCATTGCTCATGCGCATCCGGTGCACATCAAGCATGCGGATCAGCCAGCTGCGGGTATCACGCGGATCGATGACATCCTGCGCGGTATAGATTGCCGCCATGTCGTAAGGCGAGGTGCCCTTGGACATCTTGGCGACGGCCTCCCTGAATTTTTCCGGTTCCTTCTCCGGATCGACGCCGAACACGACCTTGGCCCCGAAATCGGGCTTCATGAAACTGATTTCCGCGGTCACCCAGCATGCCAGTTCGTCGCTATTGCCGCCGGCGCCCATGTTGGACACGGCGAGGCCGTAGCTTTTGCGCACGATCACCGAAATCTTCGGCACGGTGACCAGCGTCATCGCATTGAGCCAGTTCATCACCTTGCCGGTGACGCCCTTTTGCTCGCCTTCCATGCCGATCAGGAAACCCGGCTGGTCGACCAGAAGCACGATGGGAATGTTGAACGAATCGCACAGCACAAAGAAGGCCTGCACTTTCTGGCAGGCATCAGCGTCGATGGCGCCGCCCTTGTACAGCGGATTGTTGGCAATAATGCCCACCGACTTGCCGTCGAGTCGCGCCAGCGCGGTGACGATGGTCCTGCCGAAGCGCGACTTCATTTCGAACATCGAGCCGCGGTCGACGATGCACTGGATGACCTTGCGCATGTCGTAGACCTGGTTGGCCGATTCCGGGATCAGCTGCATCACGTCGCGGATCGCATCATCCGAACCCTCTGGTACCGGATATTCCGGCGGCGGCTCATTGTGGTGGCTCGGCAGGTAGGACAGGAACTGTTTGATCGCGTCGATTGCCTGCTCGTCGGTATCGACCACCTGGTCGACGATGCCGCTGATTTCGGCATGCACGCGCCAGCCGCCGAGTTCCTCGCCGTCGCACTGCCTGCCGGTAGCCATTGAAATCAGCCGCGGACTGGACACCGCCATGATCGCGCCCTTGCGCATCACGCAGAAATCCGACATCGAGCCATACCAGGCTGACGAACCGTAGCAGTGACCGAGCACGCCCGCCGCCCAAGGCACCTCGCGCATGCGCAGGTATTCCTGCGGGTCGTCCTTGGAGCCGATCGACCCCGCGCCCATCACGTCGGGCATGCGCGCACCTGTGGACTCGCCGAGGAAGACCAGCGGAATGCCGCGTTTCTTCGCAACACCCTTCATCTGCTTCAGCTTCTTGATGTTGATCTGCGCGCTGGAGGCACCCTTGACAGTAAAGTCGTTGGACACCACCGCAGCTTCGCGGCCGCCGATGCGGCCATAGCCGGCGACCTTGCCGTCAGCCGGCGTGGTCGCTTTGTCCTCGGGCCGGCTCGACACGGCATAAAGGCCGGATTCGACGAACGAACCCTCGTCGAACAGGCGCTCTATGCGTTCACGCGCATTGAGCAGTGCCTGCGCCTTGCGATCAGCGAGTTTTTCAGTCCCGCCCATCGCCATCGCTTTCTGTTTGCGGGCGTCGAGCTCCGCGATCAGTTTCTCAAAAGCCATGATCGGACCCGTTCAGATTTTCAGGCCGAGATCCTTGACCAGCTTGCCCCACTTCGCCATGCCGTCACGAATGGAGCGTGCAATATCTGCCGGTGTGCCACCGGCGGGATCGATGCCCTCGTTCGCATAAGCGGCCTTGATATCCGGCGCAGCAAAAGCGGCGTTCACTTCCTTGTTCAGGCGCGCGACTATGGCCTTGGGCGTGCCGGCAGGGGCGAGGATGCCGAACCAGCTGGCTGCAGTATAGCCGGGCAGGCCTGCTTCGGACACCGTCGGCACCTCGGGGAACAACAGGGAGCGCTTGGCTCCGGTCACGGCGAGGCCGCGCAGGCGATTGGCCGTCAGGTGAGTGCGCGCGCTGGGGAAGGGCGCGAACATGACGGGCACATGGCCACCAACCACGTCGTTCATTGCCGGTCCCGCGCCCTTGTACGGCACATGGGCCATCTGGATGCCGGCTACCGATTTCAGCTGTTCTGCAAACAGGTGGTTCCAGGTGCCGTTGCCGGCCGAGGCATAGTTGAGCTTGTTCGGGTTCTTCTTGGCATAGTCGATGAACTCACGAAAGCTTTTCACCGGCACCGAGGGATGAACGACGATCATGCCCGGGGGTTCGGATACCAGCACCACGGGCTCGAAATCCCTGACCGGATCGTATGGCAGGGTCTTGTAAAGCGCCGGGCCGACGAGAATGTTGCCGAAAGAGGCAATGACAATGGTGTGGCCATCGGGCTGTGCCTTGGCCGCCATGTCGACCCCGAGAGTGCCGCCCGCGCCGCCGCGATTGTCGATAATGACCTGCTGGCCAAGAGCTGCGGTCAGCTTGTTGCCGATCAGCCGCGCCTGCACGTCGGTGTTGCCGCCAGGGGCAAAAGGCACGATGAA
>JBMTEY010000157.1:0-5570 GCA_049433545.1 Burkholderiales bacterium | reverse complement strand
GACGAGGTCGCGCAGATCGTGGCCGCGGAAGTGCGCACGCTGGGCGACGGCGGCGTGTTCAGCCTGCCCGGTGCGGCAGGCGCTGTGCCGCATAACAGAAAATCCCGCAAACAGGAGCAGGCATGAAGCGTATCGACGTCCACAATCACGTGATTCCCGAAACCATCGTCCAGGCGATGCAGGCGGATCCGGTCTACAACACCAGAATCGAGGGCGAGGGCCACAACCGGACATTCATACGCGGCAAGGTGCGTTTCCCGTTCGAACCGGAGTTCTACGATGCCGACGCCAAGCTCGAATCGATGGATCGCAAGAAAATCGACATCGCCTTCATTTCTCCAGGGCCGCAGACGTTTTTCTACAACCTGAAAGACGACCTGGCGATCCGCACCGCGCGTATCGTCAACGACGGCGTGGCGCAAATGGCTGCGGCGAAACCCGACCGCCTGCGCGGCATGGCGACGCTGCCTATGCAGCATCCCGAAGCGGCGATTGCCGAGCTCGAACGCGTGGTGAAGGAATACGGCTTCAGGGGCGTCGAACTCGGCACCGCGATCGGCGATGAGGAACTCGCTGATCCGAAATTCCGCCCGGTGCTCAAGCGCATCGAAGAACTGAAAGTGATGATCTTCGCCCACCCCAACACCCAGGGCGCGGCGGGGCGGCTCGACTGTTATTACCTGATGAACCTGATCGGCAATCCGCTGGATACCACCATCATGGTCGGCAAGCTGATGTTCAGCGGCGCACTGGATGAGCTGAAGGACCTGAAAATCCTGCTTGCCCACGGCGGCGGTTTCCTGCCGTACCAGATCGGGCGTTTCGTGCACGGCCACAAGGTGAGAACGGACACCGCCGAGTTCACGAAATCCGATCCCATGCAGATGCTGAAACGCTTCTGGTTCGACGCGCTGACCCACAGCCCGCAGTCGATACGCCACCTGATCGATGTCATCGGCTCCGAAAAAATCGTGCTTGGTACCGATGCGCCGTTCGACATGGGCGAGATGGCGCCAGTGGACCGCGTCGAAATGACCCCGGGGCTGACGCAAAAGGAACGTGACAACATCTACTGCAACGCCGCGCTGGCGCTTTTCGACGGAAAAATCTGAAGCTGGGCGCGAAACTCACACATAGTGGCCGCCGGGTTGGTGCGCTTCAGGCTGCGTGCTAGCATGAACCTCGCATCCGGCCCGGCCGCAGAGCCTCCCGGAATTCCAACGATTCCCCACAGTTCAGCTGACTGCTAATCATGCCATTTCACCGCTTTGAAGATTTCGCCAGCAATTACCTGACGCCGCACCTGTCCACCGGCAAGGCGCCGGTCATCGACGGCCGTTACATCTACTTCTGCCTGCTGCACAAGAATGCCGGCACCGGTTCGGAACTGCATTACCACCCGAACGAACTGCTGATCTTCCCGGTGCGCGGCAAGATCAACGCCATCGTCGGCAAGGACCGGCGCGTGGTGAAACCCGGCACTTTCGTGCACGCACCGGCCTATGCCCGGCATTCAATGAAGGCCACTGAAGACGGCAATCTGCAGTACCTCTATATCAAGGACAAGACCTGGACAGTGGTCGGCCTCGCCGAGGACGAGGCGGTGCCGGACAAGGCGATGACCGTGGACGAGGTCAACCGCAAGTACAAGGTCGGCGACAAAGACAAGCACCAGAAGACCGAGGGCAAATCGCAGGCGATCATCGAAGGCCTGCCGGTATGCTTCCATCCCATACTCGAATCGCTGGACGCGCCGCCGCGATCAGGGCGCTGCGTCAACTGGATCGAGGGCGAGCGCCTGGCGTTCGGTCTGTTCGAGGTGCCCGCCGGCTACGCCGAGCCGGAGGCCGAATCAGCGCGAGAGATGTTTGTATACGTGCTGAGCGGAAAAATCGACGCTGAAGCCGGAACGGAACGCAAGAGCGTGGGTGCCGGTGACATCGTCTACGTGCCGCGCGGCGAGCGTTACCGGCTGCAGGTCCGCCAGCACGCACGTTACGCCATCGTTTGTTCAACGCCGTACCTCGAGAGCCGCATCGACAACATGACGCCGGAACAGGCCGAGCAGGCGCGCATCAACATGAAGCCCAACTAGAGGTACGTCTCATATCGACAGATCGATCTTGAGCTGCACACAGGAGGAATCATGAAAAATACATTTAAAAACAATATCTTGTTTATTTTTGTTGCGTCATTGCTATATGCCGCGGCTGCCCAGGCGCAATGGCAGCCGGAGCGCAACATCGGGCTGATAGTGCCGTCGTCGGCCGGCGGTTCGCTGGACAATGTCGGGCGCACCATCCAGCGCATGTGGGATCAGCTGAAGCTGGTGCCGGCCTCCAGCACCGTAATCAACATGGCCGGCGGAGGCCATGCCATCGCCTACAATTTCCTGAACCAGCGCGCCGGCAATCCGTATTTCATGAGCATCACTTCATCGACGCTGCACACCAGCAACATCAATGGCCGCACCAAGCTGTCCTACCGCGACTTCACGCCCCTGACCGTGATGCTCACCGAATACATCGCGTTTGCCGTGCGCGCCGACTCGCCGCTGAAAACCGGCAAGGACCTGATCGAGGCGCTGCGCGCCGATCCCGGCAAATACAGTCTAGCGCTGAGCAGTGCTCGCGGCGGCACCCATCACATCTCGTTCGGACTGCCCCTGCTGTCCGGCAAGGTGGACATCAAGAAACTGCGCATGGTCGCTTTCAATTCGACCGGTGAGGCGGTCACCGCGCTGCTGGGCGGCCACGTCGATGTCCTTTCCGGCGGCACCGTGCAAATCGCACCCCATGTCGCCGCCGGCAGGATGCGCC
Organism: Burkholderiales bacterium; assembly: GCA_049433545.1. Lineage (GTDB taxonomy): Bacteria > Pseudomonadota > Gammaproteobacteria > Burkholderiales > SG8-41. Next base: position 2,751 of record JBMTEY010000157.1, on the reverse strand, counting down.
TGCTGGCGGTCACATCCGAAAAACGCCTGCCCGGACCGCTGGCGTCCGGTCCGACCTGGCCGGAACTCGGCTACAAGGGCGTATTCGAAAACTGGCGCGGCATCATCGGCACCAGGGACATGCAGAAGCAGAAAATTGCCTATTGGGACGGCGTATTCGGCAAGATCGCCGCAAGCCCGGAATTCAAGGACCTCGCCGGCAAGAACCAGTGGGAAATCAATTACAAAAACTCCGCTGAAACCCGGAAATTCATGGCGGCCCAGTACGTCGAGCTGAAGGAAGTCATGGAATTCCTCAGCCTGGCGAAGTAGGGAGTACCGGCCATTACGCGCCCCGCGAATATCGGCAGCATCGGCCTCGGCATCATGGGTGGCGCATTTGCGCGCCACCTGCTGTCCGAAAGGTTTTCAGTCATTGGTTTCGACATCGACCCGAAACGCCGCGCATTACTGAAAAAACTCGGCGGCAAAACGGCAGCAACCGCCGCCGCTGTCTCCGGCACCTGCCCGATCCTGGTCACGTCGCTGCCGAGCATCAATGCCGTCAATGCCGCTTTCTTCGGCAAGGGCGGCATTGCTGAAACCGCGGAACGCGGCACCGTGGTCATCGAAACCAGCACGCTGCCGCTGAAGGTCAAGCACGAGATACGCACCCGCTGCGCCAAACGCGGCATCCAGGTGCTCGATTGCCCGGTCAGCGGCACCGGTGCGCAGGCGGCTGTGCGCGACATCGCCATCTATGCCAGCGGGGACCGCAAGGCATACGCCAGGGCGGAAGCCGCGCTGCGGGGCTTCTCGCGCAGCGTCTATTACTGCGGCGAGTACGGCAACGGCTCGAAGCTGAAATACGTCGCCAACCTGCTGGTGACCATCCACAACCTGTCGGCTGCGGAAGCGATGGTGATGGGACTCAAGTCAGGCCTGGACCTGGAGTTGCTGTACAAGGTCATCAAGGACGGTGCCGGGACCTCGCGCATGTTCGAGGTGCGCGGGCCGCTGATGATCGCCGGCGATTACCGTCAGGCGACGATGAAAGTGGAGGTCTACAAAAAGGACATCGACATCATCGAGCAGTTCGCGGCTGACCTGCATTGCCCAATACCCCTTTTCGAAGCCTCAAAACCGTTTTATGCTGCGGCCCTGGCCCAGGGCCGCGCGCTTGAAGACACCGCTGCCGTTTGCGCCGTGCTGGAACAGATTGCCGGCGTGAAGCGGAAGAAACGCAGTTCCGTCGCATCAAAATCCACCTCATCACCATCCATGTCAACCCGAAAGAGAAAGACCCGATGAAACCGACCCTATCGCCGCAGGCCCAGGCCGCACAGACCATTTCCCGCAACATGAAGCTGATCTCCCACAATGAACTCACCGGGTTCGGCGGCGTGGGCGAGGGCATCAACATGCAGGTGACCAAGGACGGTCGCCGCATCCTCTGGCTGGCGCACGAATCGGCGCCGAAGAATTTCACCGGCGTCGATGTCACCGATGTCAAGAATCCGAAAGTGATCGTGCAGACCGATCTGCCGCATGAGCGGGTGCGTTCGAATTCGCTGGACGTGGTCGGCGACATCATGGCCGTGGCCTACCAGACCAAAAAAACGGGCGACAAGCCGGCCGGCATGGACCTGTTCGACATCAGCACGCCGGAAAAGCCGAAGCTGATTTCGCACTTCGACGCTTCGGGTCCGCATTCGCGCGGTGCGCACTGCGTGTGGTTCGTGGACGGCGAGTACGTGCACCTGACCTCCGGTTCTGAAGACTTCGAGCCGACACACCCGAACGACTTCCAGTTCTACCGCATCATCGACGTGCGCAATCCGTCGAAACCGGTGGAAGTGGGCCGCTGGCACTACCCCGGCACCCACAAGGGCGACAAGGAAGCGCCGCCGCCGCGCCATCCCAGATTTGACGGCGGTTATCGCCCGCACAACATCAACGTCTATCCCGAGCGCCCTGATCGCGCCTACATGGCCTACCTCGACGGCGGGGCTGTGATCCTCGACATCTCGGACAAGTCCAATCCGAAGATGGTCACCAACTGGAAATATTCACCGCCGTTCAACGGCTTCTGCCATACCGTGATGCCGCTGTTCGGTCGCGACCTGATGATCGTCACCGACGAGTGCACCAAGGACGACGGCATCGACTGGCCGAAGCTCGGTTTCGTCGTCAACGCGAGTGTCGAAACCAACCTGGTGCCGGTGTCGACATTGCCGCTGCCGCCGGTGGAAAACTTCTCCAAGCGCGGCGGCCGTTACGGCGCGCACAACCTGCACGAGAACCTGCCGGGCCCGGCCTCGTTCCGTTCCAACACCATCGTCTTCGGCACCTTCTTCAACGGCGGTGTGCGCGCGTTCGATACCTCGAACCCGTACCAGCCCCAGGAAATCGCCTATTTCGTGCCGGGCAAGCCGGCGATGTCGCCGAAGAGTTCTGTCCAGATCAACGACGTGTGGGTCGATGAAAACGGGTTGGTGTATGCCGTAGACCGCTTCGGCGGTGGCCTGTACGTCATCGAGATGACCGCCTGACCTTTGGCGATATAAGCGGAGTCAGTCAACAATGCTGGATGCACTATCCGGGAAATTCCCGGTCAGCATCGTCACCGGTTTCCTCGGCAGCGGCAAGACGACGCTGATCAACCGGCTGCTGAAACGGCCCGACATGAACCGCGTTGCGGTCATCGTCAACGAGTTTGGCGAGCAGGCCGTGGACAACGACCTGGTCGAGGTGTCCTCCGAGCAGATGATGC
>JBMTEY010000156.1:0-5615 GCA_049433545.1 Burkholderiales bacterium | reverse complement strand
AAGCCGTGGCGGTCATGTCCGTATTCCACGAACGCCGCTTCGAGGCTGGGCTCGATGCGGGTGATGACCCCTTTGTAGATGTTGCTTTTGCGCTGCTCTTTGCCGGCGGATTCGATGTCGAGGTCGATGAGTTTCTGACCGTCGACGATGGCGACGCGCAGCTCTTCGGCTTGCGTCGCATTGAACAACATGCGTTTCATTTTATTCTCCCGCGCTCAAGGTATTGCACGGGATTGCCACAACTGCAGAGCCGCCCGCAGGCGGCGGACTCAGAATGTTCCAGTCGATTTGCTGCTGATTGAATCGATCGTGATCGCTGTCCTGGTTATGCAGTGTGTCTTGCAGGGATTCGCGCGAGCCGCGCAAATCCGGGAATTCAAACAGTGCCTTGAGCGCGTAATTCGTCTAGTATCGCTACTTCTTTTGGTGAGCGACTTTAACCCTGTATTCATTCAAATCACGGCTGTCGCCGTGGACATGCAACTTCGCCATCGCCGCATTCGCGTCATTCCGGCATCCGTTGCAGCGCGCACCAGTACCGGAATTCCGCCGCGTCGGGCTTGGGCCCGTGGTGCCTGTTTCGGCATCCGCAGCGTCCGTCAGGGGAAGCGCTGGCAAGAAGTATAGATAAATGAAAGAGTTAAGTAAAGATTTCGCATTACGGCAGCCGATTGGCGAGGATTCGGCTGGCCAGCGCATCGACAACTACTTGATGCGGCGGCTGAAAGGCGTGCCGAAAAGCCATATCTACCGGATCCTGCGCAGCGGCGAGGTGCGGGTCAACAGCGGCCGGGTGGGCCCCGATTACCGGCTGCAGCTGGATGACCTGGTCAGGATTCCGCCGGTGCGCACGGCGGAGAAGCGCGCCGTGAATCTGCCCTCCGGTCCGGCTTTCGAACCCGTGGTCCTGTTCGAGGACGAGGCGCTGCTGATCATCGACAAGCCGGCGGGCATGGCGGTTCACGGCGGCAGCGGAGTCAGCTTCGGGGTGATCGAGGCCCTGCGCCATGCGCGGCCGCAGGCCAAATTCCTGGAACTGGTGCACCGGCTGGACCGCGAAACCTCCGGTGTGCTGATGCTCGCCAAAAAACGCACGGCGCTGGTCGAACTGCATCGCCAGCTGCAGGCGGGCGAGACCGGCAAATACTATTACGCGCTGGTGAAGGGCAAGTGGAGCGAGCGCAAACGCGTGGTCGACGTGCCGCTGCGCAAATTCGTGCTTGCGTCGGGCGAGCGTCGCGTCAGCGCAGGCGGTGATGGGGATGATGCGGTCACCATCTTCCGGCTGGAGCGCGGCGTCGGCCCCTACAGCCTGCTCGATGCCGAACTAAAGACGGGGCGCACACACCAGATCCGCGTACATCTCGCGCACCTGGGATTTCCGATACTGGGCGATGACAAATACGGTGACTTCGCCTTGAACAAGGCGTTGATGAAGCAGGGCCTGAAGCGGATGTTCCTGCACGCACACCGTCTCGTGATCCGCCATCCCTTGAGCGGCGAGCGGGTGACGGTCGAAGCGCCGCTGCCGGCGGAACTGCGCAGCTTCGTCGAAACGGCGACAGCGAAACCGAAGGCCCATGCGCGGACCATTTGAACTGCTGGTGTTCGATTGGGACGGCACGCTGATGGATTCGGCGGCCGCAATCGCCGAATCGCTGCAGGCGGCATGCGCCGAACTGGCCCTGCCGGTGCCCGACGACACGCAGGCGCGCTACGTGATCGGACTCGGACTTACCGATGCGATGAAACACATCCTGCCGGATCTGCCGCCGGCCGAATACCCGAAAGTGGTCGATCGTTACCGCATCCATTTCCTGAAACGCGACGGCGGCACCACGCTGTTCCGCGGCGCCGCCGAGATGATCCGCGAACTGCATGGCGCGGGTTTCCAGCTGGCAGTGGCCACCGGCAAGAGCCGCCGCGGCCTCGATCGCGCGCTGGCTGCGACGGACATTGCCGACTGTTTCCATGCCACGCGCTGCGCCGACGAGGGCTACGCGAAACCTCATCCGGGCATGCTCAACGCGGTCATCGACACGCTTGCCGGACAGGCGGAAACTACGCTGATGATCGGCGACACCACGCATGACCTGGAGATGGCCAGGGCCGCGGGCGTCGGTGGCGTGGCGGTGACTTACGGGGCGCACGAACGTGCGGCGCTGGCGGGCTGCAATCCGCTGGCGATGATCGACGACATCAGCAGTTTGCGCGCCTGGTTGCTGCGCGAACACGACTGATGCCGATCCCGGATAATGATTTAATATATTGTTTTAAAAGGAATTAATATGTCTGAACAACCGTCGAATGATCCGCAGTGGGAGCGCGGGGTGCTGGAAAAACTTGCACTCGCATCGCTCAAGGAGCAACGCGCGGCGCGGCGCTGGGGGGTCTTTTTCAAACTGAGTTTCCTGATCTACCTGGTCGTGCTGCTGGTCATCGGCATGGGCTGGTTTGGCAAACGCGATGCACTGCCCGGCAAACACACGGCACTGGTGGAAATCAGCGGCATCATCAGTCCCAGCAGCCAGGCCAGCGCCGACAGGATCATGGGCGGACTGCAGTCGGCGTTCAAGGACAAGAACACCAAGGGCATCGTGCTGCGCATCAACAGTCCGGGCGGCAGTCCGGTGCAGGCCGGTTACATCTACGACGAAATCAAGCGCCTGCGCGGCAAACATCCGGAAATCCCGCTGTACGCTGTGGTCGAGGACATCTGCGCCTCCGGCGGTTATTACATCGCAGCGGCGGCCGACCGGATCTATGTCGACAAGGCCAGCATCATCGGTTCGATAGGCGTGCTGATGGATGGTTTCGGTTTCACCGGCACCATGGAAAAGCTCGGCGTCGAACGCCGCCTGCTCGCTGCGGGCGAGAACAAGGGCTTCCTCGATCCGTTTTCGCCGATTCAGGAGCCGCAGAAGGCGCATGCCGAAACCATGCTCAACGACATCCACCAGCAGTTCATCACCGTGGTGCGCCAGGGGCGCGGCAAGCGGCTCAAGGAAACGCCGGACATGTTTTCCGGTCTGCTGTGGGTCGGCCAGAAAAGCATAGACCTGGGGCTGGCTGATGCGCTGGGCAGTCTTGATTTCGTCGCCCGCGAGGTAATCAAGGCCGAAGACATCGTCGACTTCACGCTGCAGGAGAATTTCGCCGAGCGATTCGCGCGGCGTTTCGGCGCGGCAGCGGCGGAAACCCTGGTGAAACTTGGAGGGCTGGGCGGTCCCGTGATCCGCTGATTCTGCGCGATCCGCGGTCGCCGCATGGCGTAACGGCTTACAGTACTTCGATGCCGTTGCGCTTGAGCATGGTGACCAGTGCGATCAGCGGCAGGCCGATCAGGGCGCTGGGGTCGTCGCTTTCGACATTTTCGACGAGCGCGATGCCCATGGCTTCGATCTTGGCGCTGCCGGCGCAGTCATAGGGCTGGTCAATCGCGAGGTAACGCTCGATCCGGTCGCGATCGAGTTCACGGAAACGCACCGTGGTCGGCACGTTTGCCGACTGCATGCTGCCGGCAGCGGCATCGAGCACGCACAGTGCGGTATGAAAAACGACGGTTTGTCCGCTCATGGCCTGCAGTTGCCGCACGGCGGCGTCATGGGTTCCGGGTTTGCCCAGCACGGTGTCACCCAGCACGGCCACCTGGTCGGAACCGATGATCAGTGCGGCGGGGCAGTCCTGGGCGATCCGCTGCGCCTTGGCCTGCGCCAGGCGCAATGCGGTGCTTTGCGCGGCCTCCTGCGGCAGCGCCGTCTCGTCGATGTCGGGCGCGATGGCCGCACATTCCAGCCCGATGCGCTTCAGCAGCGCCTTGCGATAGGCGGACGACGAAGCCAGCACGATTTCACGGTTTGCCTTCATGTATTGCCGAAACCGCGGCCGTAAGTGCCTGAAACTGCGGGTGATACGCCGGAACCGGGCGCTTGGCAATGTCGATCGACGTTGCTAAGTGCTTGGCTTAACAGGGATTTTGGCATTGCAATTTTGACATGGCAGGGCGGAAATATTATCATGCGCCGTTTATGTCCGGACCGGCCGCAGTTCGTCGCATCGAAGATCCTTTCGGCTTCGCCCGTGCTGCCGGCAGGCAGGCCGGCGAGATTGCGATTGCGCAGTTGCGGCGCCTCGCGGATCGGCTGACCGATGATCGTGGCGCGGTGTCATTTGCAGTGCATGGCGCGCACGACCGGCAGCAGCGACCGATGCTGGAGCTGGAGGTCTCGGGTGTGCTGCGATTGTGCTGTGATCGCTGCCTGGCGCCGCTGGATTACCGCCTCGCACTGCAGTCACGGGTGCTGCTGGCGCAGCCCGGCACTACAGTGCAGGACGATGATGATCCGGAAACGCCGGAATGGATAGAAGCCGGGCGCGACCTGGATCTGGTTGAGCTGGTGGAAGACGAAATACTGCTGGGCCTGCCGCTGTCGGTGCGGCATGACCAGGAACATTGCGGTAGCGGCGCAGAGCGGAGCGGCAGGACGGATACGCCGTTTGCAAAGCTGGCGACGCTGCTCGGGCCCGAACGATCGGATAAACGTTAATTTCAGGAGAACGACATGGCTGTACAACAGAACAAGAAGTCCCCGTCGAAACGCGGGATGCATCGGTCCCACGACGGACTCGGCAAGCCGGCGCTCGCCGTTGAGCCCACCTCCGGTGAGGCGCACCTGCGCCATCACATCAGCCCCAACGGCTACTATCGGGGCAAAAAAGTCATCAAGGCCAAGGGCGAATAATTCGCCGGCTGCAAGCGATACCCGGCGTCGAATCCAGATAGCCGGGATCTGACGAGGAGGATGCCATCCTGACGGATGTGACGGTAGCCATCGACTGCATGGGCGGTGACCATGGTGTACAGGTCACGGTGCCCGCCGCAATCGAATGGGCCGCCCGCGATCCGCAATGCGCTTTCGTGCTTGTCGGTCTGGAAAGCGCCATCGAAGCCGAATTGATCCGTCACAAGGCTGCGGGTAATCCCCGGCTGCGGGTGCGTCATGCCTCCGAAACCGTCACGATGGACGAGCCGCCGGCCAACGCGCTGCGCGGAAAAAAAGACTCCTCGATGCGCGTGGCCATCGATCTCGTCAAGGGCGGCGAGGCCCAGGCCTGTGTCAGCGCCGGCAATACCGGCGCGCTGATGGCGATTTCGCGTTTCGTGCTTAAAACCCTGCCCGGAATCGACCGACCGGCCATTGCCACCATGCTGCCCACGGTAAAAGGTCATACGCATATCCTTGACCTTGGCGCCAACGTCGATTGCACTGCGGAACACCTGCTGCAGTTCGGCATCATGGGGGCCGAACTGGTGGCCTCGGTTGAACACAAGCCGCGCCCGACTGTGGGCCTGCTCAACATCGGCGAAGAAGACATCAAGGGCAACGATGTCGTCAAGGAGGCTGCGACGCTGCTGCGCGCCAGCGGGCTTAATTTTCACGGCAACGTCGAGGGTGATGACATCTACAAGGGCACCACGGACGTTGTGGTCTGCGACGGCTTTGTCGGCAATGTCGCGCTGAAGACCTCGGAGGGTCTGGCGCAGATGCTCGGCACCTACCTGCGCGAAGAGTTCGGCAGAAACCTGCTGACAAAACTGCTTGGCCTGATTGCGC
>JBMTEY010000155.1:0-5644 GCA_049433545.1 Burkholderiales bacterium | reverse complement strand
TTCCTCGCGCACCACGACATTGCAGGGCAGCAGAAGCCCGATGTCGGGATCGGCGCCGATTGCCCGGTGTGCAAGCGGCGGGTTGCACGCGCCGAGGATGCGGTACGGTTTGCGGTCGACGTTGAGTTTCGCCTTGAGTGTGGCCTTGACATCGATGTCAGTCAGGACGCCAAAGCCCTCTTGCTTGAGGGCCTCGGTCACATTGCTGATGGCTTTGTCGAATGTAGTGTTGAGCGTGATATTGAATCCGTACATGTTCTTTTCCTGTGCGCTGCGTGTCGGGGTACTATTACTTCGCGCTTTCGATGCGGGTCACGGTGTAAGCGCCGTTAACCTTATCAGCGACAAATCTGACTTTGTCACCGGCCTTGACCTTGTCCAGCAGGGCCGGGTCACTGACCTGGAAGACCATGCTCATCGGCGGCATTCCGAGGTTGGCGATCGGGCCGTGGCGCAGGGTGATCTTTTTCGCGTCCATGTCCACCTTGCGCACTTCGCCTTCACTCATGGCGGCAGTCGATGATGTGTCACCGCCGTGGTGCGAGGCGTGATCGGCGGCCGATTGCTGGGCGTATGCCGGGATTGTGATGATGGCTGCAAGCAGTGCTGCGGCAAAAACGGATTTCATGTGTATTTCCTTCGGGGTTAGCGCCCGTAATGGGCAAAAACGGAATGACGGCCGCGCTTGTCGACCAGCAGCACGTCGTAGGGTTGGGATTTGGGGGATTCCATGCCGGGGGAGCCTGCGGGCATGCCCGGAACGGCCAGGCCGCGTGCAGACGGTTTTTCCGCCAGCAGGCGCTTGATTTCGCGCGCCGGCACATGGCCTTCGATGGCGTAACCGTCGATCACTGCGGTATGGCAGCCGCCGAGTTCATCCGGGATGCCGTGTCTGCGGCGTTCCACGCCGGTGTCGCTGACTGCAACGGACTTCACACGGAAGCCGTTGGCGCGCAGATGATCCATCCACGCGCCGCAGCAGCCTCAGGTGGGATTGAGGTAGACGGTGATCTCCGGGATCCGCTGGGCGTATACGCCGAGCGGGATGGCCAGGGCGGCCAGCGTCGCGACAAAAGTGCGTCTGTTCATGATGTCATCCTTTCGTTAACGGGCTGCAACCTTGATTTTTCCGACCATGCCGGTTTCGAAATGGCCGGCGATCAGACAGGCGAAATCAAAATCCCCGGCCTTGGTGAACTGCCAGATGATTTCCTCGGTTTTCCCCGGGGCCACGTGGGCCATGTACGGATCATCGTGTTCCATGCCTGGAAACTTTTTCATCTGCTCTGCGTGCGCCTTGAGTTCTTTCATCGTGCCGATCACCAGTTCGTGCATGATCCTGCCATTGTTTTTCGCGACAAACCGGATGGTCTCGCCTTGCTTGACGGTAATCAGTGACGGATCGAAGCGCATGTTGTCGCTCATGTTGAAGGTGATGGTGCGGCTGACCTTTTTCGGGTCCCCGGCTTTGCCGAAGGCGTGTTCTTCAGACAACTGCAACGCGGAAAATTTTCGCGCATGCGGTTTTTCGCCGTGGGCGATGGCGCCGGTCGACAACGTGACCATGGCGAGGGTAGCGATCAGTAGCAGGCTTTTCATAGGGGCTCCTTAAATAAATGTTTAAAATCAATTACATATCTTTTAGTTGGTGCAGTATCCACAGTTCTCTCAGCAGCGCAAACACGAATACGCCAGCGACGGCCACCACGGCTGCGATGAACACGCACAGCAGCGTGCCGTGCCACACCACGCAGCCGTAGGCCAGAGCTGCGACTGCCAGCAGCCCGACCAGTAAGGGCATCAGCCGCATCGTCCAGCCCTTTGTTTAATGGCGTCCATGTCCTCCCGCCGGTTTGCGCACGCGCCATTCCTTTTCCGGCGTCGCTGAGGTGGCGGCACGCCCGGATTGTGGCTGCGCTTTCGCGGCCGCCGGTGCGGTTCCGGTCCACTCATACGACACTGTGCCCGGCGGATGTTTGTACCAGCCCGGATCCTTGTAGTCGTTGCGCGCCAGTCCCTCGCGCACCTTGACCACGCTGAACATGCCGCCCATCTCGATCGGTCCGAAGGGGCCGGTGCCGGTCATCATCGGCAGCGTGTTGTCGGGCAGCGGCATCTCCATTTCACCCATGTCGGCCATGCCGCGCTCCCCCATCACCATGTAGTCGGGGACGAGGTTGATGATCTTCTGCGCGACACCGCGGTGGTCGACGCCGATCATGGTCGGGATGTCGTGGCCCATGGCATTCATCGTGTGGTGCGACTTGTGACAGTGGATGGCCCAGTCGCCGGGCGCATCGGCGACAAACTCGAAAGCTCGCATCTGGCCGACGGCGACATCGACGGTCACTTCCGGCCAGCGTGCGTTTTTCGGCACCCAGCCGCCGTCGGTGCAGGTGACTTCGAAGTCGTAGCCATGCATGTGGACCGGATGGTTGGTCATCGTCAGGTTGCCGAAACGGATGCGCACGCGGTCCCCTTTGCGTACGACGAAGGGATCGATGCCAGGGAATACGCGGCTGTTCCATGCCCACAGATTGAAATCCGTCATGGTTGCAATCTTTGGGGTATGCGCCCCTGGTGCGATGTCGAAGGCATTGAGCAGAAACACGAAATCGCGATCGACTTTCATGAACGCCGGGTTCTTCGGATGCACCACGAAGAACCCCATCATGCCCATGGCCATCTGCACCATCTCATCGGCGTGCGGGTGGTACATGAACGTGCCGGACTTCTTCATCTCGAATTCGTAGACGAAGGTCTTGCCCACCGGGATCTGCGGCTGGTTCAGGCCGCCGACGCCGTCCATGCCGTTGGGCAGCAGGATGCCGTGCCAGTGGATGGTGGTGTGCTCGGGCAGCTTGTTGGTCACGAAAATGCGCACCTTGTCGCCTTCGACGCATTCGATGGTGGGTCCCGGCGACTGGCCGTTATAACCCCACAGGTGCGCAGTCATGCCCGGCGCCATCTGCCGGCGTACCGGTTCGGCGATCAGGTGGAATTCCTTCCAGCCGTTGTTCATGCGCCACGGCAGGGTCCAGCCGTTGAGCGTGGCCACCGGGTTGTAGGGGCGGCCGTTCGGCGGTATCAGCGGCTGCTGCATGTCTGGCGTGGTCTGGATCGGCGCTTCGGGTACCGCGCCCTGCGCGGCCCTGCTTACAGCGGCGGCGCCGAGCAGGGCGCCTCCGGCCGTGCGTAAAAAATTGCGACGTGAGGTCATGTCGTCTCCGGAAAATGGGTTAGTGGCCGGGCTGGTCGCCGGCTGCTGCCGCGGGCGCACCGCTTGCCATGCGCATGGCGCCCGGCGACTGGCCGGTGAGCGCGAGGTTCAGGCTGGTTTCACTGAGCCAGTAATCGCGCAAGGCCTCGAAATAGGCATTGACGCCGGCGACTTGCTGGCGTGCGTCGGCGAGAAGCTCGAACACGCTGATCAGCATGCCGTTGTAACGCAGCAGGTTTTCTTCCGAAATTCGTTTCCTGAGCGGTACGATCTCGTCGCGGTAATGTTTCGCCAGGTCGTAGGCGGTGCGGTATGCCGCCCAGGCTTCGCGTACTTCCGAGCGTGCCTTGATTGCCGTATCGGCGGCACGGTTCACCGCCTGCATATAGGTGTGTTCGGCACGTGCGACCCGCGCTGTGCCCCAGTCGAAAATCGGCAGCCGCAGTTCGATTTCATAACCGGATTTGCGCGGTTCATGGGATTCACTGATGCGCGAGTACCCGACCTCGATGACATTGATGAAGCCCGTGGCCCTGGTCAGGCCCAGCGCTGCGGCGATGTTTTCGGCTTCCTGCATCGCGCCGCGAACGTCCAGGCGCTGCTTGATTGCGGTGGATTCCAGATCGGCCATTTCGCGTGCCGATGGCGGCAGGTCGGGCAGGCGCTCGGGCAGTTTGAACGCGATATCATCGCCCCAGAGCCCCATCAGCCGCGTGAGCCGTTCGCGCTCGGACACGGCCTGCTGCCTCACGCGCGCGAGCTGTGCAGTGGACTCGGCATAAAACACCTGTTCACGCGCGCGATCCAGTTTGCTGAAGTTGCCGGCGGCGGCCATGCGGCGCGCGAGTTCAGCGCTGGTTTCCGCGGCCATGCGGACCTGTTCCATGTATTTAGCCGACTCCTGCGCGGCGACCGCGCTGATCCAGGCACGGCGGGTGTCGGCCGCGACCTGCAGCGTTTCCATGGCAACGCGGCCCTTGGTTAGCTCAAGGCGCCGTTTTTCCAGGTCCGTGCGGATCGGCATGGTGATCAGGCCGAGCACGTCGAACAGGAAGGTGCGTTCGATTTCAACTTCGTCGGCGCGCGTGAACCGTCCGAAGGAAAACCCCGGATTGCGCAGCCGTCCGGCCTGTACTACGTCGGCCTCGGCGATGCCGAGTTCGGCGTAGGTCGCCTGCAGCCCGCGATTGTTGAGCAGGGCGATCTGCACGGCGGCGTTGGCATCGAGCGGCGCGACGAGCAGCTTTTTTACTGTCGCGCGCACGGCATCGGCATCCTGCGCGGTCCTGCTCCATTTCACCTGCTGGCTGATGCCGCGTTCGCGCGAAGCGTCCTGCACGGCGCCAAAGCCGCTGTCGTCGGAGAATGTGGCGCAGCCCGCAAGCAAAGCCAGCATCAGGACGGCGCTGACGGTGCGCAGGCGTCGTAGCGGTTGTGGTTGGTATGGACTCATTTCGTCATCCCCTGCGGGTTTTTGCCGGGCGCGGCGCGATGCGCCTGCGGTGCCGTGCCATGACCGGCGTGTGCGCCGCCCATGAAAATACCGAGATGCCCGCCGACGCGCGCGGCCTCGTCATTGACGTCGCGCCAGGACGCGGTTTTTTCTTCGCGGAACGGCTGGTAGCCGGTGAACGCAGACTGGTACTGCTGCGCTCGTACTTCGGTACGCGGATCAGTCGGGTGGCCGTTTGCAGACGATTGCGCCGCTGCGGGCGTAAGCCACAGCGCCGCGCACGCGCAGCACAATGCCGTGATGCTTGACTTCATGTTAAATCCCCATTGCATGTTGCGGGCGTAGCTGCGCCCGATCAGGCATCACCGCATTTTTCGTGCGGAGCGCCAGCGGAGAAGCAGGGGATCAGGCCCGGGGCGGGCGCTGGGGCAGTTCGGGGATGTGCAGGGTATGCAGCAGCGGGATTCGCTGAATTACGGCGTGCGGCGGTGCCGGCGTGCCGGGGATGGCAGCGGACGGTACGCCGGAGAACAGGTGATGGCAGCAGGAATGCGTGCCGGTCTGGTCGGCAGGCTGGTTTTCGTCCTGGTGCTGATGCCCGGAGGCGGCATGCATGCCGGCGTGGTTCATGCCCTGATGGCCATGACCGCCGAGGCCTTGCGCCTGAGGTGCGTGATCATCGCCGCAGGCAGCCGAAGGCGCAAATGCAGCAATGGCCTGCAGTGGCAGGGCCAGCATCAGCAGCCAGACGATGATCAGTCGCGCGGATTTCATCAGGTCAAAGTTTATGGGTTTATGGGAATTCCCGCCAGCCCGCAACGACAGACCGCTGGCGCGGCGAAAAGTTCGTCAGCCGAATTTGGCCAGCAGTGCGGCGGCGTGCCGCACCCGCTCTTCGGCAGCCCGGGCGCCGCCGGCTTTTTCCGGGGTGGTCTGGATGGCGCAGGCGAGCACGCTGAAAAACGCCTTGT
>JBMTEY010000154.1:0-5648 GCA_049433545.1 Burkholderiales bacterium | reverse complement strand
AAGGCCGGGTAACCCCCGGCCTTCGCATTTCAGCCGGACCGCAACAAGACCTTTCTGCAACACCTCCGCGCATTTCCCCGCGCGTCGATACTCCCGAAATTTTCCCTCTGCGTTTTCTCAGCTACGGCAACGGAACGTGTTGCACGCGAGCGCGTTCATAAACGGCCGTGCGAAAAAAATCAATAAAATCAACAGGTTATTTATAATTCTCGTATTTGCGCCGGGCAGCGACGGTACTGCGCGCTGCACGCTCAGGGATTGAGCTGGCGATAAACCGCGTCGGCAACACGCAACAATTCCTTGCGATCGGTTTCACCGGACAAGGCGTAACCGAGACGACCGTCAAGCCAGTAGAACACGCCGACCTTGTTCTCCTGCGCGAAGCGGAATGCGGTTTGTTCACGCGCGTCCTTGCTGACGCGCACATAAAGCGTAAGACGCTGTCCCTTCATGTCCTGATACATGAATTGCGCCGCCGGTCCGCGATCGCCTGGCAGCAGACGTCCGCCGACCAATGCATATCCCTGCGCCGCAAGATGGGGGATTTTCAGGCCGGCACCCAGCCGCTTGGACAGCCAGCGCACCAGATGCGCCTCCTGATCGGCGCCGACCTCCACCGGGTGCCGCACCTCAGGGCTGTAAACCGCATGGGCAACGGCCGCGACATGCGGCAGATAGGCGGTTTGCGCGCTTCCCGCCGCCACGTAACCATGCAGGTGCCAGCCGGCCAGGCCGCTGGCTGCCATCAATGCGGCTGCCACGGCATATTGCCGCAGCGGTTGCCAGGAACGCGCGACCGCGGGACGCAGCCGCGACGGTACAGGTTCCGCCAGCAGCGGATCGAAGGCCTCATGCAGCAATTCGTTCTGGCGGCGCCAGGCGGCCACGCGAGATGCGTCGTCTTCGTGCTGCGCCAGATGGCGCGCGATCTCGCCGGCGCGCGCCGCCGGCAGATGACCGTCGACATAGGCCTGCAGTTCCGCTTCGTTAACCGGAATCCCGCTCATTTGACGACCTTCAGCGGCGCCGCGTCCGGCAGCCCCTGCGTCAGCCGGCGCAGGCGCTCCCGCCCGCGCGACAGGCGCGACATCACTGTGCCGATCGGTACTTCCAGTACCTTGGCTGCTTCCTCGTAACTCATCTGCTCCAGTCCCACCAGCAACACCACCGCGCGCTGCTCGTCCGGCAAGGCCTGCAGCGCCGCATCAAGGTCGCGGATTTCAAGGCGGTCCGTACTCTGCGCCTGGGGCAGGTCGGATACCGCGTCGTCCATCGGCACCGTACGGGTGGCCACGGCACTGCGTACTTGATTGACGAAGACGTTGTGCATCACGGTAAACAGCCAGGCCCTCAGGTCCGAGCCTTCGCGCCATAACGCCTGTTTGACCAGCGCACGCTCCAGCGCATCCTGCACCAGATCGTCGGCGGCGCTGGCATCCCCGGTCAGCGCGCGCGCATAACGCCGCAGGCGGGGTATGAACTGCATGGCCTGGGCCGCAAACACGTCGGATGCCGGTCGATTCACCTGTCCCTGCCTCCTGAACACGGCGCCCGGCGGAGTTATTCCGCCGGCGCTCCCGGGCTTTTCCCCGGAAACACATGTGCCGACATGCCCCAGCGGGCAGCCAGCGTTTCCACGGCGTTGAGAATTTCCTCGGCGCGCGTCGGGTGATTGTAAGCGGCAGTGGCCAATCGCGACAGCGCCTGCGGAGCGCCGAATTCCAGCCCCAGCAGGCTGATCAGTTCTGCCGCGCCGCGGCCGGCAATTTCCGCGCCCAGCGCACGGCCGCTGTCCATGTCCGCGATAATGCGCAGGAAGCCGCCGCGCTCATCCTCGGCCAGCGCCGCCGGATTGGCATCAAATGAGGCAAATCCGGTGGCCGGCTCCAGCCCCATCGCTTCCGCACGCTCTTCCTTCCACCCCACCCGCGCCAGCTCCAGCGCCGAATACAGGGCCTCTGGCACCCGGTGATTGTCACGACGGCGGCTGCCCGGTTTGATGATATTGCTGATGGCGACCGTGGCATCGGCCAGCGCATGATTGGCGCTCATGCCGGGATTGGCAACATCGCCAATGGCATAAATTCCTGCTGCCGCCTGATTGAATGCATCCACCTTGATGTAGCCCTGATCATCCACCGTGACATGCGCCAGATCCAGGTCGAGATCTTGGGTATTGGGCCTGCGGCCGGTGCCAGCCAGCACCCAATCCACGCGTTCCTCCGCACCACCGGGCAACGCCAGCGTCACTCCACCGTCATCCACACGTGCCGTAACGATACGCTGCCCGGTTTTGGGCTCGACACCGGCCCTGAAGAGCGCTTCGCGCAGCGCTGCTCGCGCAGACTCACTGTAAGCACTCTCCGACATGGGCTCCCGGCCGGTCAGCCACACCACCTCCAGCCCGAACTGGGCCAGGATGAAGGCCATCTCGGTGCCGACAGCACCTGATCCGAGCACCGCAACCTTTTTGCCTGCCGGCAGCGCATGATCGAACAGATCATCCGTAGTGAGAATGCGCCCCGGCGCAGCCGGCAACTGCGGCGGCAGCCAGGGACGGGATCCGGTGGCCACGATGACATGCCCGGCGCTGATTGACTGTCCACCAACTTCCAGCCGCGAGGGGCTGCTGAATCGCGCCCGCCCTTCCACCATCACCACGCCCAGGCGTTGCAGATAATCGACGTAACTGCCGCGCACGGTTTCGACAACCTGGCGTTGATGACGCCAGGCCTGAGGCGGATCGGCAGCCAGTGCGCCACGGACACCGCGCGCTGCAAGGTCGCGGCTAGCGGCCAGGATGCGGGCAGTATGGAACCAGTCCTTTTTCGGCACGCAGCCGCGATTCAGACAGGTGCCGCCCCATGCGCCCTCTTCCACGATCAGGGCTTTCAGTCCGCGCAGCGCTGCCAGCACTGCGGCACGGTAACCGCCGGGGCCTGAGCCGATCACCACGACATCAAAGGTGTGCATCGGATAATTAAACCAAAAACAGCGTGGCTAGACCGAGGAAAATGAAAAAACCCCCGCTGTCGGTGATGGCCGTAATCATCACGCTGGAGCCTACCGCCGGATCGCGCCCGAGTTTCTGCATGACCAGGGGTATCGCCACCCCCATCACCGCAGCGAGCAGCAGGTTGAGCATCATCGCCCCTGTCATTACCAGTCCCAGTTGCCAGCTGTGATAGATCAGGAAGGCGAACAGGCCGACCAGCCTGCCCCAGATCAACCCGTTCAACGCAGACACACTGATTTCCTTGAAGAACAGCTTGCGCGCGCTGTCCCGGGTGATCTGGCCAAGCGCCAGTGCGCGCACGATCATCGTAGTCGTCTGATTACCCGAGTTGCCGCCGATACCGGCAACAATCGGCATCAAGGCCGCCAGCGCCACCAGCTGCGCGATGGAATTCTCGAACACACCGATCACACGCGATGCAATAAATGCAGTCACCAGATTGATCGCCAGCCAGGCCCAGCGGTTGCGCACGCTGTTCCATACCGAGGCGAAAAGGTCTTCCTCTTCCTTGAGGCCGCCCGCCGAGAGGATTTCACTGTCCTTGGCTTCCTGTATGTAATCGACCACGGCATCGACGGTGATCCGTCCGATCGGACGCCCCTGATCGTCGATCACCGGCGCGGATACCAGATCGTAACGCTCGAACGCGCTGGCTGCGACACGCGCATCCTGTTCGGGATGAAAACTGGTGATATCCCGCGTCATGACTTCGCCCACCAGCGTATCAGGATCGGTGAGCAGCAGCCGGTTGATCGACAGCAAACCGCGCAGGTTTTCCGCGCGATCCACCACCAGCAGCTGGTCGGTGTGATTCGGCAACTCAGTCAGGCGGCGCAGATAGCGCAGCACGACTTCCAGGGTGACGTCTTCACGCACTTCGATCATGTCGAAATCCATCAGCGCGCCTACCGTATCTTCCGGATAGGACATCGCCGCACGGAGCTGTTCACGCTCCTCGGTCGACAGCGACTTGAAAACATCGAGTATGACTTCACGGGGCAGATCGGGGGCAAGGTCGGCAATTTCATCCGTATCAAGCAGGCCGGTAGCAGCGACCAGCTCACCCTTGTCCATGTGCGCGATAAGAGACTCGCGCACCGCATCGGATACCTCGAGCAGGATGTCACCGTGACGTTCGGACTTGACCTGATCCCAGATCACCAGCCGTTGCGCGATCTCCAGCGACTCCAGAATGTGAGCAATATCTGCGGGGTGCAGCCGGTCGAGTAACTGCCGCAGCTCATCTAGATGCTGGCGGCGTGCCTCGGACTTGACAAAACGATCGGAAGCGCTTCCCTGTTGGAAGACTAGATTCTCAACCAACTCGTGTCGGTGCAACAGCTCTACCACGCGCTCAAGGTGGGTCTCGGTCGCCGTTAGTTTTCCTTGCTTGTCAGCCACAGGTGCTTCCGATAAGTGTGCGCTATATAAATTTGGCGAGCCATACAGGCTGAGCCATCAACCGCTGGCGGCGATCAACCCGAAACAGCCTGAATGTCGTCAGCGGCCATTTAACCCAGCGCCACGATCAAACCGGCACAAAGACAGGTGAACCTCAAACGCACAAAAATCATGTGCGTCCCCCATACGTTACTTAAATAATTTTGTCTCTAATCCAAAATAATTTCTAGATTAATTGAGCATCTTGTGAATCAATTTTTCTTTGGTGTGGTGAATTAATGCCTCCCAGTCAGTCAGTGTTGGGCCGGAAATAATTTCTACCGATGGATACCACAAGCTGCGGTAATCGCCCCGATGCGCCCAGTAGTGGAATGGCGGAAGATCAGAGGGATAAATCAGCCAAACCGGCTTACCCAGAGCGCCCGCCATATGTGCATTAAAATTACTTGTCGTAATCAAAAGATCGCATGCCCCGAGAATTGCCAGCATCTCCTCCAAATCATTGTAGTAATCCACCTCTTCAAATCGAGTCATTTTTACGCCGTGCTGTTGCATTAATTCCTCACGTTCGCACAACGTATCCCCATATTGAACATCGACGAACTCAATTTCAGGGATAGTTAGCAAAGGCAAATAATCCTTCAAGGCCGCGCTTTTTTTACGGCCTTCGTGATCGCTACGAGTACTGCCCCAGGATATGCTTACTTTAAATTTACTCCCTAGCACTCCCGCATAGTGGCCCACCCTGTCAGGATCAGCCTCGAGCGTCTGAGTCGGCTGCCGCTCAAAGCTTGCCAATGAAGTCCGGAACAGGCCCGGCAATGATCCAGAAAACAGCATGTAGTCGGCTTGCAGTAATGCCGGATCTGGCGGGGTTTTGATAGGGACAAATTGTTGTCCTGGGTAAGTTCGCCGATAGGCAGGTATCAACCGGGAATCCATTTCGTAAACAAACGATTGTCCCGTTTTGATTAATTCCGGTAGTAGTGTCGAATATAAAATCTTATCTCCTACACCCTGCTCGTCCCAGATTCCGACCACCCCTGACGGTTTATCGATTACCCCTTTCCAATGGGGTTTAGTCCTGAATGCCTCCAACAGTTGGGGATCATTTTTCATGATTACGCCAAGTTGGGTTAGATTGAGCCGATATTCATATTCAGGCCATGCCTCGGCAAAGTTATGTACATACATCTGCGTCAAGGCGCGATTCGTCCTTGCATCCCAATAA
>JBMTEY010000153.1:0-5679 GCA_049433545.1 Burkholderiales bacterium | reverse complement strand
CGCGAAAACGCCGATCCACGGACTCATCGCGTAACCCGGCACGCCTGCCTGCGCGATATTTGGCACACCCGGCAACGCCTTGCTCGGTTGCGTCGACCCCAGGCCCAGTGGCCGCAGCTTGCCGTTGCGGATGTGATTGATGACCGTGCCCACCGTGGCAAAGGAGGCCTGCGTCTCGCCCGCCATCAGCGCCGTCACCTGCGGCGCGCCACCCTTGTACGGCACATGCGTGATGTTGATGCCGGTCATCGAGATCAGCAGCGCCATCTGCAGGTGCGGCGCGCTGCCGTTGCCCGATGACGAATAATTGATCTGCCCCGGCCGCGCTTTAGCCAATGCGATGAAATCCTTCACCGATTTCACCGGCAGCGAGGGATGCACGGTCAACACGCCCGGCTGCGCCGAGAGCATGCCCACGCCGGTAAAATCCTTCAGCGTGTCGTAAGCGAGCTTTTTGCCGTAGAGATGCGCGTTGCCGACATGGGTCGTCGAATGCACCATGATCGTGTAACCATCCGGCTGCGCCTTGGCGACCACGTCGGCGCCGATCGATCCGGATGCACCGCCGCGGTTGTCGATCACGAACTGCTGGCCCAGCGCGGCCGACACCTTCTGCATGACGATGCGCCCGACCACGTCGTTGGAACCGCCGGCCGGCCACGGAATGACCACGCGCACGGTTTTTGCGGGATACGCCTGCGCCATGGCTGCCGTCGCGCAACCCCAGGCGAGCGCCGCCATGAATGTCCTGACTTTCGGATTCACCGGATTTTCCTCCATGCCTGCGCCGACCACTCGGCCCGGCGGGCATTATGCGCAATTCGCCGGATCATCACCACGCCAAGTCCACAATAAAAAAGCCGGCGACAGGCGCCGGCTTTTGCAACATGCTGTCGCAGTGATGGTTCAGTCTACGCGCGCGCCGCTGACTTTCACCACCCTTTCATATTTGTCGTAATCGGACTTGATGCGCGCGGCGAACTGCTCGGGCGTCATGTGCATCGGATCCAGGGTCTGGGCCGTCAGCTTGGCAGCAACCTGCTTGTCCGCCAGTGCCTTGGCCAGCCCGGCATTCAGCGTATCGACAATGGCTTTCGGCGTGCCTGCCGGTACAAAACTGCCGACCCAGGCGGTGAATTCGTAACCGGGCACAAATTCCGCGATCGCCGGCACATCCGGGAACTGCGTGGTGCGCTTGTCCGAGCTGACGCCCAGCGGCCGCACGCGCTTCGACCTCAGGTGCGGCGTCAGCGAACCGATCGTCGCCAGCATGGCCTGCGTTTCGCCGCCTACCAGCGCTGTCCCGGCGGGACCACCACCCTTGTACGGCACGTGGATCATCTTGATGCCCGCCATCTCTGCCATCAGCGCCATCGACAGATGCACGAAGCTGCCGTTGCCCGCCGAAGCATAGACGATGTCCCCCGGGCGCTTCTTCGCCAGCGCCACGAACTCCCGACCGGTCTTCGTCGGCAGCGACGGATGCACGACCAGCATGCCGACCTGGCGCGCCAGCGGGGTCAGGCCGATGAAATCCTTGAGCACGTCATAATTGAGTTTCTTGTAGAGATGCGCATTGGCGACGTGGGTGGTCGACTGCACCATCACCGTGTATCCGTCGGCCGGGCTCTTGGCGACGATTTCGGAACCGATCTGGCCGGCTGCGCCGCCGCGGTTGTCGATGATGAACTGCTGTCCCATGATTTCGGACATTTTCTGGAACACGATGCGTCCGACCACGTCATTGGAACCGCCGGGCGGGAACACGATGACCACGCGCACCGGCTTGTCAGGATATTTCTGCGCCGTCGCCGCCAACGGCATCAGCAGCGTCGCGGCCAGCATGGCCAGCGCCAGTTGGAATGCTCTGTTCATGACCATTATCTCCTCATTGTTATTGATGCACTGCAGGCACATTATCCTCACAAAACTCCCCTCGAATCAATAACGAATTCCCCGCATTCCGGGCGCAAGCTAAAATGCCGCCAATACCCACATTGCGCGCAGCCGATTGACGCAGCGCCGCATCGCACATGGAGCCCGTTGATGGCATTACCACTGGAAGGCGTAACCGTACTGGACCTGACAACCGTGATGGCCGGCCCCTACTGCACCATGGTACTGGGGGACATGGGGGCCTCGGTGATCAAAGTCGAAAATTTCCCTGAAGGCGACGGTTCACGGCGTTTCGAGCCCAAGGTCAACGGCGAGTCGTACTGTTTTGCAGTGCTCAACCGCAACAAGAAAAGCATCGGCATCAACATGAAGGATCCGCGCGGGAAGGAAATCTTCATGAAACTGGCCGCGAAAGCCGACATCATCACCGAGAATTTCCGCCCCGGCGTGGTCAAAAAACTCGGCATCGATTACGACACCGTGAAGGCCTTCAACCCCGGCGTGATCTATGCGTCGATGTCGGGCTTCGGCCAGACCGGCCCCTACGGCCACAAGGGCGGCTTCGACATCGTTGCACAGGGCATGTCGGGCATCATGATGATGACGGGTTACCCCGGCGGGCGCCCCGCCAAGGTCGGCATCGCCATGAACGACATCTCCAGTGGCGTCACCGCGCTCTACGCCATCCTCGGCGCCTACATCGGCAAGCTGAAAAGCGGCAAGGGCCAGTACCTCGAGACCTCGCTGCTGGAAGCGGGCCTCGCCTGGACGCACTGGGAATCGGGCGCGTATTTCGGCGGCGGCGAGGAACCCACGGCCACCGGCACGCGGCACCGCCGCTCCACGCCGTACCAGGCCTACAGGACGCAGGACGGCTATGTCACCGTCGGCGCCAACAACAACAAGCTGTGGAACAATTTCTGCACCATCACCTGCAACAAGCCGGAATGGCTGACCGACCCGCGCTTCAAGGACCTGCCGTCTCGGCTGAAGAACATCGACGAACTGGAAGTCGAAATCGAAAAAGTGTTCGCGACCCGACCCACCGCCCACTGGGTGCAGAAACTCGATGAAGCTGCGGTCCCCGGCGGCCCGGTCTACACCTACGCGCAGATCCTCGATGATCCGCACATCAAGGCGCGCAACATGGTGGTCGAACTTGACCACCCGAAAATCGGCCGCATGAAATCGCTGGGGCTGCCGGTCAAATCCAGCGGCGAACTGACGGCAATCCGCCAGCCTGCGCCCTGGCTGGGCCAGCACACCGAGGAAACCGTGCGCGGTCTCGATTACCGCGACGACGCCATCGCCGCGCTGTTCGCCGAGGGCGTGCTCTACGACAAGTACCGCGCCGCGCAGCAAGTCCCCCCGGGGGGCACGGCTCAGCCGGCCTGATACAGCCATGTCCACCGCCTGGCTGTTGCTGCTGGCTGCCGGATTGCTGGAAGTGGTCTGGGCCATAGGCCTCAAGTACACCGACGGCTTCAGCCGCCTGCTGCCCAGCACCATCACCATAGCCGCAATGATCGGCAGCGTCTGGCTGCTGGCGCTGGCGCTGAAATCCATTCCGGTGGGAACCGGTTACGCGGTATGGACCGGCATCGGCGTCATCGGCACGGCAATACTCGGCATCGCGCTCTTTTCCGAGCCGGCCACGCTCGCCCGTATCGCCTGCATCGGATTGATCGTTGCCGGAATTTTCGGACTGAAGCTGGTGTCAGGAAACGGCTGAGACCGTAATCAGGCTGTCAGGCGGGTTCGTCCATCACGCCTTCGAGTTCGCAGCGGTCGCGGCCGCGCGTCACCGTCAGGCTGCCGGTGATCTTGCCTTCCATGCCGCAGAAACGCTCACGGTCGATATTGCGGAACAGGAACTTTACGGCGCGGCGCTGGTGGTCGATCAGGAAGGCGCCCTTGTCCTCATTCAGTGTCACCACCGTGACATTGCCGCTGTCCTTCCACTGGCTCCAGCTGTCATCGCGCACGATATGCACCGAACAGGTGCGCGGCTTCCATTTGGAGTAATAGGCAATGCTCTTGACGCGGCCGCCAACCAGTTCCACGGCTATGCGTGCGTGCCGGTCTTCGCTGCCCAGTTTGCAGGCCAGTTTTTCAAGGCGCTGCGCGGCAACGCGTGGTTTCGGTGCCTTGCCCAGTTTGTGCGTCCTGTAATGCTCGACCACACGATCCTGCGCCCTGCCCAGCGCCGCCGCATCGCGCCTGGCGCGTTCAGCCGCCAGTTTCTTCACCTGTTCGGCTTTGGCCGCCTGTTCAGGCGACGGCGACGGCAACTTGGCCGACGCCAGGCCGGCCATACCGCACAACAAAACGGCAAAAAACAGTTTCAGCAGCTTATGAAGCCTCATGTTCCCCAACGTTTCCGGTCACCGCGGCAGCCAGCGCCGCGCATACCATTCATGTCATCGACGAAAAAACGGCACAGCGCATCGTCCCCGGGGACGGTCACGCTGTGCCGGAGCATCCGGATGCGGATACTGCAGTCTAATGCGCCACTGCGTTGACGTCTTTCACCACTTTTGCCCAGCGATTGTGCTCTGACAGCCAGAACTTGTGGAAATCCTCGGGTGATTTGCTGGTGATCGCCGCGGAACTCGCTGTATCCAGCCGCTTGATCACGGTCGGATCCTTCATGGTGTTCACCACTGCCGGAAACAGCCGATCGACGACTGCGCGCGGCGTGGCTTTGGGCACGTACACACCCTGCCATGAGCCGACGACATGGTCGGGATAACCCAGTTCCTTCATCGTCGGCGCCTCAGGCGTTGCGCTGAGGCGCTTCGGCGCCACCACGGCCAGTACGCGCATCCTCCCCTGACGGATGTAGGGCAACAGCGATGCCGAAGTCAGCATGGTCAGCGGCACCTCTCCGGTGGCCACCGCCAGCGATGCGCCGCTGGCGCCTCCCTTGTACGGCACCATGATGATCTTGGTCCCGGCCTGCTGCTGGAACAGTTCGAAGGCCAGCCGAGAATTGCTGCCGGCGCCCGAGGCCGAGAAATTGAGCTGGCCGGGGCGCGCCTTTGCGAAGGCGATCAATTCCTTGATCGACTTCACAGGCAGCGAAGGGTGCACCACGACCATGCCCGGCACATCCACCACCTGCGTCACGCCGGTGAAGGCATTCATCGGCTTGACACGGAATTTCGGAAACACCGAGGCGTTGATCGACATGGTACCGATATTGCCGAGCAGGACGGTATAGCCGTCCGGGGTCGAATCGGCGGCGACTTCGATGCCGACATAGCCGGAAGCACCAGTGCGATTGTCGATGACGATCTGCTGTCCGAGTTCGGAACCCAGTTTGTCCTGGATGATGCGCGCCACGAAGTCGGAAGCGCCGCCCGGCGCGAACGGCACGATCAGGCGGACCGGTCGTTCGGGATAGCCTGCGGCATGCGCAACACCCGCACAGGCCGACATTGCCGCAAAGGCGGCGGTAAAGATATAACGTGAAGCTCGCTGCATGATGATACCTCCTCGCTCTGATTTTTATGGCTTGACGGGCCCGGACCGGAGAGCAACATCCGCGTGGGGCCCTGTCCCGGAACAACTGTGACCCCGGACATGCCGGGGAGTTCGCCGCATCTGCGTGCGACTGGCTGCTGCAGGCCTATTGTAGGTCGATTTACCGGAGACTCAAAGCGCGGCGGCGATCGCATCGCCCATCTGCGTGGTGCCCGCCTTGCCGCCGAGGTCGCCGGTGAGTTGCTTCGCCTCGGTGATGACCCTGTCCACCGCGGCGCTGATCGACGCCGCGGTGGA
>JBMTEY010000152.1:0-5837 GCA_049433545.1 Burkholderiales bacterium | reverse complement strand
GACCCGCGCATCATCGCCATGGTGTTCCTGCCGATGCTCGGCAGCATCGTGTTGTGGGTGGTGCTGGCGTGGGCTTTCTGGGAGCCATGGACCGGCATGATCACCGGTGCGCTGCGCTCGACCACCGTCGCCGGCTGGCTGCAGCAATGGAGCGTGACCTGGGTCATCGACTACACGGCGGTGTTCGCGGTGATGGTGGCGATACTGCCGGCAATCTTCGTCACCGCGCTGGTGATCACCGAGATCATCGCGATGCCGGTGATCGTCAAGTTCGTCGGCGAACGTTACCACCCGCAGTTGCAGCGCCGCGCCGGCGGCACGATCGTCGGCAGCGTCCTCAACGCCGCGGCCGGCATCGCCATCTTTGCGCTGCTGTGGATCGTCACCCTGCCGCTGTGGCTGACCGGCGTCGGCGCGGTGCTGGCGCCGGTGCTCAATTCGGCGTACCTCAACCAGCGCGTGTTCCGTTATGACGCGCTGTCAGAACATGCCGGCGCCGATGAAATCCGCGCCATCACCCGCGAATCGCGAGGGGACCTGTTCTTGCTCGGCATCCTGCTCTCGCTGCTGCTCTACGTGCCGGTGGTGAACCTGCTGGTGCCGGTGCTGTCGGGGCTGGCGTTCACGCATTTCTGCCTGGGCCGGCTGGCGCGCAGCCGTTGACCGGCGCGGTCTGCTGCGCGGACGGCTCAGCCCGGCTTGATGCCGGCTTCCCTGACGACTTTTTTCCAGCGCGCGAGTTCGGTGCGGATCATCCTGCCCATTTCCTGTGGCGTGGTCGATGTAGGCACCATGCCGATGGCTTCAAGGTGTTTGACGAAGGCGGCGTCGGCCACCGCACTTTTCATTTCGGCATTGACCCTTTTCACCACATGCGCGGGTATGCCCGCCGGGCCGAGGAGGCCGTACCAGGTGGTGTTGTTGAAACCGGGATAGGTTTCGGCGATGGCCGGCACCTCGGGCAGCGTCGCCAGCCGCGTGGGGTGACCGATGGCGATGGCGCGTGCCTTGCCTGAGGCCATGTGCGGCTGCCAGGGCGCGGCGCCGCCGAAGATCGCGTGCACGCGCCCGGCCAGCAGGTCGACCGTCGCCGCGCCGCCGCCCTTGTACGGCACGTGCGTGAATTTTGCGCCGGACAGCGAAGTCAGCAGTTCGATGCCGAGATGATTTGGCGTGCCGGTGCCGGGGGAGGCGAAATTGATCCTGCCCGGCTGCGCCTTGGCAAGGCTGATCAGTTCCTGGACGTTTTTGGCCGCGACCGACGGGTGCACCACGATCAGGAAGGGCACAAATACGCCGACGCCGATCGGCGTGAAATCCTTCACCGGGTCGTACGACAGTTTGGTGCCGAAGGCGGCACTGACCACCAGCCCGCCGGAAGTGCCGAGCACCAGCGTGTAGCCGTCGGGCGTGGCCTTGGCGGCGAGGCCGTGGCCTATGGTCGAACCCGCGCCCGGGCGGTTGTCGATGACCACGGGCAATCCGAATTTGTCCGACAGCCAGCTGCCGAAAGCGCGCGCCGTCGGATCGGTGGTGCCGCCGGGCGGGTAGGGCACGATGATGCGCACGGGGCGCAGCGGATAATCGTTGGCGGCGGCCTGCGCCGTGACCGCGATGCCGGACAGCGCCAGCACCAGACCGCATACGCCCCACCCCAGGTGTTTCCGCATCGTGTTCTCCCCCGCGGCGGTTGTCGGATTATGGTTGCCGCTGGCAGCCATTCTAGAATCAAAACACCGCCGTCGCCAGCCGGCGTTATCATCGGCATCACGCACCGCAAACCCGGCCCGGAGACGCAATGAGCGCAGCATTCGCCGAATCACTGGCAGCCCGCACCCACGACGTGCTCGACGCCTGTACCGCCTGCGGGCGCTGTTTCGAGGTGTGCCCGATGCCGGCGCCGGCGGGCCTCGCCGGGCGCAGCGGCGCGGACATCACAGCCGGCGTACTCGACATCATCCGCGGCGGCGCAGGCACGCCCGAAGCGCAGCGCTGGGCGCAGGTGTGTTCGGGTAGCGGCCACTGCATTCCCGCCTGTCCCGAGGGCGTCAATCCGCGTTTCATGCTGGCGCTGACGCGCACGGCGATCCAGCGCCGCGCCCCCCCGGAAGAACAGCACCGCAATGGCAGCGCGGCCTTCGCCAACATGGGCCGCGGCGTGCGCGTGCTCTCGCGCATGCAGCTGCCGGCGGAGGTGCTGAAAAAATTCCGCAGGCCTGCGGCTGCAGACTCCAGACCGGACGTGGTGTTCTACACCGGCTGCAATGTGCTGAAGACGCCGCACATCGTGCTGCTGGCGCTGGACATCCTCGACGCGCTGGGCGTCACCTACCAGGTGATGGGCGGCCCCGGCGATTGCTGCGGCGTGCTGCAGTTCCGCACCGGCGATTTCGACGCCTCGGGCCGCATCGCCTGGCGCACCACCGACCGTTTCGCCGCCAGCGGCGCGCGCAACGTGCTGGCGTGGTGCCCGACCTGCACCATACAGCTCGGCGAAAACGTGCTGCCCGGGCGTGATGATGCCGGCTATGCACTCGACGCTTTCGTGGTTTACCTCGCTTCGCGGCTGGAGCAACTGCGGCCGCTGCTGCGCCACCCGGTGAACAAGCGCGTCGCGCTGCACGAACATCCGGGCGTGACCGGCGTGCTCGAATCCGCAGTCAGCCTGCTGAAGGCGATCCCCGGGCTGGATTTTGTCGAGCTGCCGCAGCCGCAGGCGGGTTACATGTGCAACACGCTGCAGCCGCTGCCCGAGTTCAAGCGCGAGCTGCACCGCAGCCTGCTCGAAGCCGCCGCCGCGGCAAAGGTCGATGCGCTGGCCGGCGTCTACCACGCCTGCCACCGCGAACTGTGCAGCCACGAAGCCGACTGGCCGTTCGAGGTGGTGAATTTTCTCGAGCTGATCGGCGAGAGCATGGGCATCAGCCGCGACGACTGTTTCAAGCGCCTGAAGAAGATGCAGGACACCGACGCCATCCTTGCCGAGGTGATGGACCTGGTGGAAAAACACGGGCTGGACCTCGAGGAAGTGCGCGCGGTGATCGAGAAGGACCTGCTCGGCGAGCAGCCGCTGCCGCTGAAGAATCCACGCAAGGACCGCGACACCGCGTCCGCGCCCGGCTGAACGCGCATTTCCGGCGACGATGTCCTCCGACCGACTCGACAAGGTGATCCTCGAAGCGCGGCGCAACGCCGACCGCCGCGCTGCGGGTTACCGCGAACGCGCACTGAAACTGTATCCCTGGGTGTGCGGCCGCTGCGCGCGCACTTTCACCCATGCCAACCTGCAACTGCTCGAGGTCCACCACAAGAACGGCAACCACGACGACAACCCGCCCGACGGCAGCAACTGGGAGCTGTTGTGCACTTATTGCCACGAACACGAGCACTCGAAGATCAAGGACATGGCGGGGCGCACGGCCGTGGATCAGAAAATTGCGGCGGCCACGCACAATCCCTTCGCTGATCTCAAGGCACGGCTCGAAGCGAAAAAGAAAAAAAACTGAGATGCGCGACTGAAAGCCGCGTTTGTCGTGGCGCTGGGCGCGCTACGCGTTATACAAAAATACAAATAAAAACAAATGGTTACGTGATCATCCCCCGCTCAGAGCCTGGGCGATGATCACGTCGTCGTCCGGATCGAGTTTCCGCGCGAGGTCGTGTTCCTGCGCGCCGTTGATGAATATGCGGATGTGGCGGCGGATGCGCTGCTGCTCATCGACCATGCGGAAGCGGATGCCCGGGTACTGGCGGTCGAGGTCGGCGAGCAGTTCGGCCAGCGTCGCGCCCTGCGCTTCCGCGCTGCCGCGCTCGGTGTAGGAGCGCAGCGCGCTGGGGATCAGCACTTTCATCGGACGTCTTACCGCGTCGCGGTATCCACCGCGTAGATTTCCGGCAGGTGTTTCGCGATGCAGGTCCACTTGCGGCCTTCATCACGGCTCATCCACAACTCACCGCTGGTAGTGCCGAAATACAGACCCACGCTATCGTGCGCGTCGGCGCTCATCGCCTGGCGCTTGACCGTCCACCACGCCTGCGACTTCGGCAGGCCGGCATCCAGCCGCTGCCAGGTCTTGCCGCCGTTTTTCGTGCCGTAGGCCGCAGGTTTGCCGCCGGGACTGGTGCGTGGCCACACGCTGGTGCCGTCCATCGGGAAAACCCACGCCGTGTTGTCGTCGCGCGGATGCACCACCATCGGGAAGCCGATGTCGCCCACGGTTTTCGGCATCGATTTGCCAATGCGTTGCCAGGTGTCCGACGGCCGGTCGATGCGGTAGATGCCGCAGTGGTTCTGCTGGTAGATGCGGTCCGGGTTCGACGGGCACATGCGCAGGCAGTGCGGATCGTGGAAGGTCGGCTGCGCGGGATCGAAGCCGAAACCTTCGACCACGTCCAGCCCCTTGATCATCACCTTCCATGTCCTGCCGCCGTCGCGCGTTTCGTGCACGCCGCCGCCCGACATGCCGATGTAGAGGTGTTTCGGGTCGCGCGGATCGACGATGATCGAATGCAGCTTGGGGCCGTCCGGCGTGCCGTCCTGCTGCGTGCCCATCCACGAGCGGAACTGCGGATCGTGGTTGATGATGGAAAACGGTTTCCAGGTGACGCCGCCGTCTTCCGAGCGGAACAGTACCTGCGGGCTGGTGCCGGCGTACCAGACATCGGGTTCATTGGCATGGGCGGGTGTCAGCCAGAAAGTGTGGTCGACCGAACGGCCGTTTTCACCTTCGGGCGCTTTCGCAAACGCCGGCGGCTGCACGGCTTCCTTCCAGGTTTTTCCCATCTCGGTGGAGCGGAACACCGTGGGTCCGAGGTGGCCGGTCTTCGCCGCGGCGAGCAGCGTTTTGCCGTCGCGCGGATCGAGCACCATCTGGCTGATCACGTGGCCGAGGAAATGCGGGCCGTCAGCCCTCCAGGTTTTGCGGGAAGCATCGCCGTGGAACAGCCAGGCGCCTTTGCGCGTGGCGACGAGCAGCACTGTGCGTCGTGCTGGTTTGCCGTGCGCGGCTTTTTTAGCCGTGGATTTTCGGGTCATGGCGTTCTCCGTAAGGGCATTCCGGCGCCATTGCAGTCCTCTCAGTCCCCGCGCATCGCCCGCGCTTTTTTCGCGGCGGGGCGCTCCCAGCAGCGGTTGATCCAGGCCTTGAGGTGCGGCCATTTCGAAAGATCGATCGACAGCGCGCGATAAAGTGCGCCTGCGACGTTGAGGTCCGCCACCGAAAACGCCGGGCCGGCCAGCCATTCCGATTTTTTCAGCGCGGTTTCCAGCACGTCGAACGCGGGTGCGACGGCTTTCCACGCGGTCTCGGCGACGGCGGCCTTGCGCTCGGCTTCAGGCAGCGCCACGGTGTGGCGCACGTAGTCGACGATCTGGCGGTCGAGGCGGTCGGTTTCCCACAGGCTCCACTGCCAGGCCAGCGCCTCGTTTTTCGGATCCGCGGGATACAGCGGGCTCTTGTGCTTCTTCGCGAGGTAGAGGTTGATCGCCATCGATTCCGAGAGGATGAATCCGTCATCGTCGATGGTCGGCACCCGCGCGTTCGGATTGACCTCGCGGTAATTCGCGGTCTGGGTCTCGGGTGAGCGCGGCAGCCAGTCCTTGTGTTCGTACTGCAGGCCGAGTTCACCGGCCATCCAGATGGTGCGCAGGGCGCGGGAGTTGGCGGAGCCGTAGATCGTGAGCATGGAATTCCCCGGAGTCGTTTGGAATGTGGAGTGTACGCGAGGCGGCGCGAATGCCGGCATGAAGCTACACTATGTGAACCTGTCAGGCCGGCTGATCCCGGCGCCGGAAACATTCCGGGGTTGTGCGCCTGAAGCGGACGGATATTTGGCAT
>JBMTEY010000151.1:0-5838 GCA_049433545.1 Burkholderiales bacterium | reverse complement strand
GCGAAGGACATGCACTATGTCAGCGACGATGGCAGGAAAATTCTCGACGGCACCTCCGGACTGTGGTGCGTCAATGCCGGCCACTGCCGTCCGCGCATCGTCGAGGCGGTGCAGCAACAGGTGGCGAGCATGGATTACAGCCCGGCGTTCCAGATCGGCCATCCCGATGCCTTCCGCCTGGCCGAACGTGTGGCCGCACTGGCGCCCGGGGATCTGGACCACGTGTTCTACTGCAATTCCGGATCCGAAGGCGTCGATACCGCGCTGAAGATAGCACTCGCCTATCACCGGGCACGTGGCGAAGGGCAACGCAACGTGCTGATCGGCCGTGAGCGCGGCTATCACGGCGCCGGCTTCGGCGGCATTTCGGTCGGCGGCATACCGGCCAACCGCAAGGCTTTCGGCAACATGCTGTTCCGCGTCGACCATCTCGCGCATACCCACAACCTGCAGGAAAACGCTTTCAGCCGCGGCCAGCCGGCGTGGGGTGCGCATCTCGCCGAGGAACTGGAGAACCGCATCATCCCGCTGCACGATGCGAGCAACATCGCCGCCGTGATCGTCGAGCCGCTGGCAGGGTCCACCGGCGTGCTGGTGCCGCCCAAAGGGTATCTCGAACGCCTGCGCCAGATCTGCGACAAACACGGCCTGCTGCTGATATTCGACGAGGTCATCACCGGCTTCGGCCGCACCGGCCCCTGCTTTGCCGCCGACGCGGTCGGCGTGGTGCCGGACATGATGGTCATCGCCAAGGGATTGACCAACGGCACGGTGCCGATGGGCGCAGTTGTCGCCCGTCGGGGCATCTACGAAACCGTCATCAACAATGCGCCGCCTGGCATCGAACTGTTCCACGGCTACACCTACTCGGCGCATCCGCTGGCCACCGCCGCCGCGCTGGCGAGCCTCGACACCTACGAGGAAGAAGGATTGTTCCAGCGGGCGCTGGAACTCGCACCCTACTTCGAACAGGCGGTGCAGTCGCTGCGCGAACTGCCGCATGTGATCGACGTGCGCAACATGGGCCTGGTCGCCGGTATCGAACTCGAGTCGCGCCCCGGGGCGCCCGGGGCCCGCGCCTTCAATGCCTTCCTGAAATGCTACGAGAGTGGCGCGCTGATCCGTACCACCGGCGACATCATTGCGCTGTCGCCGCCCCTGATCATCAGCAAGGCGCAGATCGACGAACTGGTCGACAAGCTTGGTACGGCCTTGCGTGCAGGCGCAGCCGAAGACTAGAAATTGTTTATAATCAAATACTTATAACAATTTTCAGAATGAACAGCTAGATCCGCTGTATGTCCCGCAGTTCGAGCTTGACCAGGCAGTGGTCCAGCCATTCCGCCGTCAGTTTTTCCTGAGTCGAATTCTGTTTCAGTCGCTGATCCAACGCCTTCCAGTCGACGCAATCCAGCGGCTGGTCCTGGTTGAAACAGGAAAACACGTAACTCGTTTTGCCGGTCTGCGGATCGATGTGGGGCTGCAGGCATTGCGCGCAGACCTCCTTCATCATGCACTGCATCGGGGAGTTGATCGATCCGATGGCGTGGTGCTGCGGCTTCAGATAGGGTTTGAGCGTGTCGTGCCTGGCCCGGGCCACGGCGGCCATCATGCGGTCGGAGCCGATGGCGATGATGCGGTCGGCGTCGCTGAACGGAATCACCTGTGCGCCGAGCTCCCCCGCGGCATAGGCTTTCATGGATTGCACGATGTTGCCGACAAAGCGGCGATCCCCGGGACGCGACGGTACGAACCCCGGCTCCTCGTCGCAGCACCAGACCACGACATCACTGGCAGCCTCGATGTCCTCGATGCGGTAACGGTCGATCATGCGTTTGTAGCCGGCGAAATACAGCACTCGGGAACCGGCCTTGCGCATCGCCTGGCCGATCGAGAACAGCACCGCGTTGCCGAGGCCGCCGCCGACCAGCACCACGGTCTCATCAGCCGGGATTTCGGTGGGTGCGCCAGTCGGCCCCATCAATATGATCGGCTCACCGGGCTTGAGTTCGACGCACAAGTCGCTGGAGCCGCCCATTTCAAGCACGATGGTCGACAGCAAGCCCCGCTCCGCGTCTACAGACGCACCGGTCAACGCCAGGCCCTCCATCGCCAGCGTGCTGCCTTCGGTGCGCGGCGCCAGAGCCTCGAAATTCTGCAGGCGGTAGAACTGGCCGGGACGGAAATGCCGGGCTGCCAGCGGGGCATGCACCACGACCTCGACGATCTCCGGGGTCAGGCGCTTGATCGCGTGCACCGTGGCGCGCAAGTCGCGTTTCAAGCCGCCAAGAAACTCCGCGTCATCGACTGCGCTGGCCGCTTGTGTTTTCGCGAGAACGCCGCTGACTACCGGATAACCCTGCTTGGCGCTGCCGATGGCCTTGACCACGTTGCCGAAAAACGAGGGATGCACGTCGCCGAAATAGCTGATGCAGCGTCCGTCATCGCGCCGCGACAGCAGCACGTTGACCTCGTTCGGTTTTGAAATCGATTTTTCCGCGCTGACCGGATTGCCTTCGCGGTCGCAGGCGCGGAAGTAACGTCCGTCCAGCACGAAATTAGCGGCATCCTCGCGCGCCAGCACCGTGTTGGGCTGGGTGCCGGCAGCGATGAGCACCGACCGTGCCGGCAGCTCCACCTGCCCGCCTTCCTGTCTTTTGCCGTCGCCGTCAAAGGTATGCACAGCGGCTTTCAGCGACCGGGCATGGCCGTACTGGTCGACTTCAATGGCAATCGGCGTCAGGCATTCGACGAACGTTATGCCTTCTTCCAGTGCCTTGTGCACTTCCTCGTGATTTAGGGTGTAGGACGGGCTGTCAACTAGCCGCTTGCGGTAGGCAATCGTCGCCCCGCCCCAGGACTGCAGCAGCTGCAGCACCCTGGGCTCGCGGCCTTCCTTTGCCGCCGCCGCGCGCTCGGCGCGGATAGCACGGGCGTGGGCGATGAATTCATCGGCGATTTCCCGTTCTTCCGGGTTCCACGAGATGCGCGCCGCAGTCTCGCCGTGTTCACGCGCCAGCTGTTCGTAACGCAGCAGGAATTTCTCGACCTGCAGCGGATAGTACGCGAGCGATTCCGTCGCGGTGTCGACCGCAGTCAACCCGCCGCCGATGACCACCACCGGCAGCCGCAGCTGCATGTTGGCAATCGAATCGGTCTTGGCAGCGCCTGTCAGTTGCAGCGCCATCAGAAAATCTGACGAGGTGCGCACGCCGCGGACCAGTCCGTTGGGCAGATCCAGCACCGTGGGTCGGCCGGCGCCGATTGCCAGTGCGATATGGTCGAAACCGGCAGCAAATGCCTGATCCGCGGAGATCGTGCCGCCGAAACGCACACCGCCGAACATCGCAAATTGCGACCGGCGTTCCAGCAACAGGCGGATGATTTTCAGGAAATTCTTGTTCCAGCGCACGGTAATGCCGTATTCGGCAACACCGCCGAAACCGGCCATCGCGCGCTGGTCGAGTGATTCATGGAGTTCGTTGACGTCACGCACCGGCTTGAAAGCAACCCGGTTGCCGGCGCCGTCGACACCCGACAATTCCGGCGGTAGCGGTTCGATTTTCAGTCCGTCGATGCCGACCACCGTGTGCCCGTCGTTCATCAGGAAATGCGCCAGCGAAAAGCCGGCCGGTCCCATGCCGGCGATCAGCACCCGCTTCCCGGTGCGTTCCTTGGGGTACGGCTGGCGCAGATTCAGCGGATTCCAGCGCGTCAGCAGACTGTAGATTTCAAAACCCCAAGGCAGCTCCAGCACATCCTTCAGGGTGCGGGTCTCGGCCTGTGGAATGTTGACCGGTTCCTGCTTCTGGTAAATGCAGGCCTTCATGCAGTCGTTGCAGATGCGATGACCGGTTGCGGCCACCATCGGATTATCGACGGTGATGATGGCTGTCGCACCTATCGCCAGGCCTTCTGTCTTGGCCTTGTGGAATTCCGAGATTTTCTCTTCCAGCGGGCATCCGGCGAGGGTGATGCCGAACGGTGATTTCTTGAACGACTGCGCGCCGCGCCCGCTGGCGCCCTTTTCCAGCAGACCTTTCGAGCACGAATCCTTGCCCTGCTCATGGCACCAGATGCAGTAATTGGCCTCGTCCAGCGCTCCGGTGAGATCGGTGCCGGCATCGGTCAGTTTGAAGCCCTGGCGTTGCCGCAGCCGGGAGACGTCGAACCGGTGTTCGGTGTAGCCCGCAGCAACCGAAGTCTGAACTGGCACCAGGTGCTGCACGTCCAGCTTGTGCGGGGTCTTGAAGAGCACCCCGTCGCGGTGACGGGCGCGGCCCACGGGCGTGTGCGCCGCCCATGCAGCGTATTGCAGCGCCAGATCCAGTGCTTCGGCATTGGCCTGCTCGTCCTGCTGCCAGGCAGTTACCTGCCTGGCAAATGCCAGTTCCGTAAGGGGTTCGCCGAACAGCGCAACCAGTTTTTCGCCCACGGCGTCGCCATCGATGGCAGCCGCGGCCTCGGCCTTGTACTTGTGCATCGCCTTGCGCTGCACGAACAGACGCTTGATGCCGTACAGCGGGGCAAGTTCATGATGCCGGGTCGACAGCGCGCGAACCTCGGTCTCGATGTCGAACAGTTGCGCGATGAAATCGTCGAGGTGCGGCACCAGCGACAGCAGCAGTTCGGACTCGGTTTTTGCCGGCAAGGGAGCGGACCCTGTGCGCGCCTGCAACAGCCGCGCATGCAGGCCGGCATCCGTTTGTGCCAGTTCCCGCAGGAAAATTCCATCCAGGCGCAGCAATCCATCACGGTGATAAAGATCGTCGAACGTGAGTCCGAAACGGAGCGCAGGAGAGGCCGGGTGTTTCAAGATTTTTCGGGGTTTGGACAAAGGTGAAATTATATCAACAGGAGTATCCATGGCTCGGTCAATGGAGTTATTTGCTTAGTCTTGCAGGCAATAACGGCGCGGGACCTGTGCAATAATCCGGTTCACCGGGCAAACCCCGGAAAACACGCCGGCCCATGAACCCCGCCCAGACAAGAATGCTGGTCTGGATGCTGCTTTCGGTGATTGCAGCGCTGATCACCTACGCGGCATTCAGCGGCTATCTCAGCCCGGAATTGCTGCTCGGGTTCGCAAATTCCTTTTCGTGCTGACATCGCTGGAGTCAGCGTCCCGGCATCGATGAGGCCGGCACAGCAAGGGATTTCAGATAGTCGAACGGATAAAGCCCGCGCCGGTGGCCGTCGTCAAAACCGAGGTTCAGGGTATTCGCGCCGCAAGCTTCGATAGTAGTGATGCGGATGCCGGGCATGACCTGCAGCCTGCGCCCTGCCCGCTGTGCTGCCAAACAATGCGCGCATTGACAGGATTCTCGCAGCAGGCGATGGGACAGGCGATCGGTTGACCCGTCGTTCCAGGTGATCGCCAACAGTCCGTGGCCACGGTGATTCGTGATTTCCACTGGATGGGTCAGAACGGTCATGCCGTTTCCAGGTCAGACCACGGTTTCCACGCCCAGCGGCCCGACTTCCACCCCGAACCCGCTCAGCCCGCCGTCCTTGAGTTCGGCGCCCATGGCCGCCAGCGACTCTTCGCGGATCAGGGCTTTCAGCTGCTGCACCAGTCCGACGAAAACCGGCGTATAGGTCATCTCCGGCGTGCGCGGCCGCGGCAGCGGAACCCTGATTTCGGCCTTGATGCGGCCGGGACGCGCCGTCATCACGTAGATCTTGTCGGACAGGAAAATGGATTCCTCGATGTCATGGGTCACGAACAGCACCGAAATCCGGAACTGCTGCCACATGTTGGTGAGGATTTCCTGCATCACCACCTGACCTGACTGGCTTTTTCTGTGCCAGGTTGAATGTTGTATTTTTCAACCTGGA
>JBMTEY010000150.1:0-5915 GCA_049433545.1 Burkholderiales bacterium | reverse complement strand
GCCATCGTCTGCAACTATGCCAACGGCGACATGGTCGGCCACACCGGCAATCTCGGCGCGGCGACACGCGCCATCGAGGTGCTCGACGAATGCATCGGGCGCGTCGTCGAGGCCATGCGTGCCGCCGGCGGCGAGGTGCTGATCACCGCCGACCATGGCAATGCCGAAACCATGCGCGACGAAGTATCGCAGCAGCCGCATACCGCACACACGCTCAACCTGGTCCCTCTGCTGTATGTCGGCCGCAAGGCTTGCGTCGCGCAGGGCGGCGCGCTGCAGGATGTGGCGCCGACGCTGCTGGCGATGATGGGGCTGCCCCAGCCGCCGGCAATGACCGGGCGGTCGCTGCTAGAATTTGCGTGACCCTGCCCGCGCTCCTGCTGCCACTGCTTCTCGCGCTGACGCTGGTCGCGGATCCGGCCGGCGCGGCCAACGCGACCCAGGCGCAGCAGGAACTGCGCGAATTGCGCGAACGCATAGGCGCGCTGAAGAAAAAACTGGCCGCCGCAGAAGAAACCAGGAGCGAGGCATCCGATGCCCTGCGCGAATCCGAGCAGGCCATTTCCGAGGCCAACCGTGAACTGCGCCTGCTAGCCAGCCAGTCCCGCGAGTCCGCGGCGCGGCTGGCCGCCCTGCGCAAGTCTTCCGCCGCAACCGGCGCCGTGCTGAACGGCCAGCAGCAACTGCTGGCAAGGATGCTGCGCCAGCAGTACATGCAGGGCGAGCCCGAAGCGTTCCGGCTGATCCTGAGCCGCGTCGATCCCAACGACATGGCCCGCCAGCTCCATTACCTGTCGTACGTCGCACGCGCCCGCGCGCAGCTGGTTGCCGGACTGCGCGACAACCTGCGCGAACTTGACCGCCTGCAGCAGGAAATTGCCGTGGCCATGCAGGCCATCGCACGCATCGCCGCCGAGCAGACCGCGCAGAAAAAAAGGCTGGAAACCGAAAAACGCGCGCGCGCGGATGTCCTGGCCAGGGTTTCCCGTGACATCCTTGCCGGCCGCAAACAGATCCGCGTACTGCAGAACAACGAAAACCGGCTGACCCGGCTTGTCGAGCAGCTGGCGCGGCTGGTGCGCAAACCCCCGGCCGGGCGGCCCCGCACGCGGAATGAAGCCGTGCCGGCCGACAGCGGCAACCAGGCCTTCGCCACATTGCGCGGATTGCTGGCTTTGCCGGTGCGCGGGGAACTTGGCAGCCGTTTCGGCAGTCCACGCAGTGACGGCGGACTGACGTGGAAAGGACTGTTCATCGCCGCCAGGGCCGGTGAAGACGTGCGTGCAGTAGCAGCAGGACGAGTTGTTTATGCCGACTGGCTGCGCGGCTTCGGCAACCTGCTGATCATCGACCACGGTGACAATTACATGACGCTTTACGCCAATGCCGAAGCATTGCTGAAACAGGTCGGCGACCGTATCCGCGGCGGCGAAGCCGTAGCCACCGTGGGCAACAGCGGCGGCAATGCGGAATCAGGTTTATACTTTGAAATGCGCCACGAAGGTAAGCCATTCGACCCGCTGAACTGGGTCAATTTACGATAGCCGGTTTTTCGGCAGGAGCAATAAATGCGCAGTAAATTCAATCAGTTAGGTCTGATCATCGCCGGCGTATTGATCGGCGTTGCCATCAGCCTGAATTATTCGGCGATCGCCCAGCGCGACGCGGCGACACAGCCGCTGCCGATCGAAGAACTGCGGGCGTTCACCGAAGTCTTCGGCCGGGTCAAGAGCGACTATGTCGAACCGGTGGCCGACAAAAAACTGATCAACGAAGCCATCAACGGCATGCTCACCGGGCTGGATCCCCATTCTGCCTACCTCGACCAGGAAGCCTTCAAGGAACTGCAGGTCGGCACCCGGGGGCGGTTCGGCGGGCTGGGCATCGAAGTCGGCATGGAAGACGGTTTCGTGCGCGTGGTCTCGCCGATCGACGATTCGCCGGCGGCGCGCGCCGGCATCAAGGCCGGCGACCTGATCGTCAAGCTCGACGATACTTCGGTGAAGGGCATGACCCTCAGCGATGCCGTGAAGCGCATGCGCGGCAAGCCGGACACGCAGATCGTGCTCACCATCGTCCGCAAAGGCGAGGCCAAACCCATCGTTGTCACGTTGACCCGCGCGGAGATCAAGATACAGAGCGTTAAATCCAAGCTGCTCGAGCCGGGCTACGCCTATGTGCGCGTCTCCCAGTTCCAGGAACACACCGGCGACACGCTGGCGCAGGCGATCGAGCGCATGTACAAGGAAAACCAGGGTTCCATGAAAGGACTGGTGCTGGACCTGCGCAACGACCCGGGCGGACTGCTCAACGGCGCGGTCGCCGTGTCCGCCGCCTTCCTGCCCAAGGACGTGCTGGTGGTCTATACCGACGGCCGCACCGAAGATGCCAAGATGAAGCTCAACGCCAGCCCCGAAAATTACTTGCGCGGACGCAACAAGGAAGACTTCCTGAAGCGCCTGCCGGCGGCAATCAAGACCGTGCCGATGGTGGTGCTGGTCAACGGCGGGTCGGCATCGGCTTCGGAAATCGTCGCCGGCGCGCTGCAGGACCACGAGCGCGCGGTGATCATGGGCCAGCAGACCTTCGGCAAGGGCTCGGTGCAGACCATATTGCCGCTGGGCAACAACACCGCGATCAAGCTGACCACGGCGCGTTATTACACGCCCAAGGGACGGTCGATCCAGGCCAAGGGCATCACGCCCGACATCATTCTCGACGACGGCGCCACCGAGCGCGGCCTGAAGCTGCGCGAGGCCGACCTGACCAAACACCTCACGGAAAACACCCCCGTGGAGAAAGCAGCCGACAAGGAAGCGGCGGCGGCGAAGGCGGCGCTCAGGTTCAATTTCACCCCGGCGCCGCGCCCCAAGGTGACCGACGAAAAAACGCTGCGCCCCGCGCCCGGCGAGATCGTGTCGCCCAACGACTACGAACTCAACCAGGCCATCGCGTTCCTCAAGAGCCGCGACGGCGTCCGCGCAAACTGAGCCGCAGCGACGGACAACAGCGGCGCCCGGCCATGCCGGGCGTTGTTGTTTCCGGAACCGGCAGCCGCTAAATTCACGCCATGGACGACGAACAGCTGCTGCGTTACAGCCGGCACATCCTGCTGCCGGAGATCGGCATCGAAGGCCAGCAGCGCCTGCTCGATGCGCACGTGCTGCTGATCGGCGCCGGCGGCCTCGGGTCGCCGGTGGCGCTCTACCTCGCCTCCGCCGGTGTGGGCACGCTGAGCATCTGCGATGACGATGTCGTGGACCTGACCAACCTGCAGCGCCAGATCGTGCATCGCGAAGATGCAGTGGGTACGCCGAAAGTCGCGTCGGCCCGCGCCACGCTGCTGTCGATCAATCCACGGGTCACGATCAACGCCATCGCGGAGCGCGTGGCCGGCGCCAGGCTGGACGCGCTGGTTGCCAGTGTCGACGTGGTGGTCGACGGCAGCGACAATTTTGCGACCCGCCACGCGGTGAACCGGGCCTGCGTCGCCGCGCGCAAGCCGCTGGTCTCTGGGGCTGGCGTGCGTTTCGACGGCCAGCTTGCGGTGTTCGACCTGCGCGCCGCGGACTCGCCCTGTTATGCCTGCCTTTTCCCCGAGTCGGGCGAAAACGAGGAAATGCGCTGCGCGGTCATGGGCGTTTTCGCGCCGCTGGTGGGCATCATCGGCGCCATGCAGGCCGCTGAAACGCTGAAACTGATCGTACACACCGGCGAAACCCTCACCGGTCGCCTGCTGCTGCTCGACGCGCTGAACATGGACGTGCGCACGGTGCGGCTGCAGCGCGATCCGGGCTGTGCGGTCTGCGCCGCGCGCTGAATACCGCCTTCAGCCGTTCTTCGGCGGACGGTCAATTCTGCGTCATGTCCAGCGAATCGCCGCCCGCGTCACCTGCGGCAGCGGGAGGCGGCGGCGCCGTGCTGCGCCCGCTGACCAGCGCCTCCAGGTCATGCGTGACGCGCTCCAGCGCCGGCGGATTGCGCCCGAGCATCTGCAGCAGCAGTCGTGACGGAAAATCGCTCAGCGTTTCCTGCGCGTTCGAGCGGATGCGCGACGCGGTCTCCAGCGTCGGCCGCACATGCGTGAACTTGAAACCCGCCTTCATGTTCTCGACGGAATCAAGGATCGCGAGCTGCGCCTTCGCCACGCCCAGCATCAGCTGGGCAATCTGTTCGGTCGTCATTTGCGACATGGGCTTTCCTCCTGTTTCAGTGGGTATCTAGGCCAGCACGCCTTCCATCAGCTGTTTCCACTGCAGTTGCCACAGCTCCGCCGGATCTCGGCGGAAACCGCTTTTGGCGTACTGGTGCCAGCGTCCGGCGACAAAACTCATCAGCAGGTTGGCCTGCGCGGCAAGATCCGCGTCGGCGGCGATTTCCTGCTGCGTGGCCGCGAAACGCAGCGCCTGCTTCAGCGCCGCCTCGAGGCGATCATGGATCTGGTTGATGCGCGCCTGCAGCGCCTCGTCCTCGGTGACCAGGGCGTCCCCGATCAGCACCCGCGTCATGCCGCGGTTCTTCTGCGCAAAACCGAGCAGCATGCTGATCATCGCTTCGGTCTGGCGCAAACCGCTTTTCTCCTCGCTGGTGATCTTGTTGATCAGGGAAAACACCGTCTGCTCGACAAAATCGATCAGTGCCGCAAACATGTCGGCCTTGCCCCGGAAATGCCGGTACAGCGCTGCCTCCGAAACGCCGATGCGCGCGGCCAGCGCCGCAGTGGTAATGCGTTCCGCCGCCGGACCCTCGAGCATTTGCGCCAAGGTCTGCAAAATCTGGTTTTTCCGTTCGCCGCTGCGTGCCATGTCCGCCTCAATACAGTGTTGCCGCCCTGCCGGACAGCCTGGTCACGCCGCTCACCTGCAGGTCGACGTATCCCGGTTTGCGCTCCGCCCGCGAAATCCATACCGTTTTCATGCCCAGCCGCTTCGCCGTGCGCAGGTTCTCCAGCGTATCTTCGACCATGATACAGCGCCGCGGCCGCAGGTGATGTGTCCGGCACAGCCGCAGGAAGCCGTGTGCGTCGGGTTTCGGGCGGAAGCGGACCCGCTCGATGGAAAACACCGCAGCGAACAGATCGGCGACGCCCAGCACGCGCAGCACTTCGCTCGCGTAATGCACCGGCGCGTTGGAGAAGACGAACTTGCGCCCCGGCAGCCTGCGCAGCGCATGGCGCAACCCCGGCTCATGCACCACCATGCGCTCCAGGTCCGGAAACTGGTGGGTTTGCCGGAGGAA
Source organism: Burkholderiales bacterium (assembly GCA_049433545.1). GTDB lineage: Bacteria > Pseudomonadota > Gammaproteobacteria > Burkholderiales > SG8-41. Next base: position 677 of record JBMTEY010000150.1, on the reverse strand, counting down.
ATGCCGCGGATCGGTGCCGTGGTGGCGGACCAGGCCGAGCAGGGTCGCCCCGTAACGCTGCCAGTAATCCCTACGCAATGCGCCTGCCGCAGCCTCATCGAGTTGAAGATGCTGCTGCAGGTAGGCGGTCATGGCGCGATTGATGTGGGGAAATATGTGCGGCGTTGCATTGTGCAGCGTGTTGTCGAGGTCGAATATCCACGCATAACTGCCGGTCATGATGCGGCCGCACGCATTCAGCGCCGCCGGATCAGCGTGCCGACGCCGTCGTCGGTCAGTATTTCCAGCAGCAGCGCGTGTTCGACGCGGCCGTCAATGATGTGGCAGGTATTGACGCCGTTCTTAACGGCGTCGAGCGCGGAACTGATCTTCGGCAGCATGCCGCCGTGGATCGTGCCGTCGGCGAACAATTCGTCAACCTTGCGCGCGGTGAGCCCGGTCAGCAGCTTGCCGTCCTTGTCGAGCACGCCCGGGGTGTTGGTGAGCACGATCAGTTTTTCCGCTTTCAGGATCTCGGCCACCTTGCCCGCAACCAGGTCGGCGTTGATGTTGTAAGACTCGCCGCCGGCGCCCACGCCCACCGGCGCGATCACCGGGATGAAATCCTCGGTGTGCAGCAGGTTGACGATGGCCGGATCGATGCTCTCGACTTCGCCGACCTGGCCGATGTCGACCAG
>JBMTEY010000149.1:0-5921 GCA_049433545.1 Burkholderiales bacterium | reverse complement strand
GCGCTGCGCGCGGCGATCGGCCACGAGCTCGAAGTCAGCGTCGCCGACGAAGCGCCGTGGGTGTTCAACGCCAGCGTCATGGGCGACCGCTGGCTGCTCAACTACTGTCCGCACCTCTATCAGGTGCCGGGCTACCTGCCGGTGAACGATTACAGCCGCGCGGTGCTGGCCGGCGACTACAACACCGCAATCGAGGTCAGCCGCAGCCTCAACCCGCTGCGCACCGTACTGTCGAAATGGATCCCCGGTTACGGCGGGGCGGGCGGGCGCGTGCCGGCGGCGGAACAGAAATACTGGATGGAACTGCTGGGCATGACCGGCGGTCCGGTGCGCGCACCGTGCACTGAACTCACCGCGGAGCAGAAGGCGCAGATGAAGGCAGATCTCGAAGCGACGGGGCTGCTGGAAAAAGCGCGGGCGGGCAGGGCGAAGGCGCAGCGGCGTGTGGCGTAAGTGTAAAATTATTAATAAAATCAAATACTTATGATTTAAGTCGACATGCTAAGCAATTGTTCTTTTATCTGACACTTTTTTGTCTAAATTCCTTCGGGTTTCCCAATGATCGTCCCAGATGACATACGGAAGTGCGTAGCATTCTTGGGGTATCAAATGGCCGATGGAACTTATCGGTTTGCAGGCTCGGTCTTTTTTTTAGGTCGGGATAAAAAGGATAGCCCCAAGGCCGAGCCAGTTTATGCAGTTACTGCGAAACATGTTCTCGATGCGATTCAAGCGAAAGGCTTGGACAGGGTTTTCTTTCGAATTAACTTCAAAACTGGCGAAGCGAAATGGGTCTCAGTGCCGCTCTCAGGGTGGTTTTCTCACCAAACGGATCCCTCGATCGATGTTGCGATTCTTAAAACTGGGTTGTCCGATGAGCTCGATCATCTAGTTCTCCCATTCTCGCTATGTATTAACGAAGAAAAGATGATTGAGCACAGAGTGGGTTTAGGTGATGAAGTTTTTGTAACTGGACTTTTTAGACACCATCATGGCAGCCGGAAGAACATTCCCATAGTGCGCGTGGGTAATCTTGCCTGCATGACGGAAGAAAAGGTTTCGACGCGAAATTTCGGGGAAATTGACGCTTACCTCATTGAGTCGCGCTCGATAGGTGGACTTAGTGGTTCCCCAGTTTTCCTGAATCTTGGCACTACAAGGTTAATAGATAACCAAGTGCGTCTGGCTACCGGCCAAATCTTCTTCTTGTTTGGATTGATTCATGGGCATTACGACTCAGATGCTTCAAGCATCGATGAGGTTGAGTCTGTCCGAACTGATGGGCTAAGCGTTGAGTATGTGAATACTGGTATGGCGATTGTTGTTCCTTTTCACAAAATTGAGGAAACAATCATTGCTTATGAGGCGCGAGCTGAATCAGGAAATCCCGGTGTGCAGCCGACCCCCGCTGGCGCAGATCCAGCTGGCACTAACAGTTAGTGAATTGCTTACTCCGCTAGCTCCCGCATCACCTTGATCAGATCCGATTTGCCTTCGAAGCCGATCCCCGGCAGTTCGGGCATGGTGATTATGCTGTTTTCCACTTTGACGCCGTCCGGGAATCCGCCGTAGGGCTGGAACAGGTCGGGGTAGCTTTCGTTGCCGCCGAGCCCGAGGCCGGCGGCGATGTTGAGCGACATCTGGTGGCCGCCGTGGGGGATGCAGCGTGACGGCGACCAGCCGGCGATCTTCAGTTCCTTCAGTGTGCGTTTGTATTCGCACAGGCCGTAGGACAGTGCGCAGTCGAACTGCAGCCAGTCGCGGTCGGGGCGCATGCCGCCGTAGCGCAGCAGGTTGCGCGCGTCCTGGTGGCTGAACAGGTTCTCGCCGGTTGCCATCGGGCCCGGGTAGAACTCGGCCAGCGCCGCCTGCAGCGCAAAATCCAGCGGGTCGCCGGCTTCCTCGTACCAGAACAGCGGATAGTCGCGCAGCATTTTGGCGTAAGCGATCGCGGTTTCGAGGTCGAAACGGCCGTTGGCGTCGACGGCGAGCTTGGCATTGCTGCCAATTTCAGCGAGCACGGCTTCGATGCGGGTGCGGTCGTCTTCGATGCTGGCGCCGCCGATTTTCATTTTCACCACGCTGTAGCCGCGGTCGAGGTAGCCGCGCATTTCCTTGCGCAGTGCCTGCAGGTCCTTGCCCGGGTAGTAGTAACCGCCGGCGGCGTAGACGAAGACTTTCGGGTTGGCGGTGACGCCGTGGCGTTCGGCGAGCAGGCGGAACAGCGGCTTGCGCGCGATCTTCGCCACCGCGTCCCAGATCGCCATGTCCAGCGTACCGACGGCGACCGAACGTTCGCCGTGGCCGCCGGGTTTTTCGTTCTGCATCATCGCGCCCCAGGCGCGGTGCGGGTCGATATTGTCGCCGGCCTCGTTCATCAGCGATTTTGGATCGGCCTCGAGCAGGCGCGGCGCGAAGCGTTCGCGGATCAGCCCGCCCTGGCCGTAGCGGCCGTTGGAGTTGAAGCCGTAGCCGACCACGGTGCGGCCGTCGATTTTGACATCGGTGACCACCGCGACCAGGCTGGTGGTCATCTTGGTGAAATCGATGTAGGCGTTGCGGATCGGTGACGAAATCGGCTTGGTGACTTCGCGGACGTCGGTGATGCGGATCATGTTGCGGTGTGCTCCGGATTTACAGTTTCAAACCATGAAGGAAATTCGCGCGTTCGCGCGCGCCGGCCATCAGGAAGCTCATGTCGCCGCCGGCGAGGATGAAGCGCATGCCCATGGCTATGTATTTCTCCAGCAGCTTCGGTTCATACACGCCGCCCATGCCGGGATGGATGTTGTTCTTGCGGCAGGCGGCGATGACCTTGCGGTAGGCGTTTTCGACGCGCGGGTCGGTGAACTGGCCGGGGATGCCCATTTCCGCGCACAGGTCGTTGGTGCCGATCAAGATTGAATCGACGCCGGGGACTGCGGCGAATGCGTCGGCCTGGGCGATGGCGGCTGGGGTTTCAAGCATGATCACCACCATGGTCTGGGCGTTGGCGATGGGCGTCGATTCGGCGACCGGCATGGCGCGGTAGCCGAACTGCGGCAGCACGCCCATCACCGAGCGGTGGCCCACCGGCGGGTACTTGCAGTACGACACCGCGCGTTCGGCTTCCTCGATGGTGTCGACATGCGGCACGACGATGCCCTGTGCGCCGGCGTCGAGCAGGCGAGAGGCGTGGTGGTGTTCCTTGCCCGGTACGCGCACGATGGGCGTGATGCCGACGGCCAGCGAGGCCATCGAAATCTGCGCTGCGGTATCGACGTCCATCGAGTTGTGCTCCATGTCGATGAACAGCCAGTCGTAAGTACAGGTCTTGCCGATGGTGGCGATGTCCACGGTACGGGACAGGCGCAGGCCCATGCCGATGGCGAGCTTGCCGGCCTTCAGTTGCTCCATGGTGTGATTGGGAAAAGCGCTCATGCGGGTTCCTTGCCGTTCGAAATTGATCAATCGTGCGAGTGTATACCGGCGCGCCCGCGGTGGCGCAGTCCATATCGTAAGCCCTGCCATGAACGGTCGCGACGGCGGGCGTAAGATGGCGTCACAACAACAACGACGGATAAACGCGGGGAGCTTGTTCATGATGCAGACGAGACTGATTCCACTGTTCATCGCCGCCGGACTGGCCTGGCTGTCCGCGGCGCCCGCAATGGCCGCGGAACAGTATCCGCAGCGCCCGGTGCGGCTGATCATTCCCTATCCGCCCGGCGGTGCCGGTGACATTGTCGGCCGCATGCTCGGCAGCGGCCTGTCGGCGTCGTTCGGCCAGCAGGTGGTCAGCGACAACCGCGGCGGCGGCGGGCAGATCATCGCCACCCAGATCGCCGCCAATGCCGCGCCTGACGGACACACGCTTTTCCTGGCGAGCGCCACGCACTCGATCAATCCGGCGCTGCGCAGCAAGCTGCCGTACGACACGCTGAAGGATTTCGCGCCGGTCACACTGGTGGCGCAGTCGCCGCTGGTGTTCGTCGCCCATGCCTCGCTGAAGGCAGGCAGCATCAGGGAACTGATCGCGGCGGCCAAGGCTCAGCCGGGAAAAATCAATTACGCATCCTCGGGGCCGGGCACCGGCGGTCACATGTCGGTGGAACTGCTGAAATCGCTGACCGGCATCAACCTCGTGCACATTCCGTACAAGGGCGCGGGTCCGGCGCTGATCGACGTCGTCGGCGGACAGGTGCAGATGATCTGCACCAGCCCGCTGCCGGCAATGCCGCATGTCAAGGCCGGTCGGCTGCGCGCGCTGGGCATGACCAGCCTCGAACGTTCACCAGCGTATCCGGATGTGCCGACCGTGGCGGAAACCGTGCCGGGTTACCAGTCGACGCTGTGGTACGCGTTGCTGGCGCCGGCCGGCACGCCGCCTGCAGTCATCCGCAGGGTGCACGGCGAAGCGGTCAAAGTGCTGACGGATGCGCAGGTGCGCAACCAGTTGCTGAAGCTGGGCGCCACCCCGGTGGGCAACACGCCGCAGCAGCTGCAGGCCTTCATCGGCGATGAAATCGCGCGCTGGAAAAAACTGGTGAAACAGACCGGCATCAAACTCAATCCCTGATTTCATGTGAACGGGCAGAACCATGACTGCAACCATCACCCTGTTTGATCCGACGGCGCCTGCCGACGGCGTGCCGCAGTCCGGCGCAGCCGCGGCCAGGCTGGGCAGTCTCGCCGGCGCGGTGGTCGGCTTCGTCGACAACGCCAAGCCCAATTTCCATCACCTGGTTGACGATCTCGCCGAAGTGCTGATGACTCGCTACGGCGTGGCGCGGGTGATCAAGAAACGCAAATCCTCGGCCTCGATCCCGGCGGATCCCGGCTTGATTGCCGCCCTGAGCGGCGAATGCGACGTGGTGATCGCCGGCTCCGGCGACTGAGGGTCCTGCGCGTCGTGGAGTGTCCACGACAGCATCGAAGTGGCGAAGCACGGCAAGGCGTCGGTGGCCGTGTGTTCGACGGCGTTCCTGACGCTGGGCCGCGCGCAGGCGCGGGCGCTGGGCAACGGCGAACTGCCGATCGCGGTGATACCGCATCCCTTCGGCGGGCGTACGCGCGATGAAGTGCGGAAGATCGCCGAGCAGTGCGCAGCCGACATCGTGAAACTGGTTGGCGGGGTGCAGGCATGAACGCTATACCCGACCGCGCGGCGACCTTCGAGGCGCCGGACGATTTCGACGCCATCAACCGCATCTACCGCGAGAAACGCTGGAGCGACGGCCTGCCGGTGGTGCCGCCGACTGCGGCGCGTGTCGATGCGATGCTTGCGCACACGAAGCGCGGACGCCATGACCTGGTGGCGCGCATCGCTCCGGGTTTCGGTGCGGCCACGGTGGAGCGCATCGCCATCAATGCCGTGCTCGCCGGCTGCGATCCCGAATATCTGCCGGTATTGATCGCCGCGACGGAAGCGGCTGCCGATCCGGCGTTCAACCTGCAGGGTTTGCAGGCCACCACCAATCCGGTGGCGGTGTGGCTGGTGATCAACGGCCCGGTGGCGCGCAGGCTGCAGGTCAACGCCACCTTCAACTGCATAGGGCAGGGCGCCTGGGCCAATGCCACGCTGGGCCGCGCACTGCGGCTGATCCTGCAGAACGTCGGCGGCGCGTTGCCGGGCGCGATGGACCGCGCGACCCACGGCCAACCCGGCAAGTACACGTTCTGCTGCGCCGAGAACGAAGAGAACCATCCATGGCAGTCGCTGCATGTCGAGCGCGGATTCGCCGCGAACGACAGCACGGTGACGGTGGTAGGCGCCGAAGGCACGATGAACATGAACACCCACGCGAAAAATGCCGATGAACTCGCGCGGGTGATCGCGGAGACGATGATTCATCCGCCGAGCAATGAATACGTGCATGGCGGCGAGCCGTGGTTCATCCTCGGCAGCGAGCACGCGGAGATTTTCAGTCGCGCCGGATGGG
>JBMTEY010000148.1:0-5976 GCA_049433545.1 Burkholderiales bacterium | reverse complement strand
CTGGGGTTTCCAGGCCTACGACAGCGTGCGGCTCTATGCGCGCAACCAGCCGGTCGCGCAATTGCGGGTATGGAAAGGCGCCGAAGACATGCTTAAGGCCGGGTTCACCGAAGGCCTCCACGTGGCGCTGCCCAGGGGCCAGGCCGACAGGCTGAAAGCCAGCGTGGAAAGCCTGCAGCCGCTGCTGGCGCCAGTACATCCGGGCCAGCGCGTGGCCACCCTCAAGCTCGAAATCGACGGCAAGCCGTACCGCGAACTGCCGGTGGTCGCGCTCGAAACCGTGCCGGTGGCGGGGGTTTTCGGCCGCGCCTGGGATACGCTGCGGCTGCTGTTCAAATAGCGGCTTTCCATTACACTTCTTCCATTCATTACCGCGCACACCCGATGAGCGATATCGTTTACCTGAACGGCGACTTCCTGCCGATCGAAGAAGCGCGGATCCCCGTGCTCGACCGCGGCTTCATTTTCGGCGACGGCGTCTACGAAGTCATTCCGGTCTACTCAAAGCGGCCGTTCCGGCTCCCCGAACATCTGAGCCGGCTGCAGTACAGCCTCGACAAGGTGCGCATCACCAACCCTTTCAATGCGGCCGAATGGGAGCGACTGACGGATGAAATCGTCCGGCGCAATTCCGGGGACGACCAGTCGGTCTACCTGCAGGTAACCCGCGGCGTCGCCAAACGCGACCACGCGTTTCCGAAAGGGGTCAAGCCGACCGTGTTCATGATGAGCTCGCCGCTGGTCACCCCGGCGCCGGCGCTGGTCGAATCCGGCGTGGCCTGCATCACTGCCCAGGATTACCGCTGGCTCAACTGCGACATCAAATCGGTTTCCCTGCTCGGCAACTGCATGCTGCGGCAGTTGTCGGCCGACGTCGGCGCGGTAGAGACCATACTTTTCCGCGACGGCAAGCTGACCGAGGCCTCGTCCAGCAACGTGTTCGTCGTCCGCGACAGCACGCTGCTGACGCCGCCCAAGGACCACCTGGTGCTGCCCGGCATCACCTATGACGTGGTGCTCGAAATCGCCCGCGCCCGCGAATTCGAAGTCGAGGTGCGCGCGGTCAGCGAAGCCGAGGTGCGCGGCGCAGACGAGATCTGGGTCACCTCGTCGACCAAGGAGGTGCTGGCCGTGACCACGCTCGACGGCAAACCCGTGGGCGACGGCAGGCCCGGCCCGCTGTTCCGGCGCATGCATGCCTTGTACCAGCAGTTCAAGCAGGACCACATGAGAACGGCGGCGTGAACCTGGAGTTGCCGCGCGAAGGCGAACCGTCGCCGATCGAATATCCCTGCGACTTTCCGCTGAAAATCCTCGGCCATGCGCAACCCGGCTATGCACAAGCCGTGCTCGCCGTGGTCAAGCGCCATGCGCCCGACTTCGATGACGCCTCGCTGGCCCTGAAGACCAGCAAAAAGGGCAAATACCTGAGCGTGACGTGCGTGATCCGCGCAACTTCGCGCGAACAGCTGGACGCGCTGTATCAGGAACTGTGCGACCACCCGATGGTGGTCATGGTGCTTTAACCGAAAGCCGCGCGATCTGCCGGTCGTGCCAGCGGCCCAGCAGCAGCTGCGCGGCAAACGCGCCGGCCAGCGCGAGAAACATGTCCCACTGTGTATCCCAGACGTCGCCCTGGGTGGCGAGAAACTCGTCCGCGTCGGCGCCTATCAGCAGCGCCGCCCACCATTCGACCAGTTCGTAGAACGCGCTGATCGCCAGCGCCACGCAGAGCACCAGGAAAAACAGGATTTTCCGGCCGCTGATGCCGAAAACGCGCAGCAGCAGCTCGCGCGCCACCATTGCCGGCACGAAACCCTGGGCCAGATGGCCCAGCCGGTCGTAGGGGTTGCGCGAAAATCCCAGCAGTTCCTGCATCCAGAACCCGGCCGGAGTACGCGCATAGGTTTAGGCCCTGCCGTAGACCAGGATCAGTCCGTGGATCGCGATCAGCACATAGACCAGCATGGTCAGCGGCAGATGCCGGCGGCTGGCGACAAGAACCGGCGCCGCCAGCAGCACCGGCAGCACTTCCATGAACCAGGTCAGCCGGTCGTAGGGCGCGATGCCGGAAGCAATCAGCGCCGCCGCCCAGATCGCGCAGATTGCAGCCAGCGTGCGGTCCGTTCCGGTCATGGATAAATAATCCGCCTACCTGGGCAGTGCGCGCTTGCGCAGTGCACGCAGTTCTTCCGCGTATTCCGCGTTGAAGTCCGAACCCGATCCGGTCAGGTAATCCCGGAATTCCGCGCAACCCTGCTCCATGCCGTCACGCGGCTGGGCGAGTATCAGCTCGCGCTGCTCGTTGCGGTATTCGAGAATCGCGCCTTCGTATTTACCGACGTTGCGAATGTATTCCTGCTCGTCTTTCGAAACGCCGCGGATCATCCGCGTCAGCCGCGCGTCGAGTTCTTCGAGCAGCGTCTTGTGGCGCGCCTGCCACGACGCATAGGCGCGTTCCGAGGCTTTTGCCTGAGCCGGTATTGCACGGTCACAGGCGTCGCGCACCGCGAGCAGCCGCTGGTGGGCGAAATAGATGCGGCTCAGGCTGGTGCCGTAATCACCGTCCTGCGCCGCGGCAAAGACCGGGATGCCGGCGCAGCACGCACAGACCAGCAACGCCCGGAGGAAATTCACGCGCACTGCGGTCTCCCGGAGGATTTATAATGGCGCGCATTATCCCATCATTCAGCGCAGGCGGCGCCCCGCGTCCTGCGGCCGAATCACAAGGTTGACCTGGTGCACAGGCTCTCCGTAAATCCCGCCCCGATTGCCTCTGAAACGCTGGTCGTACGACGGCTGGGGCTGGTGCCGTACGCGGTCGCGCTGGAGCGCATGCGTGAATTCACGTTGACGCGCAGCGCGGCAACCCCGGACGAACTTTGGCTGCTTGAACATCCGCCGGTGTACACCGTAGGCATCGCTGGCAAGTCCGAACACTGGCCGCGGGTGGACAATGGCATACCGGTGGTGCGCGTGGATCGCGGCGGGCAGATCACCTACCACGGCCCGGGCCAGCTGGTGGCCTACCTGCTGCTCGACCTGAAACGTCGCGGCCTGACGATCCGGCCGCTGGTACGGCGCATGGAACAGGCTGTGATCCGGCTGCTCGCGGAATACGGTGTCGCGGCCCAGGGCCGGCCGGAAGCGCCGGGAGTTTATGTCGACGGCGCCAAGATCGCCGCGCTGGGGCTGCGCGTCAAGAACGGCTGCTGTTACCACGGCCTTGCGCTCAACGTCGACGTCGATCTCGCACCCTTCGCCGCGATCAATCCCTGCGGCTACCCCGGCATCGAGGTCACGCGCACCGCCAATCTCGGCATAGGCGACGGCAAGGCCGAAATCGGGAAGCGGCTGGTCCGCTGCATCAAGGACGTCCTGCAATGAGCAACGCCGGCGAAAAGCAGAAAGGGCGGGCGAAGACCGCGCGCATCCCGATCAAGGTGGTGCCGTCTGCGCCGCTGAAAAAACCCGACTGGATCCGCGTCCGCCTGGGCAACAGCGCGCGCTTCCAGGAAATCAAGGACATCCTGCGCCAGCAGAAGCTGCACACGGTGTGCGAGGAAGCCTCTTGCCCCAACATCGGCGAATGTTTCGGCAAGGGCACGGCGACATTCATGATCCTCGGCGACCTGTGCACGCGGCGCTGCCCGTTCTGCGACGTCGCACATGGCCGGCCAAAGCCGCCGGACGCCGACGAGCCGCGGCACCTGGCGGACACCATCGCCGCACTGAAACTGAAATACGTGGTGATCACCAGCGTCGACCGCGACGACCTGCGCGACGGCGGCGCGCAGCATTTCAAAGACTGCATACGCGCGGTACGCGAATGCTCGCCGCAGACCCGCATCGAGATCCTGGTGCCGGACTTCCGCGGCCGCCTCGACATCGCGCTCGACATCCTGTCCGAGTGTCCGCCCGACGTGATGAACCACAACCTCGAAACCGTGCCGCGCCTGTACAAACAGGCCCGCCCCGGCTCCGATTACGCGCACTCGCTGAAACTGCTGAAGGATTTCAAGGCGCGTTTCCCGCACATTCCGGCGAAATCAGGCCTGATGGTGGGCCTCGGCGAAACCGACGAGGAAATCCTGCAGGTGATGCGTGACCTGCGCGCCCACGACGTCGACATGCTGACCATCGGCCAGTACCTGCAGCCTTCGGTGCATCACCTGCCGGTACTGCGCTACGTCGAACCCTCTGTTTTCGAAATGTACTCCGCAGAAGCCGAGCGCATGGGTTTCCAGCATGCCGCCAGCGGCCCGCTGGTGCGCTCTTCGTACCACGCCGACCAGCAGGCGCACGAGGCCGGTATCACCTGAGCCCGCTCAGGATTCGGCGAGTTTTTCCTTGAGCAGCGCATGCAGCCTGGCGAAATCCGGTTCGCCAAGGATGCGAGTGACCAGCCTGCCCTGGCGGTCTATCACGAAGGTGGTCGGCGTCAGCCTAACGTCGCCAAAGGCCTTCGCCAGTTCGCCCAGCGGATCCAGCGCAACGGTAAACGGCAACCGGGTTTTCTCGACATAGTCGAGCACATAATTCGGCGGATCGTATTTCATCGCCACCGCGATGGTTTCAAATCCCCGCGCCCGGTACTTGTGGTAGGTGGCGGTGATTTCCGGCATCTCGCGGACACAGATCACGCAATCGGTGGCCCAGAAATTGACCAGCACCACCTTGCCGCGCAGGTCGGCCGTGGTGATTTTTTCGCCCTTCAGCGAAACGAAAGTCACCTGCGGTGCCGTGGGTTTGGCGTTCCACAGCAAAAAACCGCCGAGCGCTACCGTGACGACGACAACCGCGGCTACAATCAGGCTGCGTGCTTTCTGCATGGGTTCAATCAGGATAGAAGGGAAACTGCCATGACGCGTATTCTCGGAGTTCTGCTGGCGATTGTCATTACGCCCCTCCTCAGCCTGCCTGCAGCCGCCGGCATCGCCGACATCTCGAATGCCGACGCGGTCAGCGGCCTGCGCCAGGCGCTGACCGACGGTTCCGCCGCCGCGGTCAAGCTGCTGGGGCAGGAAAACGGCTACTTCGCCAACGCCAAGGTCAAGATTCCGCTGCCGCCGGCGCTGAAGAAAGTCGAAAGCGGCCTGCGCATGTTCGGCATGAAGAAAAAAGCCGATGAACTGGTGCTGTCGATGAACCGCGCTGCTGAAGCCGCCGCGCCCGAAGCGAAACAGCTGCTGGTCGACGCAGTGAAAAAAATGTCGGTACAGGATGCCAAGGGCATACTTACCGGCGGCGACACTGCGGCCACCGAATATTTCAAGCGCACCACCAGTGCCCAGCTGACGCAGCGCTTCCTGCCGATCGTCAAAAAAGCCACCGACCGCGTCGGCCTTGCCCAGCAGTACAACAACCTCGCCGGCCAGGGTGTGCAGCTGGGCCTGATAAAGAAGGAAAACGCCAGCATCGAGAGCTACGTCACGCAGAAGGCGCTGGACGGGCTCTACCTGATGATCGCCGAGCAGGAAAAATCGTTCCGCCAGAACCCGGTGGGAGCGGCGAGCAACATCGTGAAGAAGGTGTTCGGCGCACTGCGCTGACGCACGTCAACCCGCCAGCCGCGATACGAACTCCTCGAACTTGCCGTTCGGCGTCCGCGGCAGCTCGCGATCAAAATACGAAAAACGCAATTCGAACGGATAACCCAGCGCCTCACGGATCACCGCGCCGAGCTGCTGCTCCTCGGCCGCGGTCAGCGCGCGGTCGCAGGCCAGACGCACTTCGACCGCCTGCAGCGTGTGCTGGACCAGCTGGTACTGGCGCACCGGCGCGATCTCGCGGAAACGATGAAAGCCGACCAGCGGCCAGTGCAGCGTGCCGTCGGGCAGGCGCACCATGTTGCGTTCGCGCCCGGTGATGCGTTCCAGCACGGGCAGCGTGCGGCCGCAGGCGCAGGATCCGCCGACGGCGGCGTAATCGCGCAGCTCGTAACGGATCAGCGGCATCGCGAAATTGTGCAGGCTG
>JBMTEY010000147.1:0-6048 GCA_049433545.1 Burkholderiales bacterium | reverse complement strand
GTTTCCTGCAAACTCAAACACACGCTGTGGACGGCGCACGAGGAACTGCACAGTTCGAGCGTGGTGCTGGTGGAGGTGAAGACCGATGACGGGCTGACCGGCATCGGGCAGATCCACGGTTCGCCGCTGAAGCTGATCTGCGAGTACGTGGAGAAGCTCGGTGAAGTCGCGCGTGGGATGGATGCGACGGCGCAGATCGCGGTGTGGGAGAAGCTGTTTTCGCTGACGTCGCCGCGGGCGACGGGCATGGGCGGGCGCGACGGCTTGCCGCAGCCGATGTCGCGCGGTGACCGGCCGCAGATCATGGCCGCCATCGGCGGCATCGACAGTGCGCTGTGGGACATCAAGGGCAAGGCGCTGGGCGTGCCGGTGTGGAAGCTGCTGGGCGGCGAGGGCAAGCCGCTGTTCACCTATGCCACCGGCGGCTATTACGAGCTCGACGCGCCGCTGAAGGCTTGCGCGGAGGAACTGGAGAGCTTCGTCAAGCGCGGTTACCGCGCGGTCAAGCTGAAGACTTCGGGGTTGAGCATCGAGAAGGAAGTCGAGCGCATCAAAATGACGCGCGCGGCGATCGGCAGGGACGTGCTGCTGATGCTCGACATGAACGCCGCGTACGACATCGAGGAGTGCATCCGTTTCGCGCATGCGGTCGAGCCGTACGACATTTACTGGCTGGAGGAGCCGCTGCACTGGTACCTGCAGCCCGCGGATTTCGCGGTGCTGGCGAGGAATACGACTATCCCATTGGCCCACGGCGAGCGCGAGATGACGCGCTTTACCGCGCGCGACTTCATCACCAGCGGCGCACTGGGCTTCATGCAGTTCGATTCCACGCGTTTCGCCGGATTCACCGAGTCGCTGCGGGTGAGCCACCTCGCCGAGCAGCATGGCGTGCGCGTGGCTCCGCATCTGGTTCCGGAGGTGCACGCCCACCTAGTGTCGGCGTTCCCGCGGCTGGGTTTCGGTGTCGAATCGCACGGTAATGCCGACCGCGATCCGCTGTGGTTTGAACTGTTCACCGAGCGCGCGCAGGTGAAGGACGGACAGGTGCACCTCAACGATCTGCCGGGATTCGGTTTCGAGATTGACTGGAAGACCGTTAAAAAATATGCGGTGTGAGGTTTGCGCTGTATAGTCATGGCCGCTGATTCAAGAGGGCAGGCATGAACATCGTGGTCATGGCCGGGGACGACATCGGCCCGGAAATCGTCGCTGCGGCTATGGTGGTGGTGAAAGCGGCGGACGCGGAGTTTTCACTGGGGCTGCGCTTTGCCGACATCGAGGTCGGCATGGCCAGCCACCGCAAGCACGGTACCACGCTGACAGACAGCGCGCTGCAGGCGGCGATCGACGCCGACGGTGCCATCGTCGGGCCCTGCGGCATGACCGACTATCCGCCGCTCGCCGACGGCGGCGTCAACATTCCAGGCACCATCCGCAAGCGGCTCGACCTCTACGCCAACCTGCGTCCGGCGCGCAGCCGTCCGGGCATGCACGACGCGCGCAAGGGGCTGGACGTGCTGATCGTGCGCGAGAACACCGAGGGATTCTATTCCGACCGCACCATGTTCCAGGGCATAGGCGAGTTCATGCCCACCGAGGACGTCGCGCTGTCGGTGCGCAAGATCACCCGCCAGGGTTCGGAGCGCATCGCGAAAGTCGCCTTCGATTACGCCGCGCGGCGCAGCAAGCGCGTCACCGCGGTGGGCAAGCGCCACGTGCTGCAGATGAGCGATGGCCTGTTCATGGCTCCGGCCTACGAACTGGCGAAGACGCACAAGGACATTGCGCTGCGCGAGATGGACATCGACGCGATGGCCGCAGATATCTATTCGCGGCCGGAACGTCACGACGTGATCCTGATTTCCAACATGTTCGGCGACATCCTGTCGAACCTGGCGGTGGCGCTGTCAGGCGGCCTTGGCCTGGCGGCGGCGATCAACGCCGGCGACAAACACGCCATCGCCAATGCCGGCCACGGCTCCGCGCCGGACATTGCCGGAAAAGGGGTTGCAAACCCGTCGGGCATGATCCTGTCGGCGGCGCTGTTGCTGGAATGGCTGGGCCTGCGTCACGGCAAACTGGCGTTCGTGCAGGCCTGCCAGGCGATACAGGCGGCGGTGGATGCGGCGCTGGCGGACGACCATGCGCGTACCGGCGACCTCGGCGGCCGCGGCAACACACGGTCGTTTGCCGATGCCGTGGTGAAGCAGCTGCGCAACCCGAAATTGCAGGCCGTGGCCGTCGGCTGAATCAGGCCCCGGCTTTCAATTAATACAATACGGAGGAGAGCAACATGAAGCGGAGCATCATCGGTATCACAACGCTGGCGCTGGTTGTTTGGGCAGGTGCCGTGGCGGCGCAGGACTATCCTTCGAAACCGATACGGTTCCTGGTTGGTTACGCTCCGGGCGGCGGCACCGACACCATGGCGCGCACCGTTGCCGTCAAGCTGACCGACAGCCTCGGCCAGCAGGTGATCGTCGACAACCGGCCCGGCGCCAACGCCAATCTGGCCGCGGGCATTGCCGCCCGTGCGGCGCCGGACGGTTATACCGTGATGTTCATTTCGGTGTCGCACGCGATCAGCAAGTCGCTGTACAGGAAGCTCGATTACGATCTTGAGCGCGATTTCACGCCGCTGATCAACGTGGCTTCGGTGCCGATGTTCGTGGTGGTGCCGCCGTCGTCATCCCCCAAATCGGTGGCTGACGTCATTGCGCTGGCCAAATCCCGTTCCATCAATTTCGCTTCTTCAGGTGACGGCAGCCCGGAACACATAGCCGCGGAACTGCTGAAGAGCATGGCAAAGATCAACATGGTCCACGTGCCGTACAAGGGCGGCGCGCCGTCCGCTGTGGCGTTGATATCCGGCGAGGTGCAGCTGGGATTCAATACCGCGCCGGTGGCGGTGCCCCACATCAAGAGCGGGCGCATGCGCGCGCTGGCGGTGACCAGCGCCAAGCGCAATCCCGCGCTGCCCAATGTGCCGACCGTCGACGAGGCAGGCGTCAAAGGCTACGACATGATCAACTGGTACGGCGCGGTGCTGCCGGCCGGCACGCCGGCAGTGGCGATCAACCGCCTCAACGCCGACATCAACAAGGCGCTGCAACTGCCTGACGTGCGCGAGCGGCTGGCGCGCCTGGGTGCCGACCCGCTGGGCGGCACCGCGCAGGGTTTCGGCGATTACATCAAGTCCGAGATCGCCAAGTATGCAAAAGTGGTCAAGGACGGCGGGCTGAAGCAGCAGTAAAGCTTTCTGCAGTCACAAAAAAGCCGGCGCATGCGCCGGCTTTTTTGTCGTTGGCTACGGGTTTACTCGGCAAAAAACTCCTTGACCCGGTCCATCCACGATTTCGCGCGCGGATTGTGGCGTGCGGCGTCCTTGTTGCTGATGGCCTCGAATTCCTGCAGCAGTTCCTTCTGGCGCGCGGTCAGGCTGATCGGCGTTTCGACCACGACATGGCACATCAGGTCGCCGTGGGTCGATGAGCGCACGCCCTTGATGCCCTTGCCGCGCAGCCGGAAAATTTTTCCGCTTTGTGTTTCCGCCGGGATCCTGATCTTGGCGTAACCGTCGAGCGTCGGGATCTCGATTTCTCCGCCCAGCGCCGCGGTGGTGAAACTCACCGGCATTTCGCAGTGCAGGTCATTGTGGTCGCGCGTGAACACGCTGTGCTGCTTGATCTGGATCACCACGTAAAGATCACCGGAAGGGCCGCCGTTGACGCCGGCTTCGCCTTCGCCCGACAACCGTATGCGGTCGCCGTCGTCGACGCCGGCCGGGATTTTCACTGCCAGCGTCTTGTGTTTCTTGATGCGGCCGCTGCCCGAGCAGGTGCCGCAGGGGTTGGCCACCATCTTGCCGGTGCCGTGGCAGCGCGGACAGGTCTGCTGGATCGAGAAGAAACCCTGCTGCATGCGCACCTGGCCGTGGCCGCCGCAGGTAGTGCAGGTGGTGGGCTGGGTGCCGGGCTTCGCGCCGCTGCCGTGGCAGGTTTCGCATTCCTCCATCGCCGGGATGCGGATGCGCGTCTCGGTGCCGCGCGCGGCGTCTTCCAGCGAGACTTCAAGGTTGTAGCGCAGGTCGGCGCCGCGGAATACCGTTGACCGCTGTCGGCCGCCGCCACCGGCGCCGCCGAAGATGTCGCCGAAGATGTCGCCGAAGGCGTCGGCGAAGCCGCCGAATCCCGCACCGGCACCGGCGCCCGCCGCAGCGGAAGGATCGACGCCGGCATGGCCGAACTGGTCGTAGGCCGCGCGCTTCTGCGGATCGGTCAGTACTTCGTACGCTTCCTTGGCCTCCTTGAAATGTTCTTCCGCCTTCGGATTGTCAGGATTGCGGTCCGGATGCCATTTCATGGCGAGCTTGCGGTACGACTTTTTCAGGTCGTCCTCGGAGGCGTCGCGGTTGACGCCCAGCACTTCGTAATAGTCTTTTTTCGCCATGTTTCCAGTTACCCCGAACCTGTCACCCCGAATACGCCAAAGGCGCAGGGCGCGGAGGAGCCATCCTCAACACCGCTGCGCCCCGGCCTGCGGACGTATAACTGATTACTTCTTGCCGTCTTTCACTTCCTCGAACTCGGCGTCGACCACGTCGCCTTCGTCCTTTTTCCTGCCGCCGCCATCGTTGGGCTGCTCACCGCTGCCGGATTGCGCGCCGGCTGCAGCGCCCGATTTCTCCTGCTGCTCCTTGTACACCTGCTCGGCCAGCTTGTGCGCCGACTCCGCCAGCGCCTTGGTCTTGGCTTCGATGTCGGCCTTGTCTTCGCTCTTGATCACGGCTTCGGCTTCTTTCAGTGCGGCCTCGATCTTTTCCTTTTCACCGGCATCGACCTTGTCGCCGTGCTCCGCCAGCGATTTCTTCACGCTGTGGATCATCGCGTCGCACTGGTTGCGCGCGTCGACCAGTTCGCGCAGCTTCTTGTCTTCCTCGGCGTTGGCCTCGGCGTCCTTCACCATGCGCTGGATCTCTTCTTCGGAGAGGCCCGAGCTCGCCTGGATCTTGATCTTGTTTTCCTTGCCGGTGGCCTTGTCCTTGGCCGAGACGTGGAGAATGCCGTTGGCGTCGATGTCGAAGGTGACCTCGATCTGCGGCATGCCGCGGGGCGCCGGCGGGATGTCGGTCAGGTTGAACTGGCCCAGCGACTTGTTGGCCTTGGCCATCTCGCGCTCGCCCTGCAGCACGTGGATGGTCACCGCGCCCTGGTTGTCTTCCGCGGTCGAGAACACCTGCGACGCCTTGGTCGGGATCGTGGTGTTTTTCTGGATCAGCTTGGTCAGCACGCCGCCCAGCGTCTCGATGCCCAGCGACAGCGGGGTCACGTCGAGCAGCAGCACGTCCTTGACGTCGCCCTTGAGCACGCCGGCCTGGATCGCCGCACCCACGGCAACCGCTTCATCCGGGTTGACGTCCTTGCGCGGCTCCTTGCCGAAGAAGTTCTTCACCGCTTCCTGCACTTTCGGCATGCGCGTCTGGCCGCCGACGAGGATCACGTCCTGGATGTCGGAGAGCTTGACGCCGGCATCCTTGACCGCGGTTTCGCAGGGCTTGATGGTGCGCGCGATCAGGTCTTCCACCAGCGCCTCGAACTTGGCGCGGGTGATCTTGATCGCCAGGTGTTTCGGACCCGACTGGTCGGCGGTGATGTAGGGCAGGTTGATTTCGGTCTGCGCGCTCGACGACAGTTCGATCTTGGCCTTCTCGGCGGCGTCCTTCAGCCGCTGCAGCGCGAGCATGTCTTTCTTCAGGTCGACGCCGGATTCCTTCTTGAATTCGTCGCACAGGTAATCCATCAGGCGCTGGTCGAAGTCCTCGCCGCCGAGGAAGGTGTCGCCGTTGGTCGACAGCACTTCGAACTGGTGCTCGCCCTCGACTTCGGCGATCTCGATGATCGACACGTCGAAGGTGCCGCCGCCGAGGTCATACACCGCGATCTTGCGGTCGCCCTTCTGCTTGTCCATGCCGAAGGCGAGTGCCGCCGCGGTCGGCTCGTTGATGATGCGCTTGACGTCGAGACCCGCGATGCGGCCGGCGTCCTT
>JBMTEY010000146.1:0-6055 GCA_049433545.1 Burkholderiales bacterium | reverse complement strand
CCCGGCTCGGTCAAGGATTTCCAGGCTTTTTCCAAGCAGACCGGCAATGAATTGCTGTCGTCGGACGCGGCGGACAAGGAATTCATCTTTTTCATGAAGAAGAAATAGGTCAGGAAGCCGATCAGCCATGGCGACCTACGCGAAAATGCGCGAAGTGTTCGAGGATATCAAGAGTGATATCCGTTATGACCATGAGCTGAACGGCTGTCTGAACTGCGGTATCTGCACCGCGACCTGCCCGTCGGCGCATTTCTACGACTACAGCCCGCGCGAGATCGTGCAGCTGCTGTGGACCGAAAACGTCGAGCAGATCTACGACGCGATGCAGGAGAAGATCTGGGCCTGCGCGCAGTGCATGACCTGTGCCGCGCGCTGCCCGTTCAAGAATTCCCCCGGCGGCCTGGTCGCCATCATGCGCGAAGTGGCGATCAAGCACGGTTTCCAGTCGGCCAAGGACGTGCTGAGGCCTTTCGGACGGGTGATGCTGAAACTGATCACCACCGGCAACCAGCTCTCGCCTGACATGATCCAGCCCGATCACTTTCCCGACTGGGGCCCCAACATCCAGAAGGTCAAGGGCAACCTGAAGACGCTGCGCAAGGCGATCCCGGTGCGCACGCTGCAGACCACGGACACGGCGTGGGAAGTATCGCTGAAGACTTCGGTCGAGATGTACACCATATGGGAAATGACAGGCGTACTCGAATCACTGGAAACAATGGATGAAAACCTGTTCGACGTGATCCAGGATTTCATTGACGAGAAGCGCGAGGAATACGAAGAAATGCTGGAAGACGCCAAGGACGAGGATTAGCGGTTCCGCAGCGTGCATCAACCGGCTGGCCATGCTGTTTCATGACATGGCAGCCACCTGAGGAGGTAGTAAGCATGAGCACCGAACAACACCCCAGCGACGGTACGGGAATCGCCGGGCACGGCTCGTTTTTCCAGCCGACCAACCTGTCGCCGGAAGATGCCGCCAAGGCGACGGCGTGGGTGGAAAAACACGTCGACCGCCGGACGATGGACCTGTCCGAGCGCATGGATGACGTGCGCGACCACATGTGGCAGCTGGAGAAGGAAGGCGAGATCATCGTCCACCGCGTGTCCGATGCGCACAAACCCGTAGACGTGCAGACGCTGTTCGGCTGGAACAAGAAAATCCCGACCTCACAGCTGTGGCACCACAAGTCCTGCGGCCAGTGCGGCAACATCCCGGGTTACCCGACCGCGCTGCTGTGGACCATGAACAAGCTGGGCATGGTGGGCGGCAGGGATTATCTCGACGAGACCGACCAGACTTCGTGTACAGCCTGGAACTACCACGGCTCGGGCATCGGCAATCTGGAATCGCTTGCCGCGGTGTTCCTGCGCAACTTCCACCAGGCGTACGTGTCGGGCAAAAACCACGGCCATGAACCCGGGCATTTTTTCCCGCTGGTGCATTGCGGCACCTCGTACGGCAACTACAAGGAAGTGCGCAAGTACCTGATCGAATCTCCCCAGTTGCGCGAGAAAGTGCGCAAGATCCTCGGCAAGCTCGGCCGCCTTGTCGACGGCAAGCTGGTGATACCCGAGGAGATCGTGCATTACTCGGAATGGGTGCACGTGATGCGCAAGCGCATCGCTTCCGAACTGCAGACCATCGACGTGTCCAAGGTGCGCGCCACGGTGCACACCGCCTGCCATTACTACAAGATGGTGCACGAGGACGCGATCTACGATCCGACCGTGCTCGGCGGCAACCGCACCGCGGTGGGCACCTCGGTTGCCGAAGCGCTGGGGGCGCAGGTGATCGACTACTCAACCTGGTACGACTGCTGCGGCTTCGGCTTCCGCCACATCATCTCCGAGCGCGAGTTCACGCGTTCCTTCACCATCGACCGCAAGATCAAGATTGCCCGCGAAGAGGCCAACGCCGACGTGATGCTGGGCATAGACACCGGCTGCATCACCACCATGGACAAGAACCAGTGGATCGGCAAGGCGCACGAGAAGAACTACTCGGTGCCGATCATGGCCGATATCCAGTTTGCGGCCCTGGCCTGCGGCGCCGATCCGTTCAAGATCGTGCAACTGCAGTGGCATGCCAGCCCCTGCGAGGAAGTGGTCGAGAAAATGGGCATTTCCTGGGACGAATCCAAGCGAAATTTCGAGGCCTACCTCAAGGAAGTCGAAGCGGGGCGCATCGAATATCTCTATAACCCTGAACTGGCGATCAGCCGATAAACAATGAATGACACCGTATTGATCGTAGGCGCCGGCCCGACCGGCCTTTCAGCCGCGGCAGCTGCGGCTTCCGTGGGCAAACGCGTGGTGCTGGTGGAAAAGGAAAGCAGGCTGGGCGGTGCGCCCATCCTTTCCGGTTACGCGAAACTGGTGCCTTCCGGCGAATGGGCGAAAGACGCCATTGGACGCATGGTGAAACGTGTCGAGGACGATTCGCGCATTTCAGTTCACAAAAGTGCAAAGGTTACGAAACTTGACGGCGAGTTTGGCAACTTCACCGCGACGCTGTCGAACGGCCAGACCGTCAATGCCGGGGCGGTCATCCTCGGCACCGGTTTCACCCATTTCGATTCGATCAACAAGCCGGAGTGGGGTTTCGGCACCTACGAGGACGTGGTGACCACGACCCAGGTCGAGCAGATGGTGACCGCCGGAAAAATCGCCTGCCCTTCGGACGGCCGCGTGCCGGAACGGGTGTGCATACTGCTCTGCGTCGGGTCGCGCGACCGCCAGATCGGCCGCGAATGGTGTTCCAAGATCTGCTGCACGGTGTCGACCAACCTGGCGATGGAGATCAAGGAGCTTTCACCGAAAACGGACGTCTATATCTATTACATGGACATCCGCACTTTCGGCCTCTACGAAGACAAGTTCTACTGGCGTTCGCAGGAAGAGTTCCACACCAAGTTCGTCAAGGCGCGCATCGCCGAAGTGACGAAAGCGCCGGACGGCCGCCTGCTGGTCAAGGGCGAGGATACGCTGGTCAAGCGCCCGATCGTGATTCCTTTCGACCTGGTGGTGCATGCGATCGGCATGGATCCCAACCTCGACAATCCGGAGATCGCCAAGGTGTTCGGCGTCGAACTCGAGCACCATGGTTTCCTGCGGCGCGGTGAACATTACACCGCGACCTTTTCCACTTCACGCCGCGGCATTTACGTCGGCGGTTCGGCGCTCGGTCCCGAAGACATCGATACCTGCATTGCGCATGGCCTGGGCATGGCGGTGCGCGCGGTGGGCGACCTGACCGCCTCCGGACAGAAGGCGGCGTAATCCGTGTTCTGGTCCCGCAAACGCGCTGCAGAAGCGCTTACTGACATTGCCGTTGCCGGGGTGGCGCCGGTCGAACTGCCGGTGGCGCTCGATGCCGCAGCATTCCTGCGCCATTACGAAGCGCTGCTGGCGGCAGCGGAGCAGGATGGCGGCATGGAAAGTTACCTGGCGGCGCTCGCGGCCAAGCGCGATACGTTTGCTGCCTCACGCGAAAGCGCGCAGTCTGCTGCGGCTGGTCTCGACGAAGTGACCCGGTTGCTGGCGACAGTGTTCACCGCGCGCCGCAAGCTCTATCCGGCGCTGGAAAAACTGGGCGAGGAACGCACGGCCGCGCTGATGGCGGATCTGTGGCTCGGCACGCAAGCTGCCGGCGCGCGCCTGCAGCAGTTCGTCGATGCCATGCCCGGCGCTGTTGACGGCGACCGCGCCAGCGTCAAGGCCGCGGCGAAGCTGCGCCGCGCCGCCTGGGATTTCGCCGCTGAAGCGCTGCACTATGCCGATGCCGGAAGTTATCCGCTGATGACGCGCTGGGTGTGGGATCAGGCCACGCAAAGCGGCGCGCTGCGCGAATTCGTCCGCGGCGGCGACGCCATGCGCGAAGTGCCGTTCAGCAACGATCCGGGAGTATTCGAGGGGGCGCGGCGCTGGATCGCGGAGCAGTTGGCCGCGCAAGGGATTTACCGCGACGAGGCATTGTGGATCGACCTGGTGCAGGGGCAGGCCTATCTCGCCTATTTCCGTTCCATGACCGAGGGCAGCCTGGGCGCCGATTTCGGCCGCGGCGTGCCGCCCAATGAGCAGTTGAAACGCCTGCTCGGCATCGACGCCGCGCCCGGCGCGCGTCCCGACCGTGTCAGGAAACCGGCTGCGGCAGTTCAACCAGGAATGCACTGAGATGGCGATACACGAAAAATCGCTGGTCGCCCCCGGCGACCTGATGACCAAGGACAAGCTGGTGGTCGACGGCGTCGATGTTTCAGGACACTGGAACACGATGATGAAGCCGCGCTACGTCAGCGACTACGATCCTGATTTCTTCAAGACCATCCAGTCCTATCCCGGCGGCGAGAACGTGCACCGCTGCTGGCAGTGCGGCTCGTGCACCAATTCCTGCACCATGTACGCGATCAATTCGGATTTCAATCCGCGCTACTGGATCTACCTGACCAATCTCGGCATGAAGGACGAGATCCTCAAGGACAAGGAAATCATCTGGCAGTGCGTGTCGTGCAACAAGTGCACCAACATCTGTCCCAAGGACGTCAAGCCCGAGGGCGTGATGAAGGCGCTGCAGCACTGGATGGAGGACGAAGGGCATGTGCAGAAGTCGAGTTCCACGGTATTCGACGAGGAATTCACCCGCCAGTGCCTGGAGCGCGGCCGCATCGAGGATACCGAGGTCATCCAGAACTTTTTCAGGAAAACCGGGCAGGACATCGTCCAGCTGGTGAAGACCGGCTGGCTGGGCATCATGGTGGCGCGCATGAACAAGTGGCCGCTGCTGCGCGAAGGCCGCATCGGCGCCTTCATCGCGCGCATGCCGATCGCAGGTCCGCTGCAGATGGGGCTGGCGATGGTGTTCAAGCCGCGCACGAAGTCCTGGGGCCGCACCGGCGAGGTGCTGCGCCAGTACGTCGAGGAACAGAAAGCCAGGGCCGGAACACATAAAGCGGGGACGCACTGAACATGACGAAAGTTGCCTATTACCCGGGATGCGCGCTCGAAGGTTCGGGCGGACCCTATGATCGTTCGACCCGCGCGCTGGTCGACGCGCTCGACCTCGAGATGGAAACGCTGAAGGACTGGAACTGCTGCGGCGCGATGGAGGTGAAAAACATCCATCCCATGCTGCAGACCTATATGTCGGCGCGCAACATGGCGATCGCCGCGGAAAAGATGGGATTGAATACCGTGATGGCGCCGTGCAACGGCTGTTATCACAACCTGAAGAAAGCCGAGTACGAGTGCGCGACCTCGACCGAGGCGATGCAGACCGTGCAGGACCTGGCGAAGAAGGCCGATGACCCGGTCTACAACGGCGATGTGCGCACACTGCACCTGCTGGAATGGCTGATGGAAGAACTCGGCCCCGAAGGCATCAAGGCACGCATCCGCAAGAACCTCAACGGCCTGAAGATCGCCAATTACTACGGCTGCATGTACACCCGGCCGCGACAGATTTTTCCGGAGAAGGATCAGGGGCCCGGTTCGGAATCGACCAACAAGCCGCATTTCATGGACGACCTGCTCAAGGCTGCCGGTGCAGAAAACGTAGATTTTCCTTTAAAAACAGCATGTTGTGGTGGCGCACATACGCTGTCGGACTCCGATACCTCGACGCAGCTGGTGCTGAACCTGTTGCAGGCCGCCGAAGAATCCGGCGCCGAGGTGATCGCCACCGAATGCCCGACCTGTCATTCCGGCCTTGAAATGCACCAGGTGCGCGCCGAGACGCAGTTCGGCATCAAGACCAAGGTGAAAGTCGTCTACTTCACGCAACTGCTCGGATTGGCGCTGGGGCTGTCGCCGCGCAAGCTGGCGATACACGAGAACGTCAGCGACTCGCTCGATCTGCTCCATGAAAAAGGCGTGATCTGAACGTGAAGCGGCGCTGCGGTTAAACTGGCGGCATGGAATGCAATGGCTGCGAGTTTCGCCCCGAGCTGTATTACGACGCCGAGTACCAGATCTGGGTACGGGTGGAAGAGGGGGGTGAGCTTGCCGTGGGCATGACCGACATTTCGCAGAACATTGCCGGCAAGATTCTGCATGT
>JBMTEY010000145.1:0-6064 GCA_049433545.1 Burkholderiales bacterium | reverse complement strand
TGGCTGCTCAAAGGTGAACGCGTGGTGAATCCGGGTATCGCCGCTTTTTTCGGACGCAATTACGCCAGTGACGGACAGGGGCGCTGGTTTTTCCAGAACGGCCCGCAGCGGGTCTATGTCAGCCTGGAATACACGCCGCTGGTCTACCGCGCGGTCTCCGCACCGGGCGCGCCGCTGGAACTGGCCTCGCACGGCGGCGCACCGGTCAGCTCGATCCGCGGCGCATACCTGGATGAACAGGGTCTGCTGCTGCTCGAAACCGATCTCGGCATCGGCCTGCTGCATGACCGCGATCTCGAAGCCGTGCTGCCCAGGCTCGATGCGCCCGGCGGCGAAACCTCACTCGCGGCGACCCTGGATGCGCTGCAGGCCGGCCGGCGGTCACCGCTCGAGCTGGATCTGGGCGGGACACGCATTCCGGTGCTGCCGATTCGCAGCGACGAAGTGCCCGGACGTTTCGGCTTCGTCGCGCGCCCGGTGCAGCCTGACGGACAGGAAGAGTGCTATTAATCACGATCCCGGAAACAAGAACCATGACAAAACTCATCGATCTGCGCACCGATACGGTTACGCAACCCACGGCGGAAATGCTGGCCGCCATGCAGCAGGCTACCCAGGGCGACGATTCCCGCGACGGCGATCCGACCGTCGCCAGGCTCGAAGCGCTGGCGGCAAAAATGACCGGCAAGGAAGCCGGCCTTTACATGCCCAGCGGCACCATGACCAACCTGGTGGCCGTGCTTGCGCACACTTCCCGCGCCGGCGAAGTGCTGCTTGAACGCGGCGCCCACATACTCAACAACGAACTGGGCGGACTCTCCGCAGTGGCCGGCGTTTATTACAAGGGCCTGCCGGGGACGCGCGGCGCGATGGATGAAGCGGCACTGCGTGAATCAATACGACCGGCGACGCGCCACAATTTCGGCACCGCGCTGATCTGCATGGAAACCACGCACAACGGCGCCGGGGGCACGGTGCTGCCGCTGGCGCACATGGCCATGGTGCACGAACTCGCGCAGAAACACGGGGTTCCAGTGCACACCGACGGCGCACGGCTGTTCAACGCCGCCGTTGCGCTGGGTGTGCCGGCGTCCACGATCGCCCGGTACACCGACTCGGTGTGTTTCTGCGTGTCCAAGGGACTGTCCGCACCGGTAGGGTCGGTATTGTGCGGCGCGACCGCATTCATCGAACGCGCGCGGCCATTCCGGCGCATGGTCGGCGGCGCGATGCGCCAGGCTGGATTGATCGCCGCCGCCGGCATCGTCGCACTGGAAACCATGGTCGATCGCCTGGCAGAAGATCACGCCACGGCGAAGCGGCTGGCCGCCGGCCTGCATGCGGTCGATCCCTCCCTGGTCGATCCCTCGGGCATCGAGACCAACATCGTGCGGATCAGCGTGCGCGCCAGCGGTCGCGATGCGCTGCAGTGGTCGGAGGATTTCAGGGCCCGCGGCGTCGCGGTCAGCCCCGGCGATTCGACATCACTGCGTTTCGTGACCCATCGCCATGTGTCCGCGGCGGATGTCGATCACGCCATCGCATCCTGCCGTGAAATCTGGAACCGGCGCGCCGCCTGACGCGGGCGCTGCGATCGCCTATCGGGCTGCTTCGCCGACGATGTCCGCCAGAAGTTTGCCCACCGCAGCCAGGGCACGGACGGATTCAGCGGAACCGGCAGGCGCAGGTACGCGGTACGACAGGTAAACCGTCCCGGGCACAGCCGGCAGCGTGTACACCGCGATCGCGTAGGGACAGAAAACAATGTTGTGCGGATCGGCTTCCATGGTCTCGCGGGAAATCCGCGCACTGCAGAACTCGAGCACTTCGGCCTTGCCGAACACCGGCTTGTCGCGCCCCAGATCGCGGCCGGTGCGTTCCAGCATGGCCCCGACGCGCGCGGTGTAATTGATGACCAGTCCACGGTTTTCCAGCGCCATGACCAGACGTTCCCTGACGTCGTCGAAACCGCCGCGAACCACGCGCGTACTGATATCGGGGTGTGCCGTTTGCGCGGCCGATACCGCCATCCAGCACAGCAGCAGCAAACCGCAGATCGTGCGCGCCATCATCATCCGTCCCCGGAATATCATCGCCGCCAGTGTAAACCCTGTCCCGGTTCGGGCTCATTTTCGGTAACGGGCCGGCCAGGCGCAGCGCCGGGGACCGGGACGCCCGGCAATTTTAAAAAATTATAACTTATTGATTTTAAACGTTTTTATAGTAGATTTGGGGGTGCAGGCTACCCCCGGTGCCTTGCCCGGACGGCGCGGATTGGGTATCTTAACCCCCTGCTGTCCGCGGTTGCTACACGCTGCCCGCAGCGGGCGTCGGACTACTCCCGAGACCGACCCCGCAGCACGGCGCGGGTGTCAGGGCTTGTTTCCCATCGGGAACGGCCAGGCACCTGGAATCGCAATCGGACGGGGCGCTACCGGAGCCGGTCCCGGCATTACCTGGGATGCAGGCTTCGCGGCCGCCCGCTTTTTGACGGCAGGCTTTTTCTTGACTGTTTTTTTCCTAGCCGGCTTTCGAGCCGGCTTTTTTTTCGCCGCTTTCCGGTTCACACTTTTCCGCGCCGCCTTGCGTACGACTTTTTTCACCGCCGCTTTCTTTTTCTTGCCTGCCTTCTTTTTCGCCGCCTTCTTCTTTGCTTTTGCCATGAGAACCTCCGTCACGTCCACTTAGCTGTGCGCACGCCGCCTTGCGGCAATTCTGCGCCCTTTGCCCTGCTGATGATGCTCCTCCGCTAGTGCAGCGCCGCCCCGGCCTTGTTGGCCAGGTTGCGGTAAAGCATGTCCGGATCGACGCGTATGCCGCCGCTCCAGGTCAGCACATTCGACACTGGATCAAAGGCGACGCGCCGGAACAGTGCGGCGTCAGACAGCACCTCCAGGGCAGTGCCGCCGACCAGGTCGCCGAGGTAGATGTGGCCCTCCAGCCCGTCATCGAAACGCAGCCACAGGGTACAGTTGTCTTCCGCACGCAGTTCGGTAACCGTATGCAAATTCGTCCTGCGGCTGCGGTAACGCCTGAACTTCAGACTGAGCGCCAAGGTTTTGCTCCTTGAGGATGATAAAAACCGGAATCCGGAAAGAATCCGGCGGCGCCGCCCTGCGATGTGTTTCGCAGTGCAATGCGCCGCCGGCTGTATTGATGCATCAGCACCGGGTGCCGCTTGTTGATTGAATCCGCATCATCAATCGCATGATTCTCCAGCCCCTCCATCCGACTAGCCCGAAAAAAACCGTCAATCCCAGGACAATGCCCCCCCGGTCTGGTATTCAATGACGCGGGTTTCGAAGAAATTCCGCTCTTTCTTCAAATCGATCATTTCCGCCATCCACGGGAACGGATTGGTGGCACCCTCGAACAGGGGCTCCAGGCCGATCTGCTGGGCGCGGCGATTGGCGATGAAGCGCAGGTATTCCTTGAACATCGCGGCATTCAGGCCCAGCACGCCGCGCGGCATGGTGTCCTCGGCGTACTTGTATTCCAGCTCGACGCCCCGGTGGAAGAGTTCGCGCAGTTCCTCGCGGAACTCCGCGGTCCACAAATGCGGATTCTCGAGCTTGATCTGGTTGATCAGGTCGATACCGAAGTTGCAGTGCATGGATTCGTCGCGCAGGATGTACTGGTACTGCTCCGCGGCACCGGTCATCTTGTTCTGCCGGCCCAGCGCGAGGATCTGCGCGAATCCGACGTAGAAAAACAGTCCTTCCATCAGGCAGGCGAACACGATCAGGCTTTTCAGCAGCTTCTGGTCGTTTTCCGGAGTGCCGGTCTTGAATTCCGGGTTGGTCAGCACGTCGATGAACGGGATCAGGAACTCGTCCTTGTCGCGGATCGACGAAACCTCGTGGTAGGCGTTGAATATCTCGCCCTCATTGAGGCCCAGGCTCTCCACGATGTACTGGTAGGCGTGGGTGTGGATCGCCTCCTCGAACGCCTGGCGCAGCAGGTACTGGCGGCACTCCGGCGCGGTGATGTGGCGGTAGGTGCCGAGCACGATGTTGTTCGCCGCCAGCGAATCGGCGGTGACGAAAAAGCCGAGGTTGCGCTTGACGATGCGGCGCTCGTCCTCGGTCAGGCCGTTGGGGTTTTTCCACAGTTCGATGTCGCGGCTCATCTGGATTTCCTGCGGCATCCAGTGGTTCGCGCAGGCCGACAGGTACTTGTCCCAGGCCCACTTGTACTTGAACGGCACCAGCTGGTTGACGTCGGTGCGACCGTTGATAATGCGCTTGTCGGCAATATTGACCCGCCTCAGCTGCTCTTCCGCGGGAGCCTGCGCCGGCGTACGATCCGCCGTCACGGGTTGCCTTGCCGCCGATCCGGCGATTCCGGTTTCTTCAAACTGCAACATCTTCAGTCTCCTTTATTGGCTTTGTGGGTGGACACCTTCCGGCGCGGGTGGCGGATCTTCATGTGCGTTATGGGTGAAACCGCCGCCTTTCCGGTGTAGCTGAACCTGATCCGCACCTGCCTATTCAATGTTCCGTTGTTGTTCCGGCAATGCCTACTGGCACGCCTCGCACTCGGGGTCGAGTATCGAGCACACCTTGGGCTGTTCGCCCGCCCCGCCATCCGATGACACGGCATTGAGCTGGCCGGCCTTGGACGTCGATTTTTCGGTGGAAGTCGCACCCAACGTACGCAGGTAATAGGTCGTCTTCAGGCCGCGCAGCCAGGCCAGCTTGTAGGTGTCGTCGAGTTTCTTGCCCGAAGCCCCGGCCATGTAGATGTTGAGCGACTGCGACTGGTCGATCCATTTCTGGCGCCGAGCCGCGCATTCCACCAGCCAGCTCGCATCAATTTCGAAAGCCGTGGCATAGAGGCTGCGCACGTCCGGCGGAACGCGATCAATCTTCGCCAGCGATCCGTCGAAGTATTTCAGGTCGGCGACCATCACCTCGTCCCACAAGTTGAGCTTCTTCAGGTCGCGCACCAGGAATTCGTTGACGACCGTGAACTCGCCCGACAGGTTGGATTTGACGTAGAGGTTCTGGTAGGTCGGCTCGATGCACTGCGACAGGCCGGTGATGTTGGCAATGGTCGCAGTCGGCGCAATGGCAATGCAGTTCGAGTTGCGGATGCCGCTGCGCTGGATGCGGCCGCGCAGTCCTTCCCAGTCCAGCGTGGTGGACAGATCGCAGTCAACATAACCACCGCGCTCCTCCGCAAGAACCTTGAGGGAATCGTGCGGCAGGATGCCGCGGTCCCACAGAGAACCCTTGAACGTGGAATACGGCCCGCGCTCTTCAGCCAGGTCAGCGGACGCGGAATAGGCGGTGTAGGCCACCTGCTCCATCGATTGATCGGCAAATTGAACTGCCGCCGGAGAACCATAGGGGATGCGCAGCATGTGCAGGCAATCCTGGAAACCCATGATGCCCAGCCCTACCGGACGATGCTTGAAGTTGGAATTGCGCGCCTTGTTGACGTTGTAGAAATTGAGGTCGATCACGTTGTCGAGCATGCGCATGCCGGTGCCGATCGTGCGCTTCAGTTTCTCCATGTCAAGCAGGCCGGTCGACAGGTCGAGGTGGGCCGGCATGTTGACCGAGGCCAGGTTGCACACAGCGATCTCGTCGGGGCCGGTATTCAGCGTGATCTCGGTACACAGATTGGAGCTGTGCACGACGCCGACGTGCTGCTGCGGCGAGCGCAGGTTGCAGGGATCCTTGAATGTAATCCACGGATGACCGGTCTCGAACAGCATGGTCAGCATTTTTCGCCAGAGCTGGTTGGCCGGGACCTTCTTGTAGAGCTTCATTTCGCCGCGGGTGCACTTGGCTTCGTATTCGAGATAGGCTTTTTCGAACGCCTTGCCGAATTTCTCGTGCAGGTCCGGCACGTCGGACGGGGAGAACAGCGTCCACTCGCCGTTTTCCATGACGCGCTTCATGAACAGGTCGGGAATCCAGTTCGAGGTGTTCATGTCATGGGTGCGGCGGCGGTCGTCACCGGTGTTCTTGCGCAGCTCGAGGAATTCCTCGATGTCGAGATGCCAGGTTTCCAGGTAGGAGCACACCGCGCCCTTGCGCTTGCCGCCCTGGTTCAC
>JBMTEY010000144.1:0-6069 GCA_049433545.1 Burkholderiales bacterium | reverse complement strand
ACTACTCGTTTTCGCCGACCAGGTGATAACAAGGCGCTTTCTCCATGGTGTATTCCCCGGTTTCCGGATCGCGGCGAGAAACCGTCAGCACGTGCCAGTTCGCATCGTCCACTTTCATGGCGTCGCCCCGGTAGTAGTACCCCGGCCAGCGGGTCTCCTTGCGAAACAGCGTGTGCTGCGTCACACACTCGGCGGCGCGGTGGCGGTGCATCAATTCCCAGGCGCGCAGCAGTTCGTGAACGTCCTTTGCGGCCAGGTTCTGCAGGTCTTCCTCCATGATCTTGAGCTTCTTCAGCCCGATGTTCAGGAGCTTCTCGTTGGTCATGTAGTTGACGGTCACCCCGCCGCAATACTCGTCCATCAGCTTCTGCAGGCGGTCCAGGCCCTGCTTGGGATTGATGTAGTGCGGATTGACGTCGCCCGCCACGATCGCATTACGGTAGATCCGGTAATGCTCCATCGGCTTGTAGATCTCCTGCCGGCGGCGGTTGATCTGCTCTTCGGATACAACGATGCCTTCTGCCTTGCCGTCGTCGATGTATTTGCAGGCAGCCTTGGCGGCAAGGCGGCCCTCGGTGAACGAACCGGACGAAAAGGCATGCGGCGTGCCGCCGACCGCGTCACCGGCGCCGAACAGGCCTTCGATCGTCGTCATGCGGTTGTAGCCCCAGAAATACTCAGGCGGGGACACATCCTCGGGACCCGAACACCAGGCGCCCGAGCCGGTGGCGTGCGAACCCATGACATAGGGCTCGGATGTGGTCAGTTCGGGGTTCTCGTTCTTGGGATCGACGTCGGTGGCCGCCCACAGCACAGCCTGGCCGACGGTCATGCCGAGGAAGTTTTCCCAGCCGACCTCCTCCAGATGCGGATCCTGGAAGGCCTTCATGGTCACCATGTGTATCGGGCCGCGACCCGCATTCACTTCGCTGATGATGCAGTGGTTGCGCAGGCAGGTCGGAATCGGTCTATGGGTCAGGTGCGAAGCTTCAGGATCGAGATATTCCTTGCCCACCATTTGCTGCAGCGCAGGGAACCACTTGGATTCGTACTCCTCGCCCAGGCAATTTTGCGTATAGGTCTTCAGATGCAGGAAGTAGGCGCCGACCGGACCATAACCGTCCTTGAAACGCGCCAGCACGATGCGGTTTTCCATCTGCGTCATCTTGGCACCGGCGTTGATCATCAGGCCGTACGCGGACGCGGATGACCAGGGTGCATACCAGGTGCGGCCGGAACCTTCGCCCACTGAACGCGGCTTGAAGATGTTCGAAGCGCCGCCAGCGCCGCAAATCACGGTCTTGGACTTGAAGACGTGGTAGTTGCCGGTGCGCACGTTGAAACCGACGGCGCCGGCGATGCGGTTCTCCTTGGCATCGTCCATCAGCAGGTGGGTCACACAGATGCGGTTGAACACCTTGTCCGCGGATTTCTTGGCGGCCTCGGCCACGATGGGCTTGTAGGACTCACCGTGGATCATGATCTGCCAGCGTCCTTCACGCAGATAGCGCCCGGTTTTCGGATCCTTCATGATGGGCAGTCCCCACTCCTCGAACTGGTGCACCGTGGAATCCACGTGACGCGCCATGTCGAACAGCAGGTCTTCGCGCACCATCCCCATCAGGTCGATGCGGGCGTAGCGAACATGATCCTCCGGCTTGTTCTCGCCCCAGCGGGTGCCCATGTAACAGTTGATTGCGTAGAGACCCTGGGCGACCGCACCGGAGCGGTCGATATTGGCCTTCTCGGCAATGACAATCTTCTTGTCCTGCCCCCAGAATCTTGCTTCCCATGCGGCACCGGTGCCGCCCAGGCCTGCACCGACGACCAGAATATCGATGCCGTCTTCGACGATCGTTTCGTAAGCCATTAGTAGTACACGCCTTTCTTCATCTTCAGACCATTGGACTTGAGCGTATGCAGCCCGCCATCATCCATGCGGATCCATTTCGGTTCGTTGTAGAGCAGTTCGCTGTCGCGCATTTCCTTGGTGGGCGCGGGAACCTCCGCGAGCTTGGGAATCGCCGTGCCCCAGGGCTTGGTGGTGATCGGCGACAGGAAATTCTTTTCCGTGCCGTTGCGGAACTTGATCTTCCAGGCGATCGTGCCTTTCTGCTCGTCGCGGTCGACACGCACGCTATGGCCCAGCGGCGCAAAGTCGGCATACCCGCGCACATCAATCGCATGCTGCGGGCAGGCCTTGACGCAGGAGTAGCACTCCCAGCACATGTTCGGTTCGATGTTGTAGGCGCGGCGGTAGGTCTTGTCGATGTGCATGATGTCGGACGGGCAGATGTCGACGCAGTGTCCGCATCCGTCGCACCTTGTCATGTAGACGAAGGTAGGCATTCGTAGGCTCCTTGGTGTATTCCGCTGAATCGATATTTTTTAATAGTGGCGGGGCGCTTCGCGCTTGATGCCCAGCCCCATGTCCATCGGAGCATCCTTCAACAGCTCCATGGAGTGCCTTTGCTGCTGCTCGGGGTCATCACGGGTCAGCGTCGGCAGGTTCTGCACGGTGCCATTGGCCTCGGACATCCGTTTCTCGAAGGCCGCCGCAGGCTTGAAGAACATGTGCGCGAACTTCGACCACGGCACCGACCCGAACAACACCGTCGTGGCGATGATGTAGAGGCCGAAAAACACGTTGGCGCCGACGCCGCCCTTCGCCTGCAGGAAAGCCCAGATCAGGCCCAGCGTCACGCTCGCCAGCAGCGACAGGATGAACAGGTCCGCATGCACCACGCGGAAAGGCGAATTGCCTTCGGCGGCGACATCGACGCGGATGAAGAACCAGAACCAGTATCCGCCCACGCAGACCATCAGGCCGCCGATCCACCACAGCATCGGCACGATGGAAGGCGTCGGCGTCGCGGCCGTCGGGTAGCAGAACACCATCAGGGCCGTGGCGACCACATAAAGAATGAAGCCGTACATCGTCAGCAAGTGCGCGATCCGGCGGCGCTGATTGCAGAATTCACCGGAAGTCAGGACGTCCACCACCCCGGTCTTGACGGCAATCGCCACCAGCTCGCCGCCGCCGACGGGCTTCTTGGCATTGGTGTTCGACTTGCGCCAGTTATCGAAAAAATACCGGGCGCTGCCCTTGTGGATCACATCGAACAGTGTGCCCACCACGACCAGCGCGACCATGATGATCACGAAAGTCGGCATGAACGCGTGCGGAATGAACGCCGTGAGTGCGGCAAACGGATTGCTGGTGAACATCATTTCCCCCTCTTTGATGTAGCGATTTTAAACGCGCGGGGTATCACCCAAGCGAAAAAAAGGTTATGTGTCCATAGAAAAAACTTTACGCACCATCGGATACAATGATGACCGAGGTATCACCTTGAAAATCTGCATTGTTTCCGACAGCCATGACCACCGCGAACCGTTTGCCGCGGCAGTCGCCGAAGCCAAATCCCTGGGGGCTCAGGCCGTGCTTCATTGCGGCGATCTGATCGCCCCGTCCACATTGCATGCCGTCGTCGGTCTGGGACTGCCCATCCACATGATCCACGGCAACAACACCGGAGACCTCTACTTCCTGTCGAAATGGGCACAGGAAGCCAAAAATCGCCTGCATTACTACGGTCAGGATGGCAGCCTGGTGCTGGCCGAACGGCGAATCTTCATGGTGCATTATCCGCATTACGCCAAAGCCATGGCACTGACCGGCGATTACGATCTGGTGTGCAACGGCCACGAACACAAAGCCGTTATTGAGCGCATCACCAACATCAAGGGCAGCGTGACGCTGCGCATCGATCCCGGCACCGTTGCCGGCGTGAGCGCACCCGCAACCTACGTTTTTGGCGACCTGCAGACTCTGGAATTCGAAATCCGTCCGGTGCCTGCAGCGTCAAAATCATAAATAAATGAATAAAAACAAAAGGTTATGAATAGTTCCGGGCGTTGAGGGTATATACTCCGTCACGATACGATCGAACCAGTCGCCCATGCCCACCAAAATCGCCCCGCTCGCCCGCAAATCTCTGCAGAGCGAAGTCCGCGTCATCGACACCGAGCCTTATTACGAAGCGTGCGGCAATGAAATCACGCTGTTCGAAGCCGCTTATGCCAGCACGCTGCCGGTGCTGCTCAAAGGCCCGACCGGCTGCGGCAAAACCCGCTTCATCGAACACATGGCGTGGAAACTCAAGCGCCCGCTGGTCACGGTGTCCTGCCACGACGATCTCACTGCCGCCGACCTCGTCGGGCGTTACCTGATCACCAGCAACGAAACCGTGTGGGTCGACGGCCCGCTGGCGCATGCGGTGCGCGCGGGCGCAATCTGCTATCTCGACGAAGTCGTCGAAGCGCGTCGCGACACTACTGTCGTCATTCATCCACTGGCCGACGACCGCCGCATCCTGCCGATGGAAAAGCACGGCGAACTGCTGCGGGCGCCGCCCGAATTCCTGCTCGCAATGTCGTACAACCCCGGCTACCAGAGCGTGCTGAAGGAACTCAAACAAAGCACGCGCCAGCGTTTTGTCGCGATCGATTTCCGTTATCCCGACGCCGCGCTTGAGGAAAAAATCATCCGCACCGAATCGAAAGCCGGCAGCGCCACCGCAGCCGCGCTGGTACGTCTGGCGCAGATGACGCGCAACCTTAAGGGCAACGGTCTCGACGAAGGCGCTTCGACGCGCCTGCTGGTCCACGCCGCCAAACTGATCGTCCGCGGCATCACGCCCGCAGCGGCATGCCACAGCGCAATCGCCGAAGCGCTTTCCGATGACCCGGAAATGCTGCGCGCAGTGGACGAATTCATCTCCTCCGTGTTCTGACCAGCCTGGCGCACTTCGCCGCCATGACCGCGCCGCTGTTCACCGAAGCCGAACTGTACAAACAGCTTGATTACCTGCTGGGCCCGGTACTCTCGTCGCGACGCACCGCTGCACCTCTCGCAAGCAGGCTGGCACCGCTGCCGCGCATGCAGCAGGATTTCGTGCTGCACTGGATCGAGGTCATTGCCCGCAGCAACTATGAAATGGCCTACCAGTTCACCGCTGCCGCGCCGGCCGCGTACGCACGACTGGATCCCACTGCAATCGATGCCTGGATCATCCAGGCGATGGATACCTACGATCGCGAAGGCCTGCATCGCGGCAGCCAGATATTCAGGCAAATCGAATCCTGGACACCCATCGCGGCGGGCACGCAGGTCGCCACTTTCGAGGAGCACGCTGCCGTCCTCGAGTTGTTCGTCTGTGGCCTTGCCGGACGTCGCCTGAAGCTCGACACCGCCGGCGAACCCTGGACCGATACCGAAACCCTGTATCTGCCCACGCATATCGGCACGCTGCCAACAAAGGCCGAAAACTTCAATATATACAAGATATTGGCAACACTGCTCTGGGCGCAAGGACGCTACGGCACCTTCCATGCCGACCTTGCTGCCGCTTGCGGCACCTATGACGATCCGCAGCGCGCCTCCGCCCTGCTCAGCCATCTCGAAAGCTTGCGGCTGGAAGCGCGGATCGCGCGCGTACTGCCGGGCATCGCCCGCGACATGGCGCGACTGCGCGGCGGCAGCGTCGATCGACGTTGTGCCGCACTGAATGCACCCGACGCTTCCGTGCACGACAGCCTGCAACTGCTGGCCAAATTCTACGGGATCATGGATGCGCCCCGCCTTGCGTACCGGACCGCGCTGCGCACGGAAACGGTGAGTGTGCGCGACGCGCGCATCAAACGCGAACAGGGCGAACTTGCGGCAGCACTCGCCGAACTGGCCCAGGCGCATGATGCCGGAACCAAGCCGGCACCGGAAACGCTGGAACGATTCCGGATCAACGCCGCTGCAACCAACACCGACGACGGACTGGACTTTGAACTGCGCCTTGATGGCGCACCGGTCGCACCTCCCGGGAAAGTCACGCAACTGATCGAATCCATTCTGCAGGATCTGGGCGGAATACCCGACGATTACCTGCATGGTGCCAACCTCCCTCCGGAAGCCCATGCCGGGGAAGACGAACACGCCGACGCCCGGAAAGAGCACGAAGACGGCGTACATCTCTACAACGAATGGGATCACAGGCGCCGGCACTATCGCAA
>JBMTEY010000143.1:0-6077 GCA_049433545.1 Burkholderiales bacterium | reverse complement strand
CAGGTTGCCGCAGCCGGCGAGCAGCATCAGTGCGGCGAGCGCGGCGGCATTGCGCATCATGGCGCGGGCGCAAACCGTCCGTGTGCCAGGAATTCGCAGCATTGCGCAGCCACTTCGCGTGAAATCAGCATTTCGCTGTGACTGACGTCGAGCAGTACGCGGCCGTGCGGACCGGGAATTTCCGTTTCGGCGACAGTGACCGCGCCGTCGTGCGGGCGCGGCAGGTCGGGTGCGATCAGCCAGCCGAGCCCGAATCCGCGCGTTCCGGCGATGACACCGACCTCTTCGGCGCAAATCGCCGGACGCATCCCGTCCAGCCACTCGGCAATGCTGTGGCCGAGCAGAGCAGCGCCGCCGGGGAACTGCGACAGGCGCTGCGCGGCGAAACTGCCGGTGTACGGCGTGCCGACCAGCACCAGGCGGTCGCAGCGCAGCGCCGGCGTGGATTCGAGCATTTTCAGCGCGATCAGTCCGCCCATGCTGTGGCAGACCATGTGCACGCGCGCAGCACCCAGCCCTTCACAGAATTGGGCCAGGCGCGCGGCGTTTTCGCTGAGCGTCAGTTGCACTGACGGATAGGAATAGGTGTGGGTATCGAAACCGCACTGCGCGATGCGTCGCGCCAGCCAGCCCATGACCATGCCATGCAGCCACAGGCCGTGGACGATGATCACCGGTTCAGCGGCGTTCATGCGATCCGCGCCGGAGAAAATTTGCAAGCATATGTTTTCATTGAATTTTCAAGCATCAGACGGTGCCGTCACCGAAGATGGTCACGCCATCGCCCAAATGCTCGGCATCACCCCAGCGCCCCGCGCTCCAGCGGCCGTCATCACACTCGAACCAGTTGAGGCTGGCGTTTACCAGCGGCACCGGCCGCGATTCCTGCAGCGGCAACCCGGTGGCGATACGCCAGGCGCAGTCAAGCACCAGGCCATGGGTCACCACGGCGATGGTCTGATCCGCATGGCGCGCGGCGATGTCTTCGAGTGCGGCGCGGATGCGCGCCATGAAGGCGACGGGACTCTCGCCGCCGGGCACCGCGAACTCCGGGTCACGCGTCATGAAGCGCGCATGCACTTCAGGATCGCGCTGTTCCATGTCGGCGCGCGTCATGCCCTCGAAGATGCCGAAGTGGCGCTCGCGCAGCCGTGCGTCGGCGACGATGTCATGACCCGTTTCCGCGGCGATGCACTCCGCGGTGCGCCAGGCACGCGGCAGGTCGCTGGAATAAAGCGTGTCGAAGGGCTGCGACTTCAGCCGCTCGCCGAGTCTCTGCGCCTGCCACAGGCCGCGTTCGGTCAGAGGGCTGTCGAGCTGGCCCTGCATGCGGCGCTCGGTGTTCCACAGCGTTTCGCCGTGGCGGATCAGGATCAGCTGGGTCATGAGGAAAACGGTGGTTGGTGGTTGGTGGCTGGTGAAGGAATCTTGCGTCCAGAATGCTGAATTGTACCGGTTATACTCGGCGCGATGACGGTCACCGACCTGCTGCAACCCGAAATCCTGATCCTCGCGCCGCTGATCGTGTTCGCGGCGTACGTGGTGTTCGGCATTTCCGGTTTCGGTTCGACGCTGATCGCGGTTCCGCTGCTCGCGCACCTGTTCCCGCTGAAATTCGTGGTGCCGTTTTTCGTGATCATCGACTGCGTGGGCGCATTCAACATGGGACTGCGGCTGCGCGCCGACGTGATGCGCCGCGAAATCTTCCTGCTGCTGCCGTTCATGGCGCTGGGCATACTCTGCGGGGTCTGGCTGCTGGTGCGCGTGCATGCTGAACTGCTGATCGGCGGGCTCGGACTGTTCGTAACCTTCTTCGGCCTGTCCTACATCCTGAAGCGCGGCAAGGGTTTCCCGCTGCCGCACTGGTCAGGCGCGCCCCTGGGGATGTTCGGCGGGGCCACGTCCGCGGTATTCGGCATCGGCGGTCCGATCTACGTGTTTTTTCTTACCGGCCGCGGCGCGACGCCGACGCAGATCCGTGCCACGGTGCCGATGATTTTCATGTTCACCACGCTCGCGCGCATCGCTCTCTTCATCGCCGCTGGACTCTACTCACCGGCATCGCTGGTCGCCGCCGGCGCTTTGCTTCCCGTCATGGCATTGGGCGTCTGGACCGGCCACCACCTGCACCTCAACATGTCGCAGCAGACGGTCGTTCGTGTGATGGGCGCGCTGTTGGTAGTCAACGGTATTTCTCTGCTGATCAGGGCCGCGACCACCTGACACGTTGCCGGGTCGTGAGTCGCGGTTCACCTGTCACTGACTGTCTCGACTGGGTTCATCTTGTCACGCAGTTACACCGATCAGGCATTCAAATGCTGACGATCGGGGATCTTGCATGAACTCGTAAGCCAGAAGTAAGCCGATATACGTAATCTCGGCTTTTCATTCGACCGACTGGCCCGGGATATCTTGTCGCTGCGCACCTGTGGTTCATGTACCGCCTGCTGTGATGGCTGGCTGAAAATAAAAATTGACGGCCAGGAAGTGCGGCAGGGCAAGCCTTGCCCGCACAGCAGCGGCACGGGTTGCCGCATTTACGAGAACAGGCCGCAGCATCCCTGCGTTGAATTTGTCTGCGGGTGGATTTCGCCTGACAGCGCAATGCCGGACTGGATGAAACCGGACATCGCCAAACTCATCGTTCTGCACGGATTCGGCAACTGGCGCGGACTGAAGGTCGATCTTGCAGTTCCCGTCGGAAGAATCATTCCCCAGCGCAGTCTGACCTGGCTCAGGAATTATGCATCCCTCAACAACCGGCCGCTGATCTGGACCGAAAACCTGAGAGCCAACGGAAAATTCACCGGCCAGCAAAGCGTCCACGGTTTCGGTCCGCCGGAATTTCAGCAGGAAGTCAGGGAATCATTCGTAAAACATGAGGGGGACGCAATGCGCATCCTGGGCACGATGAGCGCGGCCCCGGCGATTCCCCCGTCCCGCCCCCTCGCAGCGTAAACGGTTACTACTTCCGCAGAAACCCGGCGATCCGCTTCACGCCTTCGCGCAGCACTTCCACCGGCTGGGTGTAGGCAAAGCGCACGTGTTCGCCGGCCGCGTGCGTGCCGAAATCCACACCGGGCGCTATGGCCACGCCCGCTTCCTCCAGCAAATCGCGCGCAAAGGCAAAGCTGTCCGTCGTGAAACTTGAACAGTTCGCGTAAATATAGAACGCCCCTTGCGGAAGCTGCGGAACTCCAAAACCGAGATCACGCAGGGCCGGCAGCAGGAAATCGCGACGCACCCGGAATTCCTCACGCCGCGCATCGAGTAGTGCCAGGGTTTCCGGCTCGAACGCCGCCAGCGCCGCATGCTGGGCGGGCGTGGATGCCGCGAGAAAGAAATTCTGCGCCAGCCGCTCGACGGCATCGACATACTGGTCCGGGACGACCATCCAGCCCAGGCGCCAGCCGGTCATATTGAAATACTTGGAAAAACTGTTGATCACGAAGACGTCATCGCGCACTGCCAGTACCGTGCGCGCATCACCGTCATAGACCAGGCCGTGATAGATCTCGTCGACGATCAGCGCACCGTTGCGTTCGGCTGCAAACTGCGCCATCGAGTGCAGTTCATCAGCGGTAAGCAGCGTACCGGTGGGGTTCGACGGCGTTGCCACCAGTGCCGCCGCGGTACGCGCAGTCCAGTGCTGTTCAAGATGCGCGCAGCGCAGCTGGTAATTGCTGTCGGGACCCGCGGCGACGCCCACCGGCACGCCTTCCATCAGCTGCACGAAATGCCGGTTGGCTGGATAACCGGGATCGGCGAGCAGCACCTCGTCGCCGGTATTGACCAGCGCTGCCATGGTCAGCAGCAGCGCGCCCGAGGCGCCCGACGTGATGATGATGCGGCGCGGGTCGACTTTTACGCCATGGCGCGACCCGTAGAATCCGGCAATGGCCTGCCGCAGTTCGGTCATCCCCTTGGCCGACGTGTAGAACATGTCGCCCCGGGACACTGCACGCGCTCCAGCATTACATACCGCTTCGGGCGTCGGAAAATCGGGCTCTCCGATTTCCATGTGGATGATGCTGCGTCCTGCGGCCTCGAGCTCTTTCGCCCGTGCCAGCAGCACCATGACATGAAACGGCTCGATGGCGCCGACGCGGCGCGCCAGCGGCCAGGCTTTGCGGAGCGGCAGATCAGTCCTGTCAGGCATGGGCGCACATCATCGGAGGTCGGTACATGTCCGACACTACCAAAAAATCCGCGGGTCGCGAACGCCGTGCGCTGCCCTGCCGCCCGGAAAATCATCTTGCAAATCAGCCCTCAAGCGCCCATACTCCGCGCCGGCGGTTGGATGTCAGTCTATTCTTCGCGCCCGTTCCGGGCGCCTCTGTTTGGTCTTCTCCAATTGGTCAATTGATGGCGCGTCCAATCCCGGGCGCGCATCACACACTTCGGAGAAGCAGCATGGCTACCATCGGCACCGTAAAATTTTTCAACGCGACCAAGGGCTTCGGCTTCATCCAGCCGCAGGACGGATCGAAGGATGTCTTCGTCCACATATCCGCGGTGGAACGCGCCGGCATGAAAACCCTGGCCGAAAACCAGCAGGTGTCGTTCGACATCGAACGCGGCCAGGACGGACGCTCCTCGGCCATCAACCTGGCCGCAGTCTGAGCCCGGGCGGCCCGGCAACGGCCGCCTGCAACCAGCAGCGCGTTGCGCGGATCCCCGCGCGCCGCGCATTCCAATTTCAACAAGGGCCGCAGATGTCCAAAGAAGAGATGGTCGAATTCGAGGGCGTCATCGACGAGGTGCTGCCCAACACCATGTTCCGCGTGACGCTGGAAAACGGCCACGCGGTCACCGCCTATGCGTCGGGAAAAATGCGCAAGCACCGCATCCGCATCCTCGCCGGCGACAAGGTCACGGTCGAAATCTCTCCCTATGACCTGA
This sequence comes from Burkholderiales bacterium, assembly GCA_049433545.1. GTDB lineage: Bacteria > Pseudomonadota > Gammaproteobacteria > Burkholderiales > SG8-41. Next base: position 1,175 of record JBMTEY010000143.1, on the reverse strand, counting down.
GCAAGGGCCGCATCAGCTTCCGCCACAAGGACGAACGCGCGGGCCCGCCGCCGGGCGCACGCCCGTTCTACCAGAAGCGCTGAGCGCTTCCGCGCCTTACCCGCTTCGCGTCGCCCGCTTTACGTCACTTTTTCCGGCGCCCCGCTTTTGCCGCGGGCGCGGCACCCGGCAGCGGCAATGCCGTCTTGTACTTGACCTGCTTCAGCGCAAAACTCGATTTCAGGTTGCCCACCCCCGGGATCTTCGCCAGGAAATCGACGATGAAGCGTTCCAGCGCCTGCACGTCGGCGACCATCACCCGCAGCATGTAGTCGGAATCCCCGGTCATCAGGTAACACTCCATGACCTCGGGCCGCTCGCCGATCGCGCGCTCGAATATCTCCAGCGCCTTCTCCACCTGGCGCTCCAGACGCACCTGTATGAATACCGACACCGTCAGCCCCAGCGCCAGCGCGTCCAGCAGCGTCACGTAACGGCTGATCAAGCCGCCCTCTTCCAGCCGGCGTACGCGTGCGAGGCAGGGCGACGGCGACAGGTTGACCGCGCGCGCCAGTTCGACATTGGACAGCCGCGCATCGTCCTGGAGCCGGGCGAGGATTTTCCAGTCTGTTGCATCCAGTTCAATATTCGGCATTTTATGCTTTCAATTTATAATTTTACAGAATTATATGCTTATATAATGTTTATAAACAAGCAGATACGAAACCCTGTTCCGCGGCCTTGCGCGTAACATCCCGCTGATGCGCGCGCCTCCGCGCGCGGAGGAAGTGTCATGACCAATCTGTCCGATCTTTCCGCCGCCTTCTGGCGGGTGATGCCCGCCGATCCTGATCCGGTCGAAACCCGCGAGTGGCTGGACGCCTTCAGTTCGCTGATCGAGTCCGGCGGCCGCGAACGCGCGACCTACCTGCTGCGCAAGCTGCTCGACGAGGCGCGGGCGAAACGCGTGCCGATGCCGCCGGTGCTGAACACGCCGTACTGCAATTCGATCGCCCTGTCGGAACAACCGCAATTCCCCGGCAACCTCGACATCGAAGCGCGCATCTCCGCCATCGTGCGCTGGAACGCGCTGGCGATGGTGGTGCGCGCCAACCGCGGCGCCGCGGAACTCGGCGGCCATATCGCCACCTATGCCTCGATCGCCGACCTGTTCGAGGTCGGCTACAACCATTTTT
>JBMTEY010000142.1:0-6079 GCA_049433545.1 Burkholderiales bacterium | reverse complement strand
CGGCGGCCTCGACCATCGCCATCGACGCGGTATTCGTGAATTTCCGCGATTCCGCGGGACTGCGCACCGAGACCGCAGCCGGCATGCGCGACGGTTTCCAGGGCAAAGCCTGTATTCATCCTGACCAGGCCGCGGTGATCAACGAGGTGTACACGCCGTCGCCGGCTGCCATCGAGGAAGCCCGGCGCATCGTGGCCGCTTTCGACGCCAGTCCGGGCATGGGCGTGGTGGCGATGGAGGGCAGGATGGTTGACCGGCCGCATTACGTGGCCGCGCAGCGCGTGCTGGCGCGCGCGGGGCGCGCCTGAGATCGGCGGGACGCATGGCTGCAGCACGCATAAAAACAGTCACGAAAAAATTCCCGGCGCCGAAGGCCCCGCGGCGCAAGCCGGCGCGATCCGCGAAGCGGGCGGATAACCAGCCGCTGGCGGGCATCACCGTCATCGACCTCTCGCATGTCTACAACGGGCCGTATGCCGCTTTCCTGATGGCGCTGGCCGGCGCCGAAGTGATCAAGGTCGAGCCGCTCACGGGAGAGCACCTGCGCAGCCGCGGCGACATGGGCGGCGCCGACTATCCCTTCGCCATGCTCAACTCGAACAAGAAATCGGTGACGCTCAACCTCAAGACGGAACAGGGCAGGGGGCTGCTGCGTGAAATGGCGGCGCGCGCCGACATCCTCGTCGAGAACTTCGCGCCGGGCGTGATGGACCGTCTGGGCGTGGGCGCGACCGCGCTGCGGAAAATCAACCCGCGGCTGATCTACGGATCGAGTTCCGGCTACGGCAAGAGCGGCCCCTACCGCGATTATCCGGCAATGGACCTGGTGATGCAGGCGATGTGCGGCGTGATGCACTCGACCGGCTTTCCCGACCAGCCCCCGGTCAAGTCGGGCGCGGCAATGTGCGATTTCAGCGCGGGCATCCATCTGTATGCGGCGGTCATGACTGCGCTCTACGAGCGTGAACGTACGGGCAGGGGGCGCGTGGTCGAGGTGTCCATGCAGGATGCCACCTATGCCTCGCTGGCCTCGAATCTCGGCATGCTGCATGCACGCGGCGACGCGGCGCCAGCGCGCACCGGCAACCGCCACGGCGGCCTCGGCATCTCGCCCTACAACGCCTATGCCGCGAAGGACGGGTTTGTCGTGCTCAACGCCCCGGGGGACCACCATTTCCGCGCCATACTCGAAGTCATGGGTCGCGCCGACCTGCAGGATGATCCGCGTTTCGTCAGCCGCTCGGCGCGCGTCGCCAATTTTGCCGCGGTCGACGAACTGATCGAGGACTGGACGCGGACTATGTCGAAACATGACATCGCCAGACGAATGCTGGCGGCCGCTGTGCCCTGCGCGCCGGTGCGCGACCTGGCGGAAGTGATGAATGACGAGAACATGCATGTGCGCGGCAGCCTGCAATGGGTCGATCATCCGCAACTGGGGCGTGTCGTGCTGCCGCATACACCGCTGGTATTCGAAGGCGTGAAACGCAAACTCCTGCAGCCCAGTCATGTACTGGGCGCCGACAACGATGCGGTGTACGGGAAGTGGCTGGGCCGTTCCCGGCGCGAACTGGCATTGTTGCGCGCTGACGGCGTGATCTGAGGCGCCTGGCCGCCGCTACCGCAGCGGGCACGAGAGCCTAGTTCAGCAGTTTTCCGGCAATGCCGCCGACCATCGCGTTGAGGCTGTCGAACACTTGTACGCCTGCCGCTTCCAGTGCTGCGCGTTTTGCGGCATAACCGCCGTGGCTGCCATAGGTCAGCGCGCCGGCGTGGCCCATCGCCACACCCTCGGGCGCGGTGCGACCGGCGATCAGCGCAAACACCGGCTTGGAAAACGCCTGAGTTTTCAGCGCCGCGGCGAAATCCTCTTCGTCGTGCCCGCCGATTTCGCCGATGATCAGCAATCCGCGCGTCTGTTCGTCTGCGGCGTAGAACGGCACCAGTTCGGAATAACGCGTGCCCTTGACCGGATCGCCGCCAACGCCGATCCATACCGAGGTGCCGATGCCGCGCTGCGCAAGACGGAATCCGGCTTCATAGGACAGCGTGCCGGACTTGGACATCAGGCCCAGCGGGCCGGGTTTGAGCGACACGTCGGGAAGGAAACCGAGTTTGGCGGCTCCTGCAACGGCCATGCCCGGCGTCGAACCGCCGATCCACAACACTCCGGCTTCCTGCGTCAGCCGCCTGGCTTTCAGCGCGTCGTGCACCGGCATGCCCTCGGTGGGCGTGACGATCATTTTGATGCCGGCGGCGACGGCGTCGCGCATGGCATCCAGCAGGTCGTAGGCGCCGACCAGCGCGACGCTGACCGTGGCGCCGGTGGCTTTGACCGCGGCAGCGCAGTCGGGGAACAGCGGAATGCCGTTGATCTCCTGCACCTCTTTCGACGGCGACACGCCGCCGACGAGGTTGGTGCCGTATTCGCGCATCAGCCGGCTGTGCAGGCGGCCGGCTCGGCCGCTGATGCCCTGGAGGATGACTTTGGTGTTGCGGTCGATACGCGGCGAGATCACTTGGCGGTCTCCAGCAGCCTGCGTACTTCGGCCAGCGCGGCATCGAGATCGTCATGCAGGGGAATCCCTGCATCGGCCAGTACTTCACGCGCGGTTTCCATGCCGTTGCCCACCAGGCGCGCCACTACCGGCGCCTTGAATTCCGGAACCGCCTGCAGCGCGCTGACCAGCAGCCGCGAGAACTCACCGAGCTCGGTGATGCCGGCGAAAATGTTGATCAGCAGCACCTTGACCTGGCGGCCTTCGCGCATCCAGTTCAGCACGTTGACCACGCGCTTGATTTCACCGCGCAGGCCGCCGGTGCGGATGTCTAGGAAGTTGTAGGGCTTGAGTCCGGCGGCGCGCATCTCGTCGATCAGCATCATTGACAGCCCGGCGCCGGTGGTGAGCAGGGCGATTTCGCCTTCCGGGTCGACGACCACGTAGTCGCAGCCGTGCGCGTCCTTCAGCGCGGTTTCCACGTACGGGCTCGATTTGCGGTCGAGCAGGGCGTGTTGCACGGGCTGCCGCGGCAGCGCGGCATCGTCGGTGACGAACTTGCCGTCGCCCGCCGTCCAGCTGCCGTCGGCCTTTATGAACAGCGGATTGATTTCGACCAGCAGCGCTTCTTCGGCGATGAAGGTTTCGGCCATTGCGCGTCCTGCCTCCGCCAGCGCCTTGCCGGCAGCGCCGCCGATGGCAGCTGCCAGTTTTTCCGCGGCGGCGGCGATTTCAGATGCGTCCGGCGCCGCGGTCGCGGCCTGCAGAGCGTCGCGTGGCAGCGCTTCCACGTCCATGCCGCCCTGTGCCGTCATGATGATGCGCACGCCGGCGGCCGCGGGATCCAGCATCATGCCGATGTAGGCCTCGCTGGCGCCGCCGACCTGCTGCTCGACGCGCACCGCGCGCACGGTGCTGTTATTGAGTTCCCGGCCTAACATGGCGGCGGCTTTGCTGCGGACCTCGGCCGGCGTCGCAGCCTTCTGGATCAGGCCGGCCTTGCCGCGGCCGCCGGCGGTGATCTGGCCCTTGACCACCCAGGGTCCCGGCGGCAGTTGCGGCATGCGTGCAGGATCGGTGAGCACGCAACCCTGCGGCACCGGAACGCCGTGGCTGGCGAGTATTTGTTTGGCGTCCTGTTCGAGCAGATACATGATGGTTTTTCTTCAGGTGCTGGATTGTGAGGCGGGATGCGGTTCCCGGCAAATCAGGCGATGCTCAGGCGACAGATACACGCTCCTGCGCCAACGCCTGTTCATGGCTGACGGCCGGCGCCACCAACTGGTAGAGGGCGCGCCGGGTGTTGCTGAACAGCGAGCGCATTTTTTCGGTCCACGGCGTTTTGCGCGCCTGCAGCGCGGCGGGGCTTTCCCAGACGTCGGGACCGGTCATTTCATAGGCAGTCAGGTATTTCGGACCGCCCGAATTGCCCGGCGCATTGCCCGCGGCCATGTAGCGCCTTGCGCGCAGTACGCCGGGTATGGCGGCGCAGCGCGGCAGGTGTTCGCTGTCGTACCAGGCGTTATATTCGTCAACAATGTGGTCGGGAATGTCCGTGTGCACGATGTAAATCCACGGGGCATCGCCGAAGTCCGTGCGACCCACTTCGCACATCAGCCTGAAATTCATGCGCTCGCGCTTTTCGCCATAAAGCGTGCGCATGCGCAACGACCATGGCGTCGGGTGGGCGACGATGTACTGGAAATCCCTGGCAGCTTCGACGGTCTCGTCGGCGGTTTCATACCAGGCGAGGTAGCGGATGTCGGCGTCCCTGCAGAAATAACGCCGTGTGCGCACGAAGCCTGGCATCGCTGTCAGTTGCGGCACGTGCTCCAGCAGGTACCAGTCGTTGAATTCGGCGTCGTGTTCCGCAGCGACGTCGAGGCGGACGGTGATCAGTCCGCCGGCCTGCACGGTCATGCCGGCACCTCGAGATCCACCAGCGGTCCGTACTGCTGGCCGCCGAAGACGTCGCCGTCATTGATGTCGCCGGAAATGACCGGGCGCGGAATGGTGATCTTGATCGCGGTCGCGGCGTCGTAATTGATGATCGCCACCAGTTCAGGTTTCATGCGATAAGTCCTGCCAAACCATTCGGCGCTGATCAGCTTCGCGTCGCGCACTTTTTCGTAAACCGCGCGCTCCTTGAAGATGACGTCGAAAGTCAGCTCGAACGGCCCCGAGTTCTTGCTGCGGATCAGCTTGGTGACTTGCCACAGTTTGGCCACGCTTTAATCCCTTCCTTATACCTGCTCGTAGCCGATGCGGAACATCTCCAGCGGAGAGTCCGGTTCGACCACGTGGTTCATGTTGAAACGGTAACTCGCACCCTTGTCGATCTCTGCCGGCGAGTAGGGGAAGGCCACCGAGGTGATCAAGCCGGTCCATTCCGGCACCGGGTAGTGCACGGCGATGTGGCTCAACGATTTTGCCAATGAGTTGGCGAGCTTCTGCGTCGGTGCGGTGACCTGGAACAGCAGGCCGACCTCGTGGCCAATGCTCATGTCCGGTTCCAGCACGCCCATCGCCGCGTTGCGGCCGAACTGGCGGATGTCGAGCCGGTACTGGCTGTCGATGGCCTCGCCCATCACCGCGCGGATGCGGTCGCGTGCCGCCTTGACCAGGTTTTCCAGCCAGTTGTCGAACTGGCGCAGGATGATCGGATCGCGCACCGAGCCGAGTACGATGCTCTGGTAGCCTGCGAGTTCTGCTCCCTCCAGCTTGATCGTGTAGCGCTCGGCTTTTTTGAAGGTGCTGCCCGAAACCTTCACGGCGCGATCGGATACGGCTTCGTAGCGGGCGTTGACGGTGTTGAGTACGCCGGAGGGCTCGACCAGTTCGTAGGGCGTCGAATTCTCGTAGAGGTTGTGCGAAGCGACGCTCGCCGGGTCGCAGCGGTAGTCGGGGTTCGGCGGCTCGATGATGAAGTGGTCGTCGGTGACGATCGCGAAATTGCAGTCCGGGTATTTGCGCAGCACCACGCTGGCTGCGCCGCATTCCATGATCTTGGCCATGTGCCAGACGGTGGCCGGGTTAAAACCCTTCATTACCGGCAGCGCCGCAAAAATGGACGTATCGCTGGAGCGGCCGGCAATCACCACGTCGGCGCCGTTCTGCAGGGCGTCGATGTAGGGCTCGGCGCCGCACATGCCGACTATGTGGCTGCTGCGGTCAATCACTGCTTCGTCGAACACCGGGGCGTTGGCCAGCGGCTTGATACGGCCCTGCTTAAGCCGCTGCTTGAGGTATTCACGGTCCTGTTCCGAGCAGATCGTCGCCAGCTTGAAGTTGAGCTTTTCCTCGCGTGCGATTTCGCGGGCGATGCCGGCAAGGCGCTCGACCTGGGCATCTGTGCCCGCGGTCATCGCTGAACCGACCAGCACGGGAATTTTCGCGGCGCGTGCCGCGAGGATCATCAGCCGCAGGTCACGCTTGCAGGCAGCGTCGGAGAACTGCGGTTCGCCGGATCCCAGGTGATGGGGGCCGGGATCGGTGGAGCCGGCGTCGGAACCGATGAAGTCCGGCCGCAGCGCCATTGCCCGCTTCAGCGTTTCCTCGCGAAAACCGGAGCCGAGTATGCC
>JBMTEY010000141.1:0-6203 GCA_049433545.1 Burkholderiales bacterium | reverse complement strand
TCTCGTCCGCCAGACCACGAAATGGGTGGCGAAGTTGATGCCGGCGACGGTCATGAAGCCCATGGCGACCAGTTCGATTGCGACCGAGTTGAAATGTCCCAGGCTGGCATCGTGCGATGAAAAACCGCCCAGCGACAACGTCGTGAAGCTGTGGATCATCGCGTCGAGCGGCGTCATGCCGGCCATGTGGTAGGCGAACCCGCAGGCCAGTGTCAGGGCCGCATAGATCAGCCACAGGCCTTTTGCGGTCTGGGTGATGCGCGGCGTCAGCTGCTCGTCCTTCATGGGCCCCGGTATTTCCGACTTCGAGACCTGGCGGCCGCCCACACCCAGCATCGGCAGGATGGCGACCACCAACACGATGACGCCCATGCCGCCCAGCCATTGCAGCAGTGCGCGCCAGACATTGATTGATGCCGGCAACTGGTCGAGCCCGGTCAGCACGGTGGCGCCGGTCGCCGTGAGACCCGAGACGGCCTCGAAAAAAGCGTCGGTAAACGAAATCCCGGGGATGGTCAGGATCAGCGGGAGGGAAGCGAACAAGGCGCCGCCGGTCCACACGGCGACCACCAGCAGGATGCCTTCACGCAGGCTCAGTTCACGCTTGTAATTCCGGGTGAAAATCCACATCAGCGCGCCGGCCACGAAGTTGATCGCCATCGACCACGCCAGCGCGGTGGCGGCACCGTCATCCAGCGCCAGCGAAATCCCGATCGGCAGCAGATGCGTCAGGCTCATTGCCATGGCAATGAGTCCGGTGACGGGGGCGATGGTCAGCAGCCAGTTCATCCGGGTTGCGACTCCTGATCCAATTGCCGCTGCGGGAATTTACAGGAAGCCGACACTGACCTGGAACAGCTTTTCGACTTTCGGCACGATGCGCTTGTTGAGCGCAAACACGATGACGTGGTCGCCTGACTCGATGAGGGTGTCATGGTGGGCAATCAGCACTTCCCGCTTGCCGGATCCGCCGGCATCCTCCTGGCGCGCCCGCACGATCGCGCCGATCGTCGCGCCTTCGGGAAGATCGATTTCCTCAATGCGGCGGCCGACAACCTTGGAGGATCTCGAGTCGCCGTGCGCGACCAGTTCCAGCGCCTCCGCCGCGCCGCGCCTGAGGCTGTGCACGGCCACGCAGTCGCCGTGTCGCACGTGCGCAAGCAGTGTTCCGATGGTGGTCTGTGCGGGTGAAATCGCGATGTCGATCTGGCCGGCCTGCACCAGGTTGACATAGGAGCCGCGGTTGATCAGCGCCACCACCCGCCGTACACCCATGCGTTTTGCCAGCAGTGACGACATGATGTTGTTCTCGTCGTCGTTGGTGAGTGCGCAGTAGACGTCCATGTCGCCGATGTTTTCGGACTGCAGCAGGTCTTCATCGGTGACGTCGCCGACCAGAACCAGCGTGGTTCGCAGGTCGGCCGCCAGTTTTTCAGCCCCCGCGCGGCTGTATTCGATGATCTTGACTTCATAGCGTGATTCGATGGCCTTGGCCAGCCGGCGGCCGATGTTGCCGCCGCCGCCGATCATCACCCGCTTCACCGGTTTGTCCATGCGGCGCATCTCGCGCATGACGCCGCGGATGTGTTCGGTGGCGGCGATGAAGAAAACCTCGTCCCCGGCTTCGATGACCGTCGTGGCATCGGGAATGATCGGCCTGTCATGGCGGAATATGGCGGCAACCCGCGTATCGAGCTTGGGCAGGTGCTTGCGGATGGTCTGCAGTTCGTGACCGACCAGGGGGCCGCCGTGAAAGGCGCGGACGGCGACCAGGCTGACGCTGCCCTCGGCAAACTCCAGCACCTGCAGCGATTCCGGGAATTCGATCAGCTTCGCGATGTAATCGGTGAGCACCTGTTCCGGGCAGATCACGGTGTCGACGGAAAAATTTTCCGGCGAAAACATCTCCGGGTGCGACAGGTAGTCGGCGGCGCGGATGCGTGCGATCTTGGTCGGGATGTTGAACATGGTGGCCGCCAGCTTGCAGGCGACCAGGTTGGTTTCGTCGCTTTGCGTGACCGCAAGGATCATGTCGGCATCACGCGCACCGGCGCGTTCGAGTATTTCCGGATGCCCTGCGTTGCCGGTCACAGTGCGCAGGTCAAGCCGGTCCTGCAGCTTGCGCAGGCGTCCTGCATCGGTGTCGACGACGGTGATGTCGTTGGCCTCTGAAACCAGGTTCTCGGCGACCGAACTGCCGACCTGGCCGGCGCCGAGGATGACGATACGCACTAGGAATCTCCCTGTCGTGCAGCCGTGCAGGCGCCGCCGGCTGCCGAAAGTGGGCCATTGTATACCGGAGGTGATGTGCGACCCGCGTCGGCAGGGGCGTCCGCAAACCGGCGGGCGCGATGGCGTATGGCATAATTCCCAAGGTAAAAACGGGCCTAAGCCATTGACTAGAATATATTTTCCGGATTCGATCCCGGATCACGGCAGCTGCGAGCTGGCGCCTGCACAGGCGCACCACGTGGCGCATGTGCTGCGTCTTGCCGAAGGCGATCCGCTGACGCTGTTTGACGGCAGGGGAACTGCATATGACGCGGTGATCACCGGCATGGCGCGCAACTCGGTGCGGGTTCGCGTGCGCGGGCAGCGCAGCGAAAACCGGGAGTCGCCGCTGCCGGTTACGCTGGTGCAGGCAGTCTCGTCCGGCGAGCGCATGGATTTCACGGTGCAGAAAGCGGTGGAACTGGGTGTTGCCGCGGTGCAGCCGGTGCTCAGCGAACGCTGCGTGGTGCGGCTGGCCGGGGAGCGCGCCGCAAAAAGGGTTGCGCACTGGCGGGCGGTTGCGGTTGCGGCCTGCGAGCAGTGCGGACGCAATCAAGTGCCGACGGTGCATGCCTTGCTGCCGTTTGCCGCGTGGCTGGCACGGGTTTCCGCGGATGCCGGGCAGTGCATCCTGCTGGCCCCGGGCGGTGAAACCCGGCTGCAGGCGCTGGGTCGTCCGTCGGGGCAAGTGACGCTGCTGGCCGGTCCCGAGGGCGGCTTGACGGCGGCCGAAACGGCAGACGCGGTGCGCGCCGGTTTCGTCGCGCTGCAACTGGGCCCCCGCATATTGCGGACGGAAACCGCCGCGCTGGCCGCGCTGGCCGCCATGCAGGTTTTGTGGGGTGATTTCTAGGCGTGCGCTTTTCCTGACCCGGGTTCTCGCATACCATCAATGCACGATTTCAGACCAAGGAGCAAGACCATTTCCAAAGGGGACGCAGCTTCCGGCGGCGCGCAGGATACGCCCAAGGCGAGGGCAGCAACGCGCCAGCGGCTGTCTGCGCAGGACCGCTTCATCGACTGGTTCCAGTCGGTGGCGCCGTACATACACGCGTTCCGCGGCAAGGTGTTCGTGATCGCCTTTGGCGGGGAGGTGGTGGCTGACGGGCGGTTTTTCCACCTGACGCATGACCTCAACCTGTTGGCAGCGCTGGGCGTCAGGCTCGTCCTGGTCCACGGCTCGCGCCCGCAGATCGAATCCAAGCTCAAGGCGCAGAAAATCCGCAGCCGGTTTTCCGAACAGCTGCGCATCACCGATGCTGCCGCCCTCGAAGCGGCGATGGAAGTGGCCGGCAAGCTGCGCGTTCAGATCGAGGCGCTGCTGTCCATGGGCCTGCCCAATTCACCGATGGCGGGCGCGCACATCCGCGTGGCCAGCGGCAATTTCGTCACGGCACGCCCGATCGGTGTGGTCGACGGCGTCGATCTGATGCATACCGGCGAGGTGCGGAAAATCGACGCATTGGCGATCGAGCGGCGGTTGCGGGATGAAGAACTGGTGGTTCTTTCCCCGCTGGGTTATTCGCCCACCGGTGAGGTCTTCAACCTGGCGCTGGGTGATGTTGCGGCGGCGACGGCCGTCGCGCTGAAGGCCGACAAGCTGATTTTCCTGATGGACTCGCCCGGGATCACCGGACGGCGCGGCGAGCTGATGCGTGAATTGACCGTGCGCGAGGCGCGCAGCATGCTTAACCGCGGGCGCATCGAGGCCGAGGAGATACGGTCGTATTTGCCTGCCGCGGTGCGTGCCTGCGAACAGGGCGTGGGCCGGTCTCACCTGATTTCCGGACACCTCGATGACAGCCTGCTGCTGGAACTGTTCACCCACAAGGGCGTGGGCACACTGGTAACCCCCGATCCTCTGGAAACCCTGCGCCACGCCAAAATCGAGGATATCGGCGGCGTATTGAAGCTGCTCGAACCGCTGGAGGCGGAAGGCATACTGGTCAAGCGCAACCGCGACCTGCTTGAAATGGAAATCGACCGCTTCTGGGTGCTGGAACATGACCGGATGATCATCGGCTGCGCGGCACTGTATCCGTTTTCAGACGAACGCTCCGGCGAACTTGCCGGCCTTGCCGTGCACCCTGAATTCCGCGGGCGCGGGGCGGGTGAACGCCTGCTGGAGGCGGTGGAAAAGCGGGCCCGGGGGCTGCGCCTGAAGCAGCTGTTCGTGCTGACCACCCGCGCCGAACACTGGTTCGTCGAGCGCGGCTTCATTGAAACGGACGTGGGCGCGCTGCCACAGAAAAAGAAGGAGCTTTACAACTACCAGCGGCGATCCGTGGTGCTGATCAAGCGGCTGTAACCGTCCGACTGTAACAATTCCTTAACATTGAAGATTTATTGTGGAGAGATTGCATGCCGCGCACCGTATTCTGTGTAAAGCTCAAGCGCGAAGCCGAAGGGCTTGATTTTCCGCCGTATCCCGGCGCACTGGGAAAGCGGGTGTTCGACAACGTGTCGAAAGAGGCTTGGAAGCAGTGGCTCGAGCAGCAAAAAATGCTGGTCAACGAAAACCGCCTCAATCTCGCGGACAAGAAAGCCCGTGATTACCTCTCACAGCAGATGGAACGCCATTTCTTCGGCGCCGGCGCAGACACTGCGGCCGGTTACGTTCCGCCCCCTGCAAACTGATTTTCGCGTGCGGCGGTACGGCGCATGAACGCCGCCGTTCGCAAACCCCGGCGCATGCCCGGCAAGACCGGCTTTGCGCCCGAGTACTACCTCAACCGGGAACTGGGCCTGCTGTCGTTCAACCGCAGGGTGCTGGCGCAGGCGGAGAACCGGGCGCATCCCCTGCTGGAGCGCCTGCGCTTCCTGTGCATCGTCAGCAGCAATCTGGACGAGTTTTTCGAAGTGCGGGTGGCCGGCCTGCATGCCGAAATTGACGCCGGGCTGCCACCGATCAACCCGGACCAGCTGCGCGCGGACCAGGTCTACGTGCAGGTGGCGCGGGAGGCGCATGAGCTAGTCGCTCGCCAGTATCAGCTGCTGAACGAGGAGATCCTGCCCGGGCTTGAGCGCGAGGGCATCCGCTTCCTGCGCCGCAGCGAGTTCACCCCGGCGCAAACCGAGTGGATCCGCAGCTACTTCATGCGCGAAGTGATGCCGGTGCTGACGCCGATCGGGCTCGATCCGGCCCATCCTTTTCCCCGGGTGCTGAACAAGAGTCTGAATTTCGCGGTCGAGCTCGAGGGCAAGGACGCCTTCGGACGCAATTCGGGGATTGCCATCGTGCAGGCGCCGCGCGTGCTGCCGCGGGTGATCCGCCTGCCGCAGGAGGTCGCGGGAGCGGAATACGATTTTGTTTTCCTGTCTTCGGTGCTGCATGAACATGTCGGCGAACTGTTCAGCGGCATGAAGGTGCTGGGCTGCTACCAGTTCCGCCTCACCCGCAACAGCGACCTGTTTGTCGACGAGGAGGAGGTCAAGGACCTGCGCACGGCCCTGCGCGGCGAACTGCCGCACCGTCATTTCGGCGACGAAGTCCGGCTCGAGGTCGCCGACAGCTGCTCGCAGCACATTTCCAATTTCCTGCTGATGCAGTTCAAGCTCGATGAAGCCGACCTCTACCGGGTCGACGGCCCGGTCAACCTCGCGCGCGTGATCAGCGTCCCGGACTGGGTGGACCGGCCGCAGCTGAAGTTCCCGCAGTTCCGGCAGGGCCTGCCGCCGGTGCTGCACGAGGGCGGCGACATGTTCGAGATCATCCGTCGCGGCGACGTGCTGCTGCATCATCCTTACCAGTCGTTCCAGCCGGTGATCCTGTTTCTGCAGCAGGCTGCGCGCGACCCCGCCGTGGCCGCGATCAAAATGACGGTGTACCGCACCGGCGCCGAATCCGAGCTGATGGAGCTGCTGATCAGCGCGGCGCGCAGCGGCAAGGAAGTCACCGTCGTCCTCGAGCTGATGGCGCGGTTCGACGAGGA
>JBMTEY010000140.1:0-6276 GCA_049433545.1 Burkholderiales bacterium | reverse complement strand
GGTGACCGCAAGGATGGTGGCAATGTAGGTGTTGGCGGGCACAACGACCTCGTCGCCGGGCTTCAGCCGCCCGAGTTCGCGCCAGGCGCGCAGGGTCAGCGTCAGCGCATCGAGGCCGTTGCCGGTGCCGACAGCATGCTTCGTGCCGCAATACTGCGCATACTCATGCTCGAAAGCCGCCACCTCTTCGCCAAGCACATACCAGCCGGAATCGAGTACGCGGGTGAAAGCCGCGATCAGCGCCTCGCGCTCGCGGGCGTTGATCGCCTTCAGGTCGAGAAACGGGATCACCGGGTGCCTTCCTTCAGCGGGGCGCCTTGCCCGCCTCGCGTGCCGGATTGCCGCGCACCACCACTCCGGGAGGTACGTCGCGGGTCACCACGCTTCCGGCACCGACGATGGCGTCTTCGCCGATGGTCACACCGCCGAGGATGGTGGCATTGGCGCCGATCGAGGCCCCGCGCTTGATCACGATGCGCTGGAATTGTTCTGGCCTGCGACGCGAGCGCGGGAACTTGTCGTTGGTGAAGGTGGCATTCGGACCGATGAACACGTCGTCTTCGACCGTGGTGCCGTCCCACAGGTACACGCCCGACTTCAGCGTCACACGGTCGCCGATGACTACATCGTTCTCGACCAGGCAATGGGCGTTGATGTTGCAGTCGCGGCCGATGCGTGCCCCGGGCAGCACGACCACGTACTGCCAGATCTGCGTGCCTTCGCCGACCGCTGCGGTCTGCACGTCTGCGCTCGGGTGGATGCGTTTCACCGGCACAGCGCCTTGAACGCCGCGTAATCGCGGATGTAATCGGACTCGTCGTACCAGCCGTCGGCGAGGACGATCAGCACGCAGCCCGGCGAAAAATCGTACATCTCGTGCCAGACCATCGGCTCCAGCAGCAACCCTTCGGTGTTGCCGGTCAGTCGCACCTCCTCGCGCTCGCGGCCGTCATCGAGCAGGATGGTGCAGGCGCCGTTGAGGCAGACCAGCACCTGGCGCAGCTTGTGGTGGGCGTGACGTCCGCGATGCACGCCGGGACGGGTGCCGTAGATGTAATAGACGCGGCGCAACGGGAACGGGACGTTGCGCTCCGCCTCCAGCGCGACGAGCCAGCCCTGGTCATCGCCGAGCTCTTTGAACTGGATGATTTTTTTCAGTGCCATCGGAATCAGGCCCGCAGGCAACGGCGCGAACCGAGGTAATTGACCGGCAGCATCACGGCGATGGTCGCGAATATCGCCAGCCGTTCCGCCACGCCCATCTGCTCGATCAGCAGTGCATTGAGCGCTGCGCCGAGTGCGAGACTCGCGCTGTAAAACAATGCAAACGCGGCAAAGCGCGTGGCTGTCATCGGCGCGTCGAACACCTGGCGTGAATACAGCAGGTAGGCGATGACGATGCCTGCCGCATAGGACAGCACGTAGGCCGGCACATGCGGCATCACAAACAGCGCGGCCTGATAGACAAGCACGGACAGGCCGGTATTGACCGCGCCGGCCACGACGAAACGCAGCAGGCGCCTGGATTCACGCGACGGTGCTGCAGCCGCACCGGATTCAGCGGCGGCCATCCGGATTCGTCCCTCCGCCGAATTCGCGCTGCGCGCGGATGATGCCCAGCGGCCGCTGCTTGGTGTTCTCGTAGGTACGCCAGACGTAGTTGCCGACGATGCCCAGTCCGAACAGTATCAATGAAGCGGAAAACAGTATCGCCACCATGATCGCGGTATAACCCTGCACCTCGATGACCCCGGCCAGGCGCAGTACCAGCAGCACTGCACCCAACACAAGAAAAGCGAAAGTACCTGCAAAGCCGATCAGTGTCAGCAGGGTGATCGGGATGTCCGTGAAGGAAAAAATGCTGTCGAACAGATAGCGCAGCTTTTTGCGCAGCGTCCAGCCGCTTTCGCCCTGCGACCGGGCGAGGCGGTCATAGGGCACCTCGGCGCGGCCGAAACCGATCCACAGTA
Organism: Burkholderiales bacterium; assembly: GCA_049433545.1. Taxonomy (GTDB): domain Bacteria; phylum Pseudomonadota; class Gammaproteobacteria; order Burkholderiales; family SG8-41. The sequence continues at coordinate 4,306 of JBMTEY010000140.1, read as the reverse complement.
ATTGCGCAACCAGAGAACTGTGGGACTCCTCCAGTCGCAGCAGTGCATCGCGCGCCTTGCGCGTGACCGCGAACATGTCGATACCGGCCGCCGGCATCTCCTGCTGTACCAGCGCACGGTAAAACCGCCAGAACATCCCGGAAGCCGCCTTGTCCACCAGGGGATCGGCGCGGCTGGCTCGAGTGCCGACCGCCACATCGTGCCGGCCTTCGCCAAGCACCCGGAAAAATTCCGTGACCAGTCCCGGCGGTTCCTGCAAATCGGCGGCCATCACCGCGATGTATTCGCCGCGCGCCTGCGCCAGCCCCACGCGAATCGCCGTGAACGAGCCGAAGTTACGGGACAGCGCCACCAGTTGCGACGGCACGCTCCATGCCGTCAGGTGCTGCAGCAGCCACTCCTCGGAGCGGTCTGGACTACCGTCGATGACGAATACCGCCTCCATGCGGCCGTCAATCTTTGCTGATATGCCTTCGATCGCGCGTAGCAGTTCGGGCAGGTAGGCCTCGTTGCGATAGACCGGAATCACCAGCGTGTGGGAGACCGCCGCCGTCATGCCGCCTCTGCTCCGAACTGGTTGCGATACAGCAGCGCATACTTGCCGCCGCGAGCCAATAGATCGGCATGGGTTCCGGTTTCCGCGATCCGACCACCGTCGAGCACAACAATGCGGTGCGCCTTCTCGATGGTGGACAGGCGGTGCGCAATGACGAGGGTGGTGCGCCCGCGCATCAGCACTTCCAGAGCCGCCTGCACGTGGCGCTCCGACTCGGTATCCAGAGCCGATGTGGCCTCGTCGAGGATCAGCACAGGAGCGTTCTTGAGCAGGGCGCGCGCAATCGCCAGCCGCTGGCGCTGGCCGCCCGAAAGCTTGACACCGTTCTCGCCAACCATGGTCTCAAGGCCGGCCGGCATCTGGCGGATGAACTCCATCGCATGCGCTGCCTCCGCCGCCGATTCGATGTCCACGCGCCCCGCCTTGTTCATCGCGCCGTAGGCAATGTTGGCTGCCACGGTGTCGTTGAACAGCACAACGTCCTGGCTGACCAACGCAATGTTCCGGCGCAGCGCGGCGAGCTTCAGGTCAGCGATATCGTCACCGTCGAGCAGGATGCGTCCGCCGGTCGGCAGGTAAAACCGCGGCACCAGGTTGGCCAGCGTAGTCTTGCCGCTGCCCGACGCGCCGACCAAGGCTACCGTTTCGCCGGGCGCAATCGTGAGATCGATGCCATCGAGCGCATGACGGCCATCGGCACCGTAGGCGAAGCGCACTTGTTCGAAGCGGATTTCACCGCGCGCGCGACCGGGGTCAAGCTTGCCGGCATCGGGTTCACTGTCCTGGTCGACCAGCGCGAACACGCTTTCCGCGGCGGCAAGGCCGCGCTGCAGCGGTTCATTGACGCTAGTGATGCGCTTCAGCGGCGCGGTCAGCATCAGCATCGCGGTGATGAATGACACGAAACCGCCGACGGTGATCTGGTCGGCGCCGGATTGGCGGGTGGCTAGATAGACGATGGTGGCCAGCGCCGCAGCCGCGACAAACTGCACGATGGGCACGCTGGCTGCGGATGCGGCCACCTGCTTCATCAACTGGCGACGCACGCTGTCGGCCTGCGCGTCGAACCGCCGCTGTTCATAGTCCTGCCCGCCGAAAAGCTTGACCACGCGATGGCCTTCGATGGTTTCCTGGATCACCTGCGTCATGTCGCCCATCTGGTTCTGCACTTCGCGGCTGGTGCTGCGCAGGCGCACGCTGATCGCCCGCACCACCAGCACGATGACCGGGGCCATCACCAGCGTGAGCAGAGTCAGGCGCCAGTTGAGCCACAGCATCCAGCCCAGCAACCCGATGATGACCAGGGAATCCTTGAATATCGCCGTCAGCACGCTGGTCGCCGCGGTGGTCACCTGCATCACGTCGAACGTCAGCTTCGAAATCAGGTTGCCGGAGGCCTGGTCATCGTAATAGCGCGCGGGCAACGTCAGCAGCTTGCGAAACATGATGCCGCGCAGGTCCATCACCAGCCGGTTGCCGACCCAGTTCAGCGCAAACTGGGCCAGGTATTCGGCGCATCCACGGATCACGAACAGGCCGATGATGAACACCGGTGTCCAGCGGATCACCGCCTCGTCCTTGTTGACGAATACGCCGTCGAGCAGCGGTTTCAGCAGCGCCGGCAACGCCGGCTCGGTGGCCGCGACGATGACGATGCCCAGCAGGCCGAGCGCAAACACGCGCCAGTACGGCCGCACATGGCGCACCAGGCGCAGATACAGCGCTGTACCGGACATGGTTTGCACAGGCCGAAAGATAGCAAACTTTTGATAATAAAGGAAAAGCCGGCGCAGCCTTTGACGTCGATGCCGTAGGCCGCGCCCAACGCACGCGGCTAACGGAAGCTGTACTGCACGCTGACGTAGCCATTGCGCTTCGCAGCAGGAAATACCCTAACCACCCCAGCGTCGCTGACCCCGCCTTGCGTGTAGTACTCCCGGTTAAACAGGTTGCGCACCCCTGCTTCCAGCATCCAGCCGCCCATTTGCTGCGCCAGCCTTAAATCGACCACCGTGTACGCCGGGATCAGCTGCGCTTGCGTATTGGTTTCGTCATTGACCAGACGCTGCTCGCCGACATGGCGCAATGTTGCACTGAGCCGCGTCTTCGAACCTGTCAGCCACGACACGCCGACGTTAAGCGCATTGCGCGGCACCAGCGGTACGGTTTTACCGGCGAGATCCGTGCCGCCATAGATACCGTTGCGAAACCGCGCCAAGACATGCGCGTGAGTCAGAAACAGATCCAGCGTAGGTGTCACCCGGGTACGAGCCTCTAACTCCACGCCCTCACGGCGCGTTGGAGACAGATTGATGTTGTCAAATACCAGCGGATTGAAGGCGATTTCGTTCTCCAGATCGATGCGGTAAACGGCAAGGCGGGTGCTAGTGCCACCAGTCCGGTAATTGATTCCTGCTTCGCGGTCACGCGACGTCTGGGGTTCGAGCAACGCGGGACTGGTGAAGTTAGTCTCTTCAACTGATGGCAAACGGAAACTGCGACCGGTCTTGCCGTAAAGCGAAACGCCGTCAGACACACGGTAACGCAACGCGACTTCGGAAGCACTGAGCGAGTAGGTCTTGCGCAACAGGGAGCCGAATGAGGCAACATCGTCTACCGCGTTTTCGGCATGCTGGCCGCGTGCACCGACGGTCAACAGCCAATCACGCCCCAGCGCTGCATTGTTCTGTAGATAAATCCCACTTTTTTGCTGCCGCGCTTTACTGCGCCCGTAAAAAAACACGCCAGTTACATTACGATCCAGATTGCCTTCCTCAACATCAATACCTGCGATCAGAGTTTGTTCAGGCCCGCCGAAGCGATGTCCGAATTTTAAGCGCGGTGAAAATGCGATGTTTTCGGTTTCGTTGACCACTTCCGACGAAAACGCGGAAAAAAAAGCGCGCGTCTCCTGCGTTCGATAGGCCAGATTGGCCGCCCATTCCACATTTCCGCTTCGCACCGAACCGCCCAGATCGGCGCGGACACCATCACGAGAACTGAAGTCACGCGGCGTCTGTGTGCCACGGCGATTGACAGCCATTTCTGACAGCGTAAGTTGCCCAGGATTACGCAGATCCTGCGCGTCGGAAGCCAGTTTCATGTACAGCTTGGGGCCGGCGCCCAGCGTCCGTACATCCGCCAACAGATTGCGCTGGGTCAGACGATTATTTTCGCGATAATTGTCGGACCGCTGGTCGGAGGCTTGGATGCGCAACCCGAGCCGGTCACCAGCCAGCGATGCCGCAACTTGCAGATCGCTTGCATCGTAACTTCCCGATCCCACCTGGACTTCGATTTTTCTGTCGCCGGATACCGGTTGTCGTGTGATGATGTTTATCACGCCGCCGGTCGCTCCGCTTCCGTAAATCACGGCGCCGCTTCCCGGCAGAATCTCAATGCGTTCGATAGCTGACAGCGGAATCGCCGACCACTTCAGTGGACTGGTATCGATATCATTAAAACGCTGACCATCGACCAGCACGGTTGTATTGAGGTCCCCGGTCTGCCCGAATCCGCGCATATCAATCTGCAGATCGGGGCTGCCGGTACTGTCCCGCACTTGAATTCCCGCCTGCAACGATAGCAGTTCCGGAACGCTGCGCGCGGTGCTGCTCACAATGGCTTCGCGGTCGATCACACTCACTCCGATAGGAAACTGGCGCTGGATGTCTGGAAAACGCGTCGCCGTGACAACCACCGGCGCGAGTTCGCCTGAAGGCACAACCTGGTCTGCGGTGTATCCGGTCA
>JBMTEY010000139.1:0-6280 GCA_049433545.1 Burkholderiales bacterium | reverse complement strand
ACTGCCCGGTCTGGCTGCGGCGGCCGCTGGGCACCGCGATCGAACTGCTGGCCGCCGTGCCCTCGATCATTTACGGCATGTTCGGCCTGTTCGTTTTCGCCCCGCTGTTCGCCGAATACGGCCAGCCCGCGCTGCAGTCCACCCTCGGCCAGATGCCGGTAATCGGCCCGCTGTTCGGCGGCGCGATGAACGGCATCGGCATTCTCGCGGCCGGGCTGATACTGGCCTTCATGATTTTGCCGTTCATCGCGGCGGTGATGCGCGATGTGTTCGAGATCGTGCCGTCGATCCTGCGCGAGTCGGCCTACGGCGTGGGCTGCACGACCTGGGAAGTGGTGAGATACATCGTACTGCCATACACGCAGCAGGGCGTCATCGGCGGGATCATGCTGGGGCTGGGACGCGCACTCGGCGAAACCATGGCGGTGACCTTCGTCATCGGCAATTCCCAGCGCCTGAGCGCCTCGCTGTTCTCGCCAGGGTCATCCATAGCCTCGACCCTCGCCAACGAATTCGGCGAAGCGGATGATTTCCACCTGTCCACCCTCTTCGCCCTCGGATTTCTGCTGTTCGTAATCACCTTCATCGTGCTGGCAATAGCCAAAATCCTGATCATCCGGACCGAACGGGCCAAGGGCCTGAAAACCTGAACCGGCACAAACAACACCCAAGGCCGCCATGGACGAAAAACTGTATCGCAAGCGTGTCCGCACCAACCGCATCGGGCTTGCCCTGTCCATGCTCGCCATGGCCTTGGGGCTGTTCGTGCTGCTCTGGATACTTTTCGTCCTGTTCAAGAACGGATTCCAGGCGCTCGACTTCAACATGTTCTTCCATTCGACGCCCGCACCCGGGTCCGAAGGCGGCGGCCTCGCCAACGCCATCGTCGGCAGCCTGATGCTGGTCGGCTTCTCGACCCTGGTCAGCACGCCGATCGGCATACTCGCAGGCATCTACCTGGCTGAATACGGCGACACCAGCAAGACCGCGGAAGTCACGCGCTTCATGACCGACATCATGCTCAGCGCGCCCTCCATCGTGCTGGGTCTGTTCGTATACGCGATCCTCGTCGCCCAGGTGAAGCATTTTTCAGGCTGGGCCGGCATGCTCGCACTGTCCCTGATCGCAATTCCGGTGGTGCTGAGAACCACCGAGAATATGCTGCGTCTGGTGCCGGGCAGCCTGCGCGAAGCGGCTTTCGCGCTGGGTGCGCCGCGCTGGAAGGTGGCCACCATGGTGACCCTGCGCGCCGCCAAGAGCGGGGTCGTCACCGGCGTGCTGCTGGCCCTGGCCCGTATCAGCGGCGAAACGGCGCCGCTGCTGTTCACCGCGCTGAACAACCAGTTCTTCTCGTTTAACATGAACGGCCCGATGTCCAACCTTCCGGTGGTGATATTCCAGTTCGCGCTGAGCCCCTATGACAACTGGATACGCCTGGCCTGGGGCGGCGCGCTGCTGATCACGCTGACCGTGCTGGTGCTGAACATCCTCGCCCGCGTGTTCTTCCGGGAAAAAATTTCCAGCTGACAGGGCAAGACAGATCAATCATGAACATCACCAGCCAGATCAAAGAGCGCGTCATGACCGAAAGCACCGAGCCGGCACACAAAACCGCGATACAGATCCGCAACCTGAATTTCTACTACGGAAAATTCCAGGGACTGAAGGACATCAACCTCGACATCGTCGAGCACATGGTCACGGCGTTCATCGGGCCTTCCGGCTGCGGCAAGTCGACGCTGCTGCGCGCCCTGAACCGCATGTACAGCCTGTATCCGGGGCAAAGGGCCGAGGGCGAAATCAATTTTTACGGCCAGAACATCCTCGACCCCAAACAGGATCTGAACCTGCTGCGCGCACGGATCGGCATGGTTTTCCAGAAGCCGACGCCGTTCCCCATGTCCATTTACGACAACATCGCCTTCGGCGTGCGGCTCTACGAGAATCTTTCCAAGGGCGAGATGGACGAGCGGGTCGAATGGGCGCTGACCAAGACGGCGCTGTGGAACGAAGCCAAGGACAAGCTGAACCAGAGCGGGCTCGCCCTTTCAGGCGGCCAGCAGCAGCGCCTGTGCATCGCGCGTTCGGTGGCCGTCAAGCCTGCGGTCATCCTGCTCGATGAACCGACCTCTGCGCTCGACCCGATTTCCACCGCAAAAATAGAAGAACTGGTGCATGAACTCAAGTCGGAGTACACCGTGGCCATCGTTACCCACAACATGCAGCAGGCGGCGCGCGTTTCCGACTTCACGGCCTACATGTATCTCGGCGAAATGGTCGAATACGGACAGACCGATCGTCTTTTCATCAAACCGCAGAAACAGGCCACGGAAGACTACATCACCGGCCGCTTCGGCTGATACCGCAATCCTGAGCCGGGTAAACCCGGACGACAGTTACCCGATACCGCGGACTGTCCGGGCGATGCCGTTGGCCAACTGCGTAACCTGGCGCCGGGATTTTCCCTCAACCATCACCCGGATTACGGGCTCGGTTCCCGACGGCCGCAGCAGGACACGGCCGTCATTGCCCAGCGCGCGTTCAGCAGCCGCCACCGCCTTCTGCACCGCCGTTGCGGCAACCACGGCCCCTGCCGCCGCGCCGCTCAGTCGCACATTGACCAGGACCTGCGGATAAAGGCTGAAACTGACAGCTTGCCGCAGCGTGGTTTTCGCCGCGATCAGCGCCTGCAGCACCTGCAGCGTCGACACGATGCCGTCTCCGGTGGTGTGCCGGTCCAGGCAGACGATATGGCCGGAATTTTCCCCGCCCAGCTGCCAGCCGCGCTGCTTCAGCAGCTCCAGCACGTAACGATCCCCCACCTTGGCGCGGGCAAACGGGATTTTAAGCTTCGCCAGCGCCTGCGCCATCGCCAGGTTGGTCATCTGCGTGCCGACGACGCCGCCCTTCAGCACGCGCGTGCGTTTACGGTGGGCGGCCACCACGTAGAGCAGCTCATCGCCGTCATACACGCGGCCGCTGCTATCGGCCATGATCAGCCGGTCGCCGTCGCCGTCGAGCGCGATGCCGATGTCCGCCTTGCTCCGCCTGACAGCACGCTGCAGCGATTCGGCATGAGTCGCGCCCACACCCTTGTTGATATTGAAGCCGTCGGGCTGCGCCCCGACCGTCACCACCTCTGCACCGAGTTCGTGGAACACGTGCGGTGCAATGTGATAAGCGGCGCCATTAGCGCAGTCGACCGCGATGCGCAGGCCGTGAAGGTCGAGGTTCGCCGGAAACGTGCTTTTGCAGAATTCGATGTAGCGCCCCGCCGCGTCGTCGACACGCTGCGCCTTGCCCAGCCCGGCGGAAGGCTGACAGCGCAGCGGCTGCTCCATCGCCGCTTCGATCGCCGATTCGGTGGCATCGGCCAGCTTGTTGCCGTCCGCCGAGAAAAACTTGATGCCGTTGTCCTGGTGGGGATTGTGTGAAGCGCTGATGACGATGCCCGCCGACAGCCGCAGCGCGCGCGTCAGGTAGGCCACGCCCGGGGTCGGCATCGGCCCCACCAGCAGGACATCGACACCGGCCGCCGACAATCCGGCCTCCAGTGCAGATTCCAGCATGTAGCCCGACACCCGGGTGTCCTTGCCGATCAGTACCGCGGGGCGTTCGCTGCCGGCGGCTTTCTGCGCCAGCACCCGGCCCGCGGCATAACCCAGGCGCATCACGAAGTCCGGGGTGATCGGCGGCTTGCCAACCAGGCCGCGCACGCCGTCAGTGCCGAAATATTTTCTGCTCAAGTCACTGTCTCCCGGATGCGGAAACGCATCGCTTAGTCGTTGTTTTTATTGGATTCTACCGCGTTCCATACCGCCAGCGCGTCACGCGTCGCGGCGACATCGTGCACCCGCAGGATGGCAGCGCCGCGCTGTGCCGCGATCAGCGCCGCAGCCACGCTGCCGAAAACTCGATCGCCGGTTTCGCGGCCGGTCAGCGTGCCAATCATCGATTTACGCGACAGGCCCGCGAGCAGCGGAATGCCCGGCACCAGTCGATCCAGCCCGCGCAGCAGCGCGAGGTTGTGCTCCAGCGTCTTGCCGAAGCCGAAGCCCGGATCGGCAACGATGCGCTCGCGCGCGATGCCAGAGGCCGCGGCTGCCGCAACGCGCTGCCGCAGGTAGGCACCGACTTCGCCGACCACGTCCTCGTAGCGTGGCGCCTGCTGCATGGTGCCCGGGCTGCCCTGCCGGTGCATGATGCAGACGGCGCAGTCCGACTCAGCCACTGCCGCCAGCGCATCCGGCGCCTCAAAGCCGTTGACGTCGTTGATCAACGCCACACCGGATGCCGCCGCCTCGCGCATCAATTCCGGTTTCTGGGTGTCCACCGACAGCGGCACACCGTCGCCAGCCAGCGCTTCGAGCACCGGCAGCACGCGCCGGCGCTCTTCGTCGAGCCCGACAGCCGCGGCGCCCGGACGGGTCGATTCGCCCCCGATATCCAGGATATCCGCGCCTTCCGCGATCAGCCGGCGGGCATGCGCCACCGCCGCCTCAGCCTGCAGGTAGCGGCCGCCGTCGGAAAAGGAATCAGGGGTGACATTGACCACCCCCATGATCAACGGCCGGCCCAGAGCCAGCCGATATTGTCCGCACTGGAGAACTTTCATCAGCGATGGGAAAAAGCAGGTCGGGAGAAAGAAAAAACGCGAGGCTGGTAGCCGCGCGTCTTTTCCTTCAGGGTTTCACACATCAGCCCTCAAACGGGCATCAGGCTTCCGTGGCCGGGGTATTGGTCGCAGCCGCACCCGGGGTGCTGTCTTTCGGCGGCTTCGGCACCGGCGCGGCCACCGGTTTGGGCGACCGCGGCGGAAGTCCCTGCATGATGTCGTTGATCTGGTCCGCATCGATGGTTTCCCATTCCAGCAGGGCCTTGGCCATCGCCTCGACCTTGTCGCGGTTTTCCTCGATCAGCTTGCGCGCCAGCGCATATTGCTGGTCGATGATGCGGCGGATTTCGGCATCGACCTGCTGCAGCGTCGTTTCCGAAACATTCTTGTGCGTGGTAATCGAACGGCCGAGAAACACCTCGCCTTCGTTCTCGCCGTAGACCATCGGCCCCATGCTGTCGCTCATGCCCCAGCGCACAACCATGTTGCGCGCCATCTCGGTGGCACGCTCGAAATCATTGGAGGCGCCGGTGGTCATCTGGCCCATGAACACTTCCTCGGCAATACGACCGCCGAACAGCACCGCGATGTTCTGCAAGATCTGCTCGCGATCCATGCTGTAACGGTCTTCGGTCGGCAGCTGCATGGTCACGCCCAGCGCGCGGCCACGCGGAATGATGGTGACCTTGTGCACCGGGTCGGTCCGGGTCAGCTTTCGCGCCACCAGTGCGTGGCCGGCTTCGTGGTACGCCGTGTTGCGGCGCTCGTGCTCGGGCATCACCATCGAACGCCGCTCGGCGCCCATGATGATCTTGTCCTTGGCGCGCTCGAAGTCGTCCATGTCGACCAGGCGCTTGTTGCTGCGCGCGGCGAACAGCGCGGCCTCGTTCACCAGGTTGGCCAGGTCGGCACCTGAAAATCCCGGGGTGCCGCGGCCGATGATGTCGGCCTTGACGTCAGGCGCCACCGGAACCTTGCGCATGTGCACCAGCAGGATCTGTTCGCGACCGCGTATATCGGGCAGCGGCACCACCACCTGGCGGTCGAAACGGCCCGGGCGCATCAGCGCCGGATCGAGCACGTCGGGCCGGTTGGTCGCAGCGATGATGATCACACCGGAATTGGCCTCGAAGCCGTCCATTTCCACCAGCAACTGGTTCAGGGTCTGCTCGCGTTCGTCGTTGCCGCCGCCGAGGCCGGCGCCGCGCTGGCGGCCGACCGCGTCGATTTCATCGATGAACACGATGCAGGGTGCGTGTTTTTTCGCGTTCTCGAACATGTCGCGCACACGGGCGGCACCGACGCCGACGAACATCTCCACGAAATCGGAACCCGAGATCGAGAAAAACGGTACCTTGGCTTCGCCCGCGATGGCACGCGCCAGCAGCGTCTTGCCGGTGCCGGGGTTGCCGACCATCAGCACGCCGCGCGGGATGCGACCGCCGAGTTTCTGGAACTTGGAAGGATCACGCAGGAATTCCACCAGCTCCGACACTTCTTCCTTGGCTTCCTCGCAACCGGCAACATCGGCGAAAGTCACTGTATTGTTGTTCTCGTCGAGCATGCGCGCCCGGCTCTTGCCGAACGAAAATGCGCCGCCGCGGCCGCCGCCCTGCATCTGGCGCATGAAGAAGATCCACACGCCGATCAGCAGCAGCATCGGGA
>JBMTEY010000138.1:0-6346 GCA_049433545.1 Burkholderiales bacterium | reverse complement strand
TACAGCCCGCGTCCGGATCTGATCGAGAAATACCCGACCCACGCCGACCAGAAGGTGCGCTGGCGCCTGCCGGTGCTGTTCAAGACGGTGCAGGATGCCAACAAGGATGCGGTCAAGTCCTATCCGCTGATCATGACCAGCGGACGCCTGGTGGAATACGAAGGCGGCGGCGACGAGACGCGATCCAATCCCTGGCTGGCCGAACTGCAGCAGGAGATGTTCGTCGAGATCAATCCCAAGGATGCCAATGACCGCGGTGTCCGCAACAACGAGTATGTCTGGGTCGAATCGCCGACCAAGGCGAAGCTGAAGGTCAAGACGCTGGTGACCGAGCGCGTGGCTTCGGGCACGGTGTTCCTGCCGTTCCACTTTGCCGGCTGGTGGATGGGCGAGGACATGAAGAAGTATTACCCGGAGGGAGCCGCCCCGGTGGTGCGCGGCGAGGCAGTCAACACGGCGACCACTTATGGCTACGACATCGTGACCATGATGCAGGAAACCAAGACGACGCTTTGCCAGGTGTCCAAGGCATAACAACGACCAGAGCTCTCTAGGAGATCAATATGGCCAGAATGAAATTCCTGTGTGATGCCGAGCGCTGCATCGAATGCAACGGCTGCGTGACCGCGTGCAAGAACGAGCACGAGGTGCCCTGGGGCGTGAACCGCCGGCGGGTGGTGACGCTCAACGACGGCCTGCCCGGCGAGAAGTCGATCTCGGTGGCCTGCATGCACTGCTCGGACGCGCCGTGCATGGCGGTATGCCCGGTCGACTGCTTCTACAAGACCTCCGAAGGCGTGGTTCTGCATGACAAGGACCTGTGCATTGGCTGCGGTTACTGCTTTTACGCCTGTCCCTTCGGCGCGCCGCAGTTCCCGCAGGATGGCGCGTTCGGACTGCGCGGCAAGATGGACAAGTGCACGTTCTGTGCGGGCGGCCCGGAGCAGGACCATTCCGACGCCGAATTCAAGAAATACGGCCGCAACCGGCTGGCTGAAGGCAAGCTGCCGGCCTGCGCCGAGATGTGTTCGACCAAGGCGCTGCTCGGCGGCGACTCCGACGTCATTGCCGACATTTACCGCAACCGCGTACTTAAGCGCGGCAAGGGTTCCGAGGTCTGGGGCTGGGGCACGGCCTACGGCAAACCCGAAAAAGGCGGCACGCCGCCGGCGGGGGCCAAGTCATGAGGCGCGCACTGATTGCGGGTCTGGCGGGCTGTTTTGCCGTTCTGGCTGCAGGTTGCGGCGAGCAGTCGCAGGTGACCGTGTACAAACAGGGTCAGTACCAGGGCAAACCCGACAAGCAGCCCTGGGACAACGCCATGTTCAAGGGTGACCGTGCCGGATGGGAGAAAACCATCAAGGCCCGCAACAACGGCCAGAACGAATACTCCCGTACGGTTTCGAACTAGATAAAAGAAGGAGGAGGCGATGCGCCTTAGCGTAACGAGGTGGTTCGCGGCGCTGCTTGCAGCCTGGTTGTGCCTGTTTGCCGGGATGGCCACGGCGGCAGACACCTCCAGCGCGCAGGAGCAGGCTCAGCGTCAGACCGTGCAACCGGGCAACAACGCGCCGGTATGGCGCGACGTTCGCGGCGGCGACAATCCCAACCAGACGACCCAGATACGGGGCATCGAGTCTTCAGTGCTGGTGCAGACGGCCGGCGAGACTTGGCGGCAGCTGCGCAACGGACCGATCACGATTTACGGCGGATGGCTGATCGTGCTGATGATGGCGGTGATCGGCATTTTCTATTCGGTGAAGGGGCCGATCGGGCTTCACGGCCAGCCGACCGGACGGAAACTGCTGCGTTTCGGCCCCTGGGACCGCATGGTGCACTGGGGTGCTGCGATCAGCTTCGTGCTGCTGGCGGTGACCGGCATCATCATCCTGTTCGGCAAACACATCCTGCTGCCAGTCATCGGCTACACGCTGTTTGCCTGGCTGGCCGTACTCGCCAAGAATGTCCACAACTTCGTCGGACCGGTGTTCGCGTTCTGCACCATCCTGATGTTCGTCACCTTCGTAAAGGACAACCTGCCCAAGGCCCACGATTTCCAGTGGTTTGCGAAGGCCGGCGGATTGTTCTCCGGACAGCATGTGCCGTCCAGCCGCTTCAATGCCGGTGAAAAATCATGGTTCTGGATCGGCGTGACGCTGCTGGGCGTGGTGGTCAGCGTGACCGGCTTCGTCCTCAATTTCCCGAACTTCGAACAGGGTCGCGAACTGATGCAGCAGGCTAACGTGATCCACGCCATCGCCGCAGTCGTCTTCATGGCTCTGTCGCTGGGCCATATCTACATGGGCACGCTGGGCGTGGAAGGCGCTTACGATTCCATGCGCACGGGTTATGTGGACGAGGCCTGGGCGAAGGAGCACCATGAAATCTGGTATCAGGAAGTCACTGCCAACAGTAAAGGTGGCGGCGCTGCCAGTCCGGCGGCTGCTTCAGCAATGAAGGAGGGGTGGAAGTCATGAACGCAAACAAAATTTTGAAACTGATTCCGGCCGTATTGGCGTGCAGCGTATTCGGCATGGCTTCGGCCAAGTTGCCGGCGCCGCCGCCGGCCGATCCGGCCAAGGCTGCTGCAGCCAAGGAAAAAAAGGCGGCGGCTGCCAAGAAAGACAGTGAGGATCTGGCAAAGTCGCAGGACCGGGCGGTGGAACACTACAAAAGAACCAAGGGTGTGATGGCTGTGAAGAAGTAATGCATATCGTCGATTCAAGCAAAAAACCCGGCCATGCCGGGTTTTTTGTTGGAGTTCGCGCACAAAAATATATTTATAATCAATAAGTTAAGATATTTTTCCAATGCCATCCTCAAGCAGTTTCCAGGCCCGTTCACCGGTGATTTCACGCCAGCGCGTGTAGAACCCGGTTTCGCGCAGGCGGTTGCGGAAATCTTCGCGATCCACCGGCGTGGCGACCATGCCCCACTGCGGAATCTTGCTTTCCAGTGCGCGGTTGAGCGCATCGGTATGTGCGCGCTGCCGTGCGACATGTTTGCGCGTCACCCGTTCGATGGTTTGTTGCACGTCTTCGGGCAGGCGGTTCCAGTAGCGCAGGCTGACCATCATGTTGAAACCCGACCACATGTGTGCGGTGAGCGCGACGTGGCGCGTGACTTCGTGCAGTCTCAGCGCCTCGGTGATCGAAAGCGGATTTTCCTGGGCGTCGATTTCGCGGTTTTTCAGCGCGTCGTAGAGCTTCAGCACGTTGACCTCCACCGGCACCGCGCCGAGGCTGGCGAAGGCGTCGGCAAACATCTTGCCCTCGGGAATGCGGATGCGCAGGCCTTCGAGGTCGGCAGCGCGGGCCACGGGCCTGTCCACGGTCGAAATGTGGCGGAAGCCGTTCTCGAGCAAACCGTGGGGCAGGGCATGGATGCCCTTGGCGTGCAGTTCGCCCTGCAGGTAGCTGCCCAGCGGGCCGTCGAGCACGGCATGTACCTGGGCATGGTCGCGGAAGGCGAAGGGCAGGCCCTGGATCTCAAGGGCGGGCACCAGTCCGCCGAGGATGCCGCCCATCAGCACATAACACTCGATCTCACCCTTGATCAGCAGGTCGACGATGGCGAGGTGTGAGCCCGGCAGGCCGGCGTTCTTGGCGTGCACCGTGGCTGCGACGCGGCCGCCGGTCGCTTCATGCACTTCGTTCCACAGGTCAACGAGGAACGGATGGACGTGGCTGTTTTCGGAGAGGTAGTGATACTGGCGTATGCGCCACTGCGGGGCGCTCACGCCGGCAGCGCCGAGGCCATCAGCTCGGGCGTGATGCCCTGTGCTTCGGCGTTGGAGAAATTCAGTTCGACCTTGACGCCGTTTGGATCGAGCAGGAACAGCTGGAACAGCCCCTGGTCGCTGACCATGCGGCGACGGAACTCGATCTTGCGCTGCTGCAGGTGCTCCATCATGTCGCGCAGGCCGGAACAGCGGAACGCCACGTGGTCGACCACACCGCTGCCATGGGTGGCATCGGATTGCTGGCCGAGGTAGGCCTTGCGGTTCTCGCTGACGTTCTTGCCGCCCTGCGTCAGGTGAACCACATCCTTGTCACCCAGATACAGCCAGACCACCGGAAACTTGAAGTCCGGGTGCGGGCCTTCTCGGAATCCGAGCACGTCGACGTACCAGTCGCGCGTCGCCTCGATGTCGGTGGTCTGGATCAGAAAATGTTCTAAATGGCTCAATGGCATGCAAATCCTCTTGCGGTTTAGATCGGCGTGGAGTCGCCGGATTCGACTATGACCTGCTCGACTTCGCCGACGCCCGGCGCGCGCCGGAATGCGGCGGCAGCCTGGTATTCCGGCGACTGGTGGCATTTTACCGCCTGTTCCAGCGTCGGAAACTCGATGACCACGAAACGATGGAAACGGTCGGTGCCTTCCATGATTTGATAATTTCCGCCGCGTGCCAGTACCTTGCCGCCGTAGTTGGCGATGATGCCGGGCACACGATCGGTGTATTTCTTGTACTCCACGGGATTGTTGATCCTGCAGCGGGCGAGCCAGTAGGCGGGCATGGTGGATTCCTCGTGTTACAGACTCTTGAAAAATTTTGGAAGCGCAGTGGCGATTTCCGGGTAAGCCGCCAGGCAAATCACAACGGCGACCAGGCCGATCCAGTAGGGTATGGCGCCGGCGAATATCTGTCCCACGCTGACCGGTTCCTCGGGAAGCGAAGCCTTGACCGTGAACACCAGCAGGCCGAAGGGTGGGGTCAACAGACCGGTTTCGATGGCGATGATGCCCATGATGGCGAAGGCCAGCGGGTCGAAACCCAGTGCCGCGGCGATCGGCGCGAAGATCGGCACGGTCAGCAGGATGATCGATATCGAGTCGATGATGCAGCCGAGCACGAACCAGATCAGCACCATCAGCGCCAGGATGCCCCAAGGGCCGAGACCGGTGCCCATCAGCACTTCCTGCACGGCGCGGGTGAATCCGGTCATGGTCAGCACGCGGGAGTAGAGCTGAGCGGTGAACAGCAGCAGGAGCAGGGGTGCCGTGGTACGTCCCACCGACAGCACCACTTCGCGGATTTCGGCGTAACGCACTCCTTTTGCCATCGCCAGCAGCAGGGATGCTGCCGCGCCGACGCCGGCGCCTTCAGTGGGTGTAAAAAATCCCATCCAGATGCCGAACAGCGTTCCGACCACCAGTCCGATCACCAGTAGCGTGCTGAACATCGCGATGCCCAGAGCCCGGTCTTCATCGACGGGTTCCGCATCGGGCTGGCCGCGCGCCGCGTCGCCCACGGTTTGCGGGCTGATCAGCGCAGTGACGATGATGTACAACGCAAAAAATGTAACCAGCAGGAATCCCGGCAGCACGCCGGCGAGGAACAGGTCGCCGATCGATATCTCGGTCAGCACGGCCCAGACGATCATCAGCACGCTGGGCGGGATCAGCATGCCCAGACACGCACTGCCGGCGATACAGCCCAGCGAGAAGCGCGGACTGTAGCCGTGACGTTTCATTTCGGGGTAGGCGATCTTGGAAAAAGCCGCTGCTGCCGCGATGCTGACGCCGGTGACGAATGCAAAAACGGCATTCGACAGCACGGTGGCCACGCCGAGACGGCCTGGTATCCATTTGGTGAGATGGTTGATCAGCGCGAACATGTCGCGGGCCGCACCGCATTTCGAAATGAACTCCCCCATCAGCATGAACAGCGGAATCACTGCGAATACGTAGTCGCGCAGCGCTTCATAGGCGGTGCTGCCGAGGAAATCGGACACTACCATCACGTCCCCGGTCATCAGGTAGATGCCGAGCATTGCCGCAGCGCCCAGTGCGACTGCGATGTGAACGCCTGCGAACACCAGTGCCAGCAGCACGCCTACAAGGATCAGCATTTCAGTGGTGCCGAACATTGCCTGTCAGTGTCCCGGTACGGAGTCGGTGGCCTGTGCCGGCTGTACCTTGCCGGTCAGGATGAGGAGTTGCTGGACGGTCTCCAGCAGGTATTCGGCTGCCGCCAGCGCGGATCCGAGCATGACCGCTGCGCGTGCGGGCCACGTCGGCACGCGCAGTGCGCCTTCGCCTTCGAATTCATTGGATCTCCATGCATGGTGCAGCGGGTCGATCCCGCCGTACACAACGACCAGGAAGAAGGCCGCACCGAGCAGGCAGCCGACAGCGGCAATCGCAGCACTGGCGCGTGCCGGCAACGCGATTTGCAGAACATCTACTTTGAGCATTCCGCCGCTGCGAACGGCGTAACTGGCCTGGAGGAAGCAGATGATCACGATCGACATCGACACGATTTCCGGCGTGCCCTTGACCGGCGAATTGAACACTACCCGTCCGATGACGTCGGCGACCACAAGGAAACTCAGCAGCAGGG
>JBMTEY010000137.1:0-6443 GCA_049433545.1 Burkholderiales bacterium | reverse complement strand
AATTCCTCACCTACCTGCGCGAGCTGACGCCGACGACGACGCTGATCAAGGCGGCTTCGTACCTGATGCACATCCGGGAATTCAGCAAGATTCGCGGTGTGCTGCTCGACACCAGCGAATTCCTGGTGCAGGACGATACCGGCATCCCCTACAACTTCCTGGTCAAGCGCGGCTTCGAGATCAAGCCCTACGGCACCTACCAGACGCCGATACCGCCGTTCGAACCACAGTACCAGCCGTCGCTGATGACCCTCTACCAGGCGTCCAAGCCCCCGGCGCTGCCGTTCCGCTTCGGTTATCACACCACGCTGGCGCAGAACCGCTCCACCCTGCTGGTCGGCCGTCGTGCGCCCGCCCCCGCTGCGACAGCAGCCCCGGCTCCGCAACGACCGGATGCCCGTTAGCGATGGGCGGGTAATACTCTCCGGACTGCTCGCTTGCGCGTGGCTGCTGGCCGCAACGCACGCGGACACCGCCGCCGCCATGGACCCCCGGCTCCACAGCACCAGCTTCCAGACCAGTGACGGCGTGCGGCTGCGGGTGCTGGAATCCTGCCCCGGCGGCGCCGACGCGCGGCTGGCGCGCTCCCCGGTGATCGCGCTGGTGCCCGGCTGGTCGATGCCGGCATCAAGCTGGCGCGAACAGCTGCTGGCACTGGGCAGCACGCATTGCGTTGCCGCGCTGGACCCGCGCGGCCAGGGCGAGTCCGAACTGCCCGAAGTCGGGTATCACATCGAACGCCGCGCGGCGGACATCGCCGAATTCGTCGCCCGTTATCCGCGCGTGGTGCTGGTCGGCTGGTCGCTGGGCGCGCTGGAGGCGCTGGAGTACCTGCACCTGTTCGGCCATGACAGCGTGGACGCGCTGGTGCTGGTCGACAGTTCGGTCGGCGAGGAGCCCGCGCCGGTGACGGGCCCCGGGCCCACCTTCCGCGAAAAACTGCAGGCGGACCGCAACGCGGTCGTTGATGATTTCGTGCGCGCCATATTCGGCGCGACGCGCGAAGAAGCGGAAATCGGGGAACTGGTCAGAGGCGCGCTGCGCCTGCCGCTGGAGGCCAGCCTGTCGCTGTTTCCATCTGCAGTGCCACGCACGCACTGGCGCGACATCGCCTGGGCCTACCCCAAGCCGCTGCTCTACGCGGTCAGCACCCAGTTTGCGGACCAGGCAAAGTCCTTGCAGAAAAACCGCCCGGAGACGCGGATCGAGATCTTCGAAGAGGCCGGCCACGCCCTGTTCGCCGACGAGCCCGAACGTTTCAACACGCTGCTCGCGGAGTTTGTCGCAGAAGCAGCGCTGCGTTAAGCCGCCGACAGGTACGGCGCGATATCCACCTCGTCGATCTGCTCCGGCGCCATGAAACGCTGCGCGTATTCGCGGTAGATTCCGGAGCGCAGGAACAGGTCGAACAATTCCGGGTCGATGTGCTGGTCCTTTTTCATGAAGGACATGATCTTGATCGCCTCGGACAGCGTCTTGCCTTTCTTGTAGGGCCGGTCGGCGGCGGTCAGAGCCTCGAAAATGTCGGCGATGGCCATCATCCGCGCCACCGGGCTCATGTCGTCCTTTTTCAGTCGTTTCGGATAGCCGGTGCCGTCCATTTTTTTTCGTGATGCCCGCCGGCGATCTAAGCGACATTGCGCAGGTGTTTGGGAAACGGCAGTTGCGTGAGCATGATGATGGTCTGGATCATGTGCTCATTGATCTTGTAGCGCTCTTCTTCCGACAGCGTGCCGCGCCCGACGCTGAGGTTGTAGAGTTCGCCGCGGTTGTAGAGCAGTGCCGGGGTTTTGACGCGGAAGCCCCACTTGTTGTCGTCCGTGATGCGGTCTTCGGGACGGCGCTCGAAACGGTGTTCGGGTTTGTCGACGAGCAGCGGTTCGGGCACCGGCAGCGGCGCGGCCGGGACGCGCATCTTTCGCGCCTTTTCCTCGTGGGCGATGCCGATGCGATCGTCGAGCGTACGCAACCAGGTCCGTTCAGCGATTTTTTTCAGGCGTTCTATTTTTTCCGGCGCCATGAATTCGCCGCCTTCGTTGCAGGTGGCGATAAAGGCGTAGTCGTCGTCGAGCTGGCGCAGTTCCGCAGCGAGTTGTTCGCGCGCCGCAGCTTCGTTTGCGCCGGCGGCGACCGCCTTCAGGCAGGCGATCTCGGCGTCGCGCTTCAGCACCTCGAAGCGCATGCGCACCTCGTGGATCCGGTCGTAGATGGTTTCCAGCTTGGTCGCCTTGTCGACGACGAATTCAGGCGTGGTGACCTTGCCGCAGTCATGCAGCCAGGACGCCACGTGCACGGCTTCCCAGTCGTCTTCGTCAAGCTTGAAATCGCGGAACGGCCCGCTGGTTTCGGCGCAGGCCGCGCGCGCCAGCATCTTGGTGAGCTCCGGCACCCGCGCGCAATGGCCCCCGGTGTACGGGCTCTTCGCGTCGATCGCGCCGGCAATCAGCTGGATGAAGGCTTCGAACAGGTCTTTCTGCGCCTTGATCAGCTCGCGGGTCTCCAGCGAGCTGGCCGCGGAGCCTGACAGGGCCTGCACGAACGACAGCTGCGAATCTTCGATGGCGTCGCGCCGCAGCAGCAGCATCGCGCCGACCAGCTGGTGCCGGCGGTTGAGCAGCGGCACCGCTATGCCCTGCGTGGCGTCGATGTCCGCCGCCACCGCACCCAGCCCCAGCGCCGCAAGGTCGGCGTCCTGCAGCGCGGCGGCATGTGCCTTGCCATCCTTCAATGCCGCCTCCAGCAGCGGCCCGGACTTGCCGGAAACCACTGCCGGTAGCCGTTGTTTAAGGTCGGCGCCGTCCTTGCAGCCTGCCGTTGCCGGCACCAGACCCTGCTCATCAGCCAGGTAAAGCACACCGGCATCGGCATCGGCAGCCGCCAGTGTCTCGCGCAGCAGCATCGGCAGCAGGCGATCGAAATCTTCCTCGGCCGCCACCGCAGCGCTGATGTCGATGAAGCGGCGGATGGTGCGTTTCATGTCATCCATGGTTTCGGCGAGTTCGTCGACTTCGCGGATCATCGAACTGACGTTGCCGCCCTTCGAAAAATTGAAACGGCGGATCGCCTCGGCCTCGCCGGAGAGCCGGCGCAGCGGACGCGCTATTGCATGCGCGATGGCCCAGGTCAGCGGCACCGCAAACAGCATCACCAGCACCATGATCAGGATGGCGGTCGACCGCTGGCGCACCGCGGCGGCAAGCAGCTCATCGTCGGGAATCGCGGCGATCAGGTACAGCGGCTGGCGGGCATCGAACACCACCGGGTTGATGCTGATGCGCCAGTCCGCGCCATCGAAGCGCTGGCGCGCCTCGACCTGCCCGCCGCCGTGGAACCGTGCCAGCGCGTCACCCAGCCGCGGCAGCACCGGCACGCCGAGTTCCTCGAGGCGCGCCAGCCGCGGCGATCCTTCCGGCGAAATCCTGAACAGGTCGACTGCCCGCTCATGGGCGATGACTTCACCGGCGGGGTTGACCAGGGCAATCTGGGTGTTGGGCGTGACCCGCTGGCGCGCAACGTTGGCGCTCAGGGTTTCGAGCAGGATGTCGGCGCCGATCACCGTTTTGCTGTTGGTGGCGAGCCGGGCCAGCGTCATGCCGATCTTGCGGTTCGAGAAAAAAACATAGGGCGGGGTATGGATAACACCCTCGACCTTGGCTGCATCCCTGAACCAGCCGCGCGTGCGCGGGTCGTAACTTGCGGCGTAGTCGGGCCGGCTCTCGTCATGCAGGGTGCTGAGGTTGGCGTCGAGATAGATGTAGCTGCCGTAGGTCCGGACGCCGCGTTCTATGCTCTGCACCACGTAGCGGGTGTCCGGTGGCGCCTTCATGGCACTGCGTTCGGCATCACTCATCACCCGGCGCATGAAAAAGAATTCACCGTCGGCATAACCCGCGTAAACCGAGGACAGCGCCGCGGAATTGTCGAGCGCCCGCCGCAGTATGCCCATGCGCCGCAGGCGCTGGTCGGTGTTCAAGGCTTCGGGAAAATCGCTTTCGCTGATCAGGCCGATCGCCATTTCGGCCGGCGCGACGATGCGCTGCATTTCAACCAGCATCTCGCGGACGATGCGCTGGGTCACGTCATCGGCGGCGGTTTCCAGCATGTCGCGCGAGAGTTTGTAGCTGAATCCGCCGATCAGCCCGCCGACCAGCAGGAGCAGGAGCAGGAACAGCGTCGTGATGTGGATATGCAGCGGGTAACGACGTCGCATGGAAAACTCCCTGGAACCGGCACACCACACACTAATCGAACATCACCCGCCCCGCCATGCAATGTCCGCATTGCGTCAGCTTCCGCGCGCAGCTGTCATGGACAGCGTGCGCGGCGTCAGCCGTTCATCAGCAGCGCGGCGCGCCCGGTGACGGCGGCGGTCTCCAGCCGCTGGTGCACGGCCTCGGCTTCGGTGAAAGGCATTTTTTCGGTGACCATCGGCCACAGGTCGCCGCGCGCCACCAGTTCCAGCGATTCGATGACTTCCTGTTTGGTCGCATAACGGCTGCCCATCACCTCGATTTCCCTGCGCATGATCGCCGGGCCGTCGGCGTCGAAACGCTGGCCGTTGCCGGCGAGCAGCACCAGCCGCCCGCCCTTGTTGAGGCCACCGACGGCATCCTCGATGCTCTGTTTGCTGCAGACGAAATCGAACACCACGTCCGCGCCCCGGCCACCGCTGGCCTCGCGCAGCTGCTCGGCAACCTTGCCGTCGGAGGCGTCGATGGTCGCGTCCGCGCCCGCCTTCAGGCAGGTTTCGAATTTGGCAGCCCTGGTATCGACGGCGATCACCATGCGCGCATGCGCCCAGCGCGACACCATCAGCATGTGCACGCCCAGTCCGCCGCCGGCGCCGATCACCGCCACGGTGTCGGTCGGCGTCACCCGCGCCCGACGCGTGACCTTGAGCGGCGTGGCAATGGCGTCGCAGATCACGCCGCATTCGGCGGGATGTTTTTTCCAGTCCATGGTGTCCGGCAGCGGGATGAAATTTTCCGCAGGCAGCTTGATGTATTCGGCATAACCGCCGTCGCAGTCGCGACCGACATAGCCCCTGAAGTTGTCGCACAGGGTTTCGCGGTTGATGCGGCACCAGTAGCAATGGCCGCAGTTGAGATAGAAATACGCGGTGACCGCAGTGCCGACTTTCAGGCGCGTCACACCGGCGCCGGTGGCGACGATTTCACCGGTAATCTCATGGCCGACGATGCGCGGGTACTGCAGGCTTACCCGCCCGGCACGGGCATGGTGCACAGTCAGGCCGGCGCCGCAGGCCAGCACTTTAGCCACGGCCTCGCCTGGCCCGGGAACCGGATCGGGCACGTTGTCCAGAACGAACGGCTGATTTTTCCCTTTCAGCAACATGGCTTTCATGCGCGCCCCCTTTGGCCGCAGATGTTACACCGGCAGCGCGTGTCGTGAAGCGTGACGGCCGGTAGAATCGCTCTTTGCGTCGCCATCCGGCGGCGCATCCGCAGTCTTCCGGAACACCATGCCCGATACACCGTCGTCACCATCCCGCGAAACCATCGCCATCCGCGGCGCACGCCAGAACAACCTGAAGAACCTGTCGCTCGACCTGCCGCTGCACGAACTGATCGTCGTCACCGGCGTCTCGGGCAGCGGCAAGTCGTCACTGGTGTTCGACACGCTCTATGCCGAAGGCCAGCGCCGCTACGTCGAGACATTTTCGCCGTATGCGCGCCAGTTCCTCGACCGCCAGGACCGGCCCCAGGTCGACAGCATCGACGGCATCCCGCCGGCGATCGCCATCGACCAGGTCAATCCGGTGCGCACTTCGCGTTCCACGGTGGGCACGATGACCGAACTCAACGACCACCTGAAACTGCTGTTCGCGCGCGCGGCTCATCTGTACTGCAAGGGCTGCGGGGCGAAAGTGTCCCGCGACACGCCGCAGACCATTTTCGACGCGCTGCGGGCCCGCGCGCAGGCTGCGGGCGATCCGCGGCTGGCCATCGCCTTCCCGGTGCCGGTGCCGGCGAACTTCAAGGCCGGTGAAGTGAAATCTCTGCTCGCCGCGCAGGGCTACACGCGCTTCCTGCATGAAGACAAGCATCATTTCGAGGTGGTGCAAGACAGGCTGCGCCTGGGTAATGCCGATCGTGTGCGCGTGCTCGATGCGCTGGAAGCGGCACTGAAAGTCGGCCAGGGTCGCATCAATGTGCACGTGCTGGCGGCGGATGACGCCAATGTGAGCAGCGGCACGGTATGGAAATATTCAGCCGACCTGCACTGCGCCGAGTGCGACATCCATTACGCCGAACCGAATCCCAGCCTGTTTTCCTTCAATTCTCCGATGGGCGCCTGCGACAGCTGCCGCGGCTTCGGCCGGGTGATCGGCCTTGATTTCGGGCTGGTGGTGCCGGACGAATCGAAATCGCTGCGCGACGGCGCGGTCAAGCCCTGGCAAACGCCGTCGAACAGGGAGTGCC
>JBMTEY010000136.1:0-6461 GCA_049433545.1 Burkholderiales bacterium | reverse complement strand
GTCGCGGTCGGGCACAAACGCGGTGGTGTCCGCGTGTTACGCTGGCGCGAATGGAGGAGGTGCGATGAAGTTCAAGAAAATCGGCTTGATGACGCCTGGCGACATGGGGCAGGGCGTGGCCATGCAGATCCAGGCGCGCGGCTACACCGTGTGCACTGCCCTCGACGGGCGCAGCGAACGCAGCCGCCGGCTGGCGGGCGAGGCGGGCATTACGGATGTCGGTTCCATCGCGCGGCTGGTTGCGGAGTGCGATGCCGTGTTCTCGGTGATGGATCCCGGCGCGGCGTTTGCCTTCGGCAAACAGGCGGCAGAGGCAATCCGCTTCGGGAAACACAAAACGCTGATCGTCGACTGCAATGCCGTTGCGCCGACCACCACAATCGAAATCGCGGACTTGGTCGAACAGGCCGGCGGCGCTTTCGTCGATGCCGGCATCATCGGCCCGCCGCCGCGCGGCAACGCGAAGATCGCCCTTTATGTGTCAGGGCCGGACGCTCATGAGCTGGAGCAAATCGCTGGACCGCAGCTGAAGGTGCAGATTGTGAGCGCACGTATCGGCGATGCCAGCGCACTGAAGATGTGCTCGGGCGCTCTGACCAAGGGTACCCAGGCGCTGTGGCTGGAGGTGATGGTCGCGGCGCAGCGGCTGGGCGTGCATGAACTGCTGGAACGCGACGTGCGCGAGGGGCCGCGCAGCGAAATCCACAAGTGGGTCATGGGCCAACTGGCGATCATGCCGCCGAAGGCCTATCGCTGGGTGCCGGAGATGAACGAGGTGGCGAAGACCATGGCGGCCTCGGGCATTACCTCGAAAGTGTTCGACGGCATCGCCGAAATCTGTGACTTCGTCGGACACACCGAACTTGGGGGTGAAACGCCGGAGCAGGGCCGTGCACACTCGCGCAACGGCGCCGATGTGGTGCGCCTAGTGGCCGGAGACAGGGCGGGGTCAGGAAAAACGCAACGCCAGCATTAAAACCGCCCGGTCCCGTGGCGGGACCGGGTGATGCCGGTTTATTCGTGTACTGCGGTTTTGGCGGGCGGTTGCGCCTTGGCCTTGCGGCCGGGCGCGGCGGGAGGGATGTAGCCGGAGATGCGGCAGAGCACGGCTTCGATTTCCTTGCCGTCCTTGTAACGGATCGAGCGGCACACCATCACCGCACCCTTGGCGTGCAGGTCCGACACGCGCGAACGCACGCTGGCGAGCGACAGGCCGGTGGCTGCGGCAATTTCCGAATCAAGACGTTCGCCGCTGTTTTGCAGATAGTCGAGGATTTCTTGCATTTCAGAAGCCTTTCAATGCGGTCAATCGGATCGCGGCCCGGGATTTGCGGCCGTCGATTCAGGGGGGCAAATGATACAGCAGATCAGCGCCGGGTTCCGAATGGCGCCGGAGTCGTGGCGGGCGAGGAATTACGGGCCCGGAGTCACTGCGGCATTCGGAGGCGAATTATAACACATTGATTGGAAAGCACAAATAGCCACTTTCCGAGGGCGGGTTCAGGCTTTTGCGGGTTCGGTGGCGGGTTCGTCCGGCAGCAGCATCACGATCGCTGCCTTGATTGCGGCAATACCGGCCATGATCCACAACGCATCGGAAAAGCCGATGGCCTTGACCAGCGGGCCGAGCATCCACACCGCGAGCGAACTGAATCCGAAGGCCACCGTCAGCCGCATGCCCGCCACGCGCGAACGCAGTCTGTCATCGACATAACGCACGATCATCGCATCGGTGAACGGAATGGCGCCGAAGACGAACACCATCACCGCAAGCAGTGCGATGAACAGGCCCCAGTCCTGGCTGTGCGCCGCCCAGATCAGCAGCGGAATCTGGATGATCGAGATCCACACCTGCAGAGGCTTGAACGCCACCTGGTCGATCAACCGGCCGACGACGATCTGCGCGAACGAGGCGATGGTGTAGATGATCGCGAGCAGCGTGCCGATCACCGCGGGGTCCTCGATCACGCCCTGGAAGCCGGCGGTGAGCAGCTGCGAATTGCCGTTGGTGGTGAAGTTGAAGAGTATGGTGCTGACGGCGGCGGCGGAGGTCATCACCGCGAAGGCGCGCACCAGCATCTGCGGTGTCAGCGCGACCTTGGCCTTGCCGCCCTTGCGTTTCGACGGCGCTTCGGTTTCCTTCGGGCAGGCGAGCGCGAAGATGATGCCGCAGCCGATTGCGATCAGGCCGGGTACGATGAACGCGGCGCGCCATCCTATCCATTTGACGAGGAAGCCGGTGACCAGCGCGGCCACTGCGATGCCGAGGTTGCCGGCGAGGCCGTTGAGCCCGATCACCGCGCCAGGGTTGGGCACGTTCTGCACCAGCATCGGGATGCCCACCGGGTGGTAGATCGCGGCGAAGGCGCCGAGCAGCGTCAGCGCGGCGGCGAGCTGCCAGGCGTTCTGCGTCATCGCCACCAGCAGCGCCGACACGCCCATGCCGACGAAGAAGATGATCATCATGTTGCGCCGGCCCCAGAGGTCGCCCAGGCGCCCTGCGGGCAGCGCGCCGAGTCCGAACAGCGCAAAGGCGCCGACGCTGTAGGGCATCAGGTCGGTCCAGTTGTCGTAGCCGAATTCGAGCGCAACCGAAGCGACGGCAGTGGCGAAGATCAGCAGGAACATGTGGTCGATAGCGTGGCCGACGTTGAGCATCAGGCGCACGATGGCGGAAAAGCCTTCGGGGTGGGCGGCGGGAGCGGTAGCGGTCGTCATAGGCTGCGGATTGTGCTTGAGTTAGAATCGTCTGTCTTTCGAAAATTTACTACAAACATTCGCAAAGTAGACAAATCGAGCATTATCCCTACCGCCACGGTCCAGAGCGTCGACATTTTCGCTACGGCACCGGAGTCGCCGGTGCGCGGTGACCTGTCCCGCGCCGTGGTCACCCGCCGCACTGCCTATGCCCGGGGCCATCACATCCGGCCGCACTGGCACGGCCGCGCGCAGTTCGTGTTTGCGGTCACCGGCACCATGCGTGTGCGCACCGCGCGCCGCGCCTGGATCGTGCCGCCGTCGCGCGCGCTGTGGGTGCCGGCGCATACCGTGCACGAGATCCAGATGCACGGCGTTGTCGACATGCACAGCCTGTATTTCAGCGACGCGGCGGGTGCCGGCATGCCGGATTCCTGCGTAGTGCTGGAAGTCACGCCGCTGCTGCGCGCGCTGATCGTGCGCGCGGCGGCGCTGCCTGCGGCTTACGATGAATCCGGTGACGACGGTCTGCTGATGCAACTGCTGGCGGCGGAAATCCGTCGTCTTCCTCCCTGTGCGCTGGATCTGCCGCTGCCGGAAAGCGCGGACCTGACGCGGCTGTGCGAGCGCATTCTTGCCGATCTGTCGACGCGCCGGCCCAGCGTGCAGGATGCCGTCGAAATGAACACCAGTGCACGCACGCTCTATCGCCGCTTCCTGCGCGAAACCGGAATCACCTTCGCGCGCTGGAAGCAGCAGGCGCGGCTGCTCGAATCGATCCGCCGCCTGGCCGAAGGCGCGCCGGTGACCACTGTGGCGGTGGATCTCGGTTACGAAAGTCCCGGCGCTTTTTCGACCATGTTCCGTCGCGCTCTGGGCGTGGCGCCGCGGGCGTTTACCGCGGGCGCGGATCGTTCGCTGCCGGCTTGAGAAAACGTTCGTGGAAGGCGTGGATCGCCCGCGCGGTGTCGCGCGCGGTCTGCTCGACGATGCCGCTGCCGCGGAAATCACGGCCGAATTCAAGCTGCATGGTGTCGATGCCGTCTGCGCGGTGGCTGCCATAGAGGTCGACGGTGTGGCCGCCGGTGTAGTTGCGCGCTTCGACGCGGTCCAGCGGTGAAGTGTCGTTGGGCGGGACGACGGCATAACCCATGGCGGCAAAACGTCCGAACACGCTGTCGGGGCCGGTCACTGCCGGCGGGCCGGCACGTGCGAGCAGCCGGCTGATCGCGACGCCGTGGCGGGTGCCGCGCAGGATCGAATCGCGATAGGCGGCCTGGCCGTGGATGTCGAACAGCATGGCGTGCGGATGTTTTGTGCGCACCTCATCGACATAGCTGCGGATCAACGCGTGGTAATGCTCGTAATCGGCGCGGCAGCCCGGCGAGCCGTAGGCTTCTTCGGCACGGCGGTTGGCGTCGATGAATTTGCGGTGGAAACGTGCAACCACCAGGTACGGTTTTTTCCCGGTGAGGCGTTCGACTTCGGCGGCGATGCCGCGGGCGAGCACGTCGGTGTTGAAATCTGTGGCGGTGACGAAACGTGCGCCGGTCCGCGTGCGCAGCTCGCAGCCCGGCACGTCGTCGCGGCCGCCGTGCGGCGCGGCAATGATGACCGGCAGTTCACCGCGCACGGCCTCGACCAGGTCGCGGGCCAGTGCAGCGCCTGCAGTCAGCAGGCCGGCGATGGACCACAGCAAAAACAGGTGTTTCAAGCGACCTCCGGAAGCATGGTGCGGGGCGCACAGCTTAGCCGAAAAAAAACGCCGCGCGGTGCGCGGCGTTTATCCGGTGATGTTGCGCCTATTTGATCTTGGCGCCCGAAATCCTGACCAGGTCGCCGATGCGCTTGTCCTCGCTGCGCCGCCATTCGTCGAGTCCCGCGCGGTCGCCGGCGACGATTTCGATGCCCAGGCTTTTCAGCCGGTCGCCGAAGGCCGGCTCTTTCGCCGCCTTGACGATCTCGGCGCTGGCCTTGTTCATGATCTCGGCCGGCGTGCCGGTGGGGGCGACGATGCTGTACCAGCCGTACATCGCGTAACCGGGTACGACTTCGGCGATTGCCGGCACTTCGGGCAGCAGCGGCGCGCGTTTCGGCGGCGTGACGCCCAGAGCGCGCAGCCGGCCGCTCTTGATGTGCGGCAGCGCCGCGGGCAGCACGGCGTAGGTGATCTGCACTTCGTTGGCGATGGCGTCGATGATCGACTGGGCGACGCCCTTGTAAGGAACGTGCAGCATTTTGGTCCCGGTCAGCTGGGTCAGCAGCACGCCCGACAGGTGTTCGGATGCTCCGGTTCCCGCCGAGCCGTAACGGATCGATTCCGGTGATTTTTTGGCCAGGGCTATCAGTTCCTTCAGCGACTTTGCCGGCAGCCCGGGGTTGGCGAGCAGGATGAAGGGCACGGTGCCAATCAGTGCGACCGACTGGAAATCGCGGGCGAGGTTGAACTTCAGGTTGGGCAATACGTGAGAGGCGACGAACAGCTGCGAAGTCAACATCATCCAGGTATAGCCGTCGGGAACGGCCTGCATTGTCAGGTCGGCGCTGATCGCGCCGGCGGCGCCGGGACGCGAATCGACGACGATGCGCTGTTTCCAGGTTTCGTAGAGCCGGTCGGCGGTCATTCGTGAAATGATGTCGGGGCCGGAGCCTGGGGCGCTGCCGATGATCAGGCGCACCGGTTTTTCGGGAAAGTTGCCCTGCGCCTGCGCTGCGGGTGCGGCCAGCAGCGCCGGGATGGCGGCGAGTACGGTCAGTAATTGCAATGTGCGCATCGTGTTGATCCTCCGTCGATTTGATTTTTGGCTTGGTGACTGCGTGTGCAGGGGGTCTATGATGCGGACGACAGCCGCATTTGTCCATACCTGTGACGTGGTATCGCTGAATCAGCGTACGCTTGGTGCGCTATGGATGGCGCCATGAAAAAACGCCGCCAGAGCGGCGTTTTTTCGCCGGCAACAGTGTCTACATGCGTTCGAAGACCGCGGCGATGCCCTGGCCGCCGCCGATGCACATGGTGACCAGCGCGTATTTGCCGCCGGTGCGCTGCAGTTCGTAAAGCGCCTTCACGGTGAGTATCGCACCGGTGGCGCCGATCGGATGGCCCAAGCCTACCGCGCCGCCGTTGGGGTTGGTTTTCTTCGGGTCGAACTTGAGGTCGCAGGACACGGCCAGCGCCTGCACCGCGAAGGCTTCGTTGGATTCGATGACGTCCATGTCTTCGACCTTGAGCCCGGCGCGTTTCAGCGCGTTCTGCACCGCGGGCACCGGGCCTATGCCCATGATTTTCGGATCCACGCCGGCGAGTCCGTACGACACCAACCGCGCCATCGGCTTGAGGCCGGCTTTTTTCGCAGCTTCCTTTTCCATCATTACCACTGCGGCCGCACCGTCGTTGATGCCCGAGGCGTTGCCGGCGGTGACCGAACCGCCTTCCTTCTTGAACACCGCGCGCAGCTTGGCGAGGCCTTCGAGGGTGACGTCGCTTCGCGGATGTTCATCCTTGTCGAACAGCGTCGTGCCCTTGCGGGTCTTCAATTCCACCGGGAGGATCTGGTCCTTGAAATAACCCTTGTCGATGGCATTGATTGCGCGACGGTGGCTTTCGACGGCGAATTCGTCCTGCTGTTCGCGGCCGATTTTCCATTGCGCCGCGATGTTTTCCGCAGTGATGCCCATATGCACGGTGTCGAAGGGGTCGGTCAGCGCGCCGACCATCATGTCGATCACATTGCCGTCGCTCATGCGCTGGCCCCAGCGCAGGC
>JBMTEY010000135.1:0-6533 GCA_049433545.1 Burkholderiales bacterium | reverse complement strand
CCCCCCCCCACTTTCCGGATCAACCCAACAGGAAGTGAGCTGATGAGCAAACCCGTCTGTCTGCTGTGGCTGGATGATTTCAAGGCCTACGAACAGGCCCTCGCCCGCGTGGGCCTGGGCGATCATTTCGAACTGCACGGCGTCAAGCGCGAAGGCAAGCCGCCCGAGGACATCATCCCGCGGGTGGAGGTGCTGGCCGGATGGAAACACGGCGGCTATCTCGCGCGCATGCCGAAACTGCGCTGGATCCAGGCGATGACCGCGGGCGTCGAAGCCTGGGTCGATGCGCCGGGCCTGCGCGACGAGGTGATCCTGTGCTGCGCGCGCGGTTCGCACCGCCACTCGATGTCGGAAAACATCCTCGGTGCGCTGTTCCACCTGACCAAGCCGTACGCGGCGGTCGCGCTCGACCAGAAGGACAGCCGCTGGACGCGGCGCCAGTCGACGCTGCTCGCCGGTCAGACGCTGGGCATACTCGGCCTCGGCGCGATCGGGCAGGAGCTGGCGCGCAAGGCGGCGGCGCTGGAGATGCGCGTGATCGGCACCAAACGCACGCCCACGCCGGTGCCGCATGTCGAGCAGGTGTATTCCTGCGAGCAGACGGATGAAGTGCTGCGTCAGTCGGATTTTGTGGTGCTGCTGATGCCGGTGACCCCCGAGACCGAAAATTTCATCAACACCACGCGCCTGAAGATGATGAAGCCCACGGCCTGGCTGCTCAACTTCGGCCGCGGTCCGCTGATCGTCGATGCCGACCTCATTGCCGCGGTGAAGAACAAGACCATCGCCGGCGCCGTGCTCGACGTGTTCCGCGAAGAACCTTTGCCGGCCACGGATCCGTTCTGGACCACGGAGAACATCCTCGTGCTGCCGCACATCGGCGGCGGCCACGCCGGACGCGGTGCGGTGGTCGCAGAAATATTTGCCGACAACGCGCGGCGTTATGTCGCGGGTGAGGCGTTCGCGACCGCGGTGGATCGCAGTCGCGGGTACTAGGGCAGGTACTATGTAGAAGGGTATTGCGCGCTGACTTTGCCGCAGCAGCGCGGGATATACTGCAACTATTTGATTATATTGATATTTTTGTAATTTCCCCGGCGCGCGCGCTGGCACTACAATGCCGGCAGTGAAGCGCAAACCGCGCCACAGAGTTCAAGGGACACTTCTCATGGAAATCGCCGCAGACAAATATCTCTATTTCACCCAGCCGGGGTGAAGCAGCTGCCTCCGAACGAAAGAGTTTCTTTCGAAAAACGGTGTGGACATGGTGGTGATCGACGTGCTGAACGATGCCGGCGGTCGCGAACTGCTGTTCAATAAATACGGGCTGCGCAAGGTGCCGGTGCTGGCCAAAGGTGATGAATATGCCTTCGGCCAGATGCTCGATCCGTTCGCGAAATTCGCCGGACTGCCGATGCCGGGCAAGGATCGCCTGTCACCGGAGCAGCTCTTCAGAAAATACGAAATGGTGTTTGCAGCGGCTGCGCGTTTTGCGCGGCAGTTTCCTGCGGAACATTTTCATGATCGCGTGATTCCGCACCGCGAGCGGGTGATCCGCACGTTGTGTTACCACGTGTTCCGCATCGGTGAATCGTTCCTCGAAACCTGGGATGGTGCCGAATACTCGGTGAAGATCGCCGACAACGAGCCGCCTGATGAATTGCAGACCGGCGACGACATTGCGCGCTACGGCGAGGGTGTGTGGCGGCGCTTCGAGGCGTGGTGGGCCGGGCTCGACGACCGCGAACTCGCGCGCGTGCTCAAGACCTACTTCGGCGATACTCCCGCGCACCTGGTGCTAGAACGCGTGACCTGGCATTCGGCGCAGCATTGCCGGCAGCTGGTTGCGGTGCTGGAGCGCCTCGGCGTTACTCCCGACCGGCCGCTGACGCCTGCCGACCTCGCGGGATTGCCGCTGCCCGAACGTCTCTGGGAGTAAGGCCGGGAGCGGTCTACGACCGCTGACGGTCAGTCAGCGTACTGTTCATGGCGTGCCTTTATTTGGTCCGCTGCTTGAGCCTGGCGAGCAGTTCCGTGAACTGCGCGATCTGCGTGCGGATGTAGCCTTCGAACTGCTGCGGCGTCATCGCGACGAGATCGGCCCCCTCGGGCGCCAGCGCGTTGCGCAGTGACGGTTCGGTCTGCGCCCTGGCCACGGCACGGTTGAGCTGCACGACCGCGGACTGCGGCGTGCCGTGCGGCGCGAGTATTCCGTACCAGCCGGTCATGTCGTACTTCGGTACGCCGCTCTCGGCGATGGTCGGCAGATCGGGAAAGGCTGCTGAGCGTTGCGGCGTGCTGACCGCGAGCGGACGCACCTTGCCGGCGGTGACCAGCGGTTTGACCGACAGCGGACCCAGCAGCGCCATCTGCACTTCACCGGAGAGGAGGCCGACGATGGACGGCGCCGAACCCTTGTAGCTGACGTTGACCATGTCGACCCCGGCATACAGCTTCAGCATTTCCAGCCCGAGGTGCGATGCGCTGCCGACGCCGCTGCTCGCGTAGTTGAATTTTCCCGGTTGCGCGCGCATCTGTTTCAGCAGTTCCGGCAGCGACTTCGCGCTCTGGGACGGATGCACGATCAGCAGCAGCGGCAATTTTGCGAACAGCGAGACCGGCGTGAAATCCCTGATCGAGTCGTACGGCAGCTTGCGGCCGAGGGCCGCATTGATCGCATGCGCGCCCGAGACCCAGAGGATCGTGTAGCCGTCGGCCGCGGCATTTGCGGCGATGGAGGTGCCGATGATGTTGCCGCCACCCGGGCGGTTATCGACGATGACCTGCTGCCTGAGGTCGTCGCTCAGCGTCTTCGCCAGCAGCCGCGCGGCGACGTCGGCGCCGCCACCTGCCGAAATCGGGGCGATCATGCGGATCGGTTTTGCCGGATAGACCTGCGCGGCAGCGATTCCGGTTTGCAGCAGCAACAGGGCGCACAGCAGGAGATTTTTTCTCATGAATGTCCACTTACTCGTCCGGGTTTCGACATGTCAGGCCTCCCTCGAACAGTGCCGCTGTTGCTGCGGAGGGACTGCTTCTCGTGATACAGCCGGCTGCTGCCGGTCGGTTTGTTCTGCAGCATAGGCGCAAACGGGTGCTGCGCAGGACAGACTTTCACTCTGTGGACATGAATCGCTGCCTGCAGCCGTACGCCGCAGGCAGCGCCATGGCCGTTGCTGTGCCTTACTGAGCCTTCAGTTTCAGCGCCTTCACCATGCCGCCCCATTTGACGTTTTCGGAGCGCAGGAAGGCGGCGTACTGTTCCGGCGTGTTGCCGACGATTTCCATGCCGAGCTTGGTGAAGTGGCCGCTGACTTCGGGTTGCGCGAGCGAGGCGACGATTTCCTTGTTGAGCCGGTTGACGATGTCGGGCGGCGTGCCGCCGGTGGCGAGGATGCCGAACCAGGTCACCACTTCGTAATCCTTCAGCCCGAGTTCTTCCTGGATGGTCGGGAACTCCGGTGCGATCGCCGAACGTTTGGAGCCGGTGATCGCCAGCCCGCGCAGCTTGCCGTTTTTGGTGTACGGCAGCAGTCCGGCCATGCTGGCAAACATCACCGGCACCTGACCGCCGACCAGTTCGCCGATCGCCGCGCCGTCGCCCTTGTAGTGGATGGCCACCATGTTGAGGCCGAGGTGGCGTTTCAGCAGTTCCACCGACATGTGCGGCGAGGAGCCCTGGCCGCCGGTGGCGAAGTTGAGTTCGCCGGGGCGCTTGCGCGCGAAGGCGACGAGTTCCTTGATGTTTCTGACGCCCAGCGAGGGATGGGCGACGGCGAGCAGCGGGTTCTGCGCCATCAGCGCAACGGTGGCGAAATCCTTCAGCGGGTCGTAGCCGACCTTGGCGTACATGTAGGGCGCCACGGCATGCGTGGTCTGGCTCGCGAGGTACAGCGAATAACCGTCGCCGGGCGCCTTGGCGACGATTTCCGCGCCTATGGTGCCGGTGGCGCCGGCGCGGTTCTCGACGATGACCTGTTTGCCGAGCCTGTCGGTCAGCGGCCGCGCAATCACGCGGGCGACGATGTCGGACGGACCGCCGGCGGCGAAGCCGACGACGATGCGCACCGGTTTGGTGGGATAACTTTGCGCGTGTACGGCGGTGATGCCCGTGGCCAGCGTCAACAGCGCGATCATGAATTTTGTGCTCATGTTCAGACTCCTCTCGATTGAGTGGTTCTTGTTGTGGCTTCGGTCAGCGGTGCGCCGCCAGCACCAGGTCGGCGCCTTTTTCGGCGGTGGCGATGGTCGGTATGTTGGTGTTCGATGACGGGATGGTCGGGAAGATCGAGGAATCGATGACGCGCAAGCCGTCGATGCCGCGCACTTTCAGTTCGGGGTCGACCACGGCGTTGGCATCGGTGCCCATCTTGCAGGTGCCCACCATGTGCCAGCTGGTCTGTATGGTTTCCTTCATGTAGTCGAGCATGCCCGTGTCGTCCTGCACTTCGGGGCCGGGGCGCGTCTCGCGCACCACCAGCGGTTTCAGCGCGGGCATCTGCGCGATGCGGCGCGCGAAACGCATGCCTTCGAGGAAAAGCTGCACGTCGGCCTCGTGCGACAGGTACTTCGGATCCATCTTCGCCTGCGCCAGCGGATCGGTGGAGCCGATGTGGGCATGGCCGACCGAATGCGGCTGCAATATCTTCCAGCCGAAGGTGAACCCCGGATGCGGATCGAGGCCGTAACGCGCAGTACGTGCGTAACGGTCGCGGCCCGACAGCGGCAGCAGCAGCATCGCCATGTCGGGGCGGTCCGCCTTGGGATCGGTTCGCCACGCCACCTGCGAGGTCGCCGAGCAGATGGTGAGCAGGCCCTGGCTCTTGAAGAACCAGCGCAGGCCCTCCCTGATTTTCAGCAGCGGATTGCGCAGCACGTCGTTGATGGTGATCGGCTGCGCGCATTCGAAAGAAATCCGCGCGCTGGGGTGGTCGCGCAGGTTTTCGCCGACGCCGGGCAGGTGGTGCACGGTGCGGATGCCGTGCACGCCGAGGAGGGCGCTGTTGCCGATGCCGGAGAGTTCGAGGATCTTGGGCGACACCAGCGGACCCGCGGCGAGTATGACTTCGCGGCGCGCGCGCGCCTTGAACGTGGCGTTGCCGATGAGGAATTCGACGCCGGTGGCGCGCAGTTTTTCAGTCAGCACCCGGGAAACCGGCGCATTGGGCAGGATCGTCAGGTTGGCGCGCTTGCCGGCCGGTTTCAGGTATTCGGCGTTGGAACTGCTGCGCCAGCCGCGGCGCGTCGAATACTGCAGATAGTAGGCGCCTTCGTAGCTGCCGTCGTTGTAATCCGGGAGTTGTTTGTGCCCGGCTTCGCCGCAGGCCTTGACGAAGGCGTCGGACAGCGGATCGAATTTGTCGAGATTGGTGCAGTGGATGGGGCCGCCGCTGCCGCGTACCTTCTGGTCGCCCTCAGGGTAATCCTCGAGGCGGCGGAAGTACGGCAGCATGTCCGAGTAGCCCCAGCCGTTGCAGCCGTCGCGCTTCCAGTCGTCGTATTCCTTCGGGTCGCCGCGCACGAACAGGTTGCCGTTGATCGAGCCCGAGCCGCCCAGCACGCGGCCGCGCACCCAGCGCTGCGGCTTGTTGTTGAGGTGGGACTGCGGTTCGGTCTGGTACTGCCAGGTGTAGCGCTCGTCGTTGAGGATCTTGGCGACCATCACCGGGATCTTCAGGTTGATGTTGTTCGCCGGGCCGCCGGCTTCGAGCAGCAGCACGCTGTGGCGGCCGTCTTCGGAGAGCCGGCTCGCCAGTACGCAGCCGGCTGAACCCGCGCCGACCACGATGAAATCAAACTCGGCGTTGTCCGGTATGGTGTCTGCGTACATCGGGTGCGTCCTCCAGGAAATGCTGTTTTTAATAGTAGGAAATCAGCATTTGCGGATCATTAAACCGCGGAACCGCAGGACGCACCAGAATATTCGGTTATTTTAGTATTTCGATCCGGACATACTGGAATCCGGCTCGCGCCAGCCCCCGCCCGGGGGGCGTTCCCTCCAGTATTCCTTTATGGGAATACTAAAATAGCTCAATATTCTGGCAGGAAGCGGTGATCTGCGGTTAAATGCAGGGCTGTCATCGAACGCGGCACTGCCGCCGCGCAACAGAATCCCGGGGGAGCCAGCATGTCGGAAAAATTGTCCGTGATCAGTCCGGAGGGCCTGCCGCAGGGCGCCACCCGCGGGCTCAGCCGCCAGCTCGACAGCCTGGACGGTATCACCATCGGCGAGGTGTACAACAACCACTTCAAGGGCGAGCTGATGTTTCGCACCTATCGCCGCCTGTTCAAGGAAAAGTTCAAGAACATCAAGATCATCCCCTATACCGATTTTCCGATCGTCTATGTCGGCGGCGATCCGGCCTCGCAGAAAAAAACCGCGCAGGAAGTGGCCAGGCTGGCGAAGGAGCGCGGCTGCGACGCGATCATCGTCGGCAACGGTGGGTGAGGGACCTGCACTCCGGCCTCGGTGAGGCCGGCAGCAGAAGCGGAGAAAGTCGGCATACCCGGCGTGGTGGTCACCACCACCGGTT
>JBMTEY010000134.1:0-6775 GCA_049433545.1 Burkholderiales bacterium | reverse complement strand
GCGGAATCGCGGAAATTCACGAATACCGCGTCGATGGCGATGGTCGAGGCCGCCGCGGCGCCGTAGAGGCACAGCGCACGCGCCAGGTGGTACGGTGCGGTGTAGCTGCCATCGGCCTCGTGTTTGGCCAGAGAACCCAGATCCGCCGCCAGGTCCTCGGCGCCCCACAGCAGGCCGTGCAGCCGCGGAATCGGCGGATCGGCATACGTGCCGAGGCCGAACATCGACGCCCCCGTTTCCGTGGCAATCGGCAGGATGCCGATGCCGCCCTCCGGCAGGCCGGCATCGACTTCGAGCTGCGATAGCATCGCGGCCAGCTGCCGCGCATCGGCGCCGTGCCGGCATTTAGGCAGCATGATGCCCGCCGGTTTCGCCGCCACGACCGCGGCCAGGTCATCCTGTGCAAACCCGCTGTCCAGCGCATTGATGCGCAGGTAGAGGCGCTTGTCCGTTTGCGCGGAACGCAGCACTTCGGCGCACAGTCGACGCGCCGCGGGTTTGCGCGGTGCGGCCACCGAATCCTCGAGGTCGAGGATCAGGGCGTCGGCGGCGCAGGCCAGCCCTTTTGCCAGCTTGCGTTCGTCGTCACCGGGCACAAATAGCAGCGATCGCATCACAATCACCCCGCGCTCAGAACGTGCCCAGGTCGAGGAAGCCGTCTTTGCCGAAATCCCCGAGGATGTGTTTGCCGACCAGTTCCTTCAGCGTTTCCGTGGTGCCGCCGCCCAGCGAACCGTAACGCGCGCCGCGGTAGAAACGCGACACCGGGAACTCGTCGGTGAAACCGTAACCGCCGTGGACCTGGATCGCCTCGCTGGTCACGCGCAGCGACATTTCGTTGACGGTGATCTTTGCGATCGCCGCCATGTGCGGATTCGGAAACGGATTCGCCGTCGCGCAGGCGCGGTAGAGGATGGAGCGGCTCGCCTCGATGTCGCGGTACATTTCGGCGAGCTTGTGACGGATGGCCTGGAAGTCGCCGATCGTGCGGCCGAAGGCTTCGCGCTCGCGCGCATACTTCACCGCCTCCTCGAAGGCACCTTCGGCCAGCCCCAACGAGATGCTCGGGTTGAGGCAGCGCTGGGTGTTGAAGGCATTGAGCAGCTTGCGGAAACCGTCCTCGCGGATGATCAGGTTCTCCAGCGGCAATTCGCAGTTCTCGAAGCGGATTTCGGCGAGATTCTCGCCGCCCATGGTGTGGTAACGCGCAGTGCACTCGAAACCCGGCGTGCCGCGCTCGATCATCACGCAGCCTATGCCTTCGCGCCCCGGCGTCTTGTTGATGCGGCTGAACACAATGAAGGCATGCGCCTCGTCGACGCGGCTGATCAGCGTCTTCACACCGTTCATCACCAGCTTGTCGCCTCTGATCTCGGTATTGGTGCGGTAGTTGGCGACGTCGGTGCCGGCATGCGGTTCGGTCATGCAGATCGCGAGTATGGTTTTACCCGTGCACACGCCGGGCAGCAGGCGTTTCTTGATGCTGTCGGGCGCGAAATTGTCGATGATCTTGGTCTGCACGCCGACTTCGCCGAGCACTGCCATCGCGGTGACGTAACAGCCCTTGGCGATTTCCTCGAGCACCAGTGCGGTGTCGAACACCGGCAGGCCGAGCCCGCCGTATTCCTCGGGCACCGCCATGCCGAGCACGCCGATATCCGCGAGCGCCTTGATGTTGTCCCATGGAAAAGTGCCGTCCATGTATTTCAATGCGTTCGGCTTGAACTGGTCCTGCGTCAGCTCGCGCACCGTCTTGACCACGCTGCGCTGTTCGGGTGTCAGAGCAAATTCCATACTTTTTCCTTTAAATTCAATTACTTATAAATTTACTGTGCTGCAGTTTCATGCCCTCAGCTTGAACCCGTTATTGTTTCATGTCCGCGGCCAGCCGTTCACGGAATGCCGGATGCGCGATGGCGAGCAGGCGCTCCGCGCGTTGCGTCAGCGTACACCCCCTCAATTCGGCGACGCCGTATTCGGTTACCACCCAATCCATGTCGGCGCGCGCCGTGGTCACGGGACGACCCGCGAGCGTGGCGACGATGCGCGACTGTTTGCCGTCGGGTGTCGTCGATGGCAGCGCGATGATGGAGCGGCCGCCGGGCGAGACCTGCGCGCCGCGCACGAAATCGCCGTGCCCGCCGACCGCGCCGATATAGCGGCCGCCCGCAACTTCCGCATTGACCTGTCCCGACAGATCGACCTCGATCGCCGAGTTGATCGCGTGCAGGTTGCTGATGCCGGCCATCACTGCGGGATTGTGGGTGTATTCCACGGAACGCATCACGACCGCGGCATTGGCGTCGGCGTAACGGTTGAGCCGCTCGCCGCCGAACAGCCCGCCGGTGACCATGAGTCCTGCATCGGCGCCCTTGCGCGCATGGTCAACAGCGCCGCACTCGACGAGATCGATGATCGCATCCGGCACCACGCCGCTGTGCACGCCCAGGTGGCGATGGCGCTGCAGTGCGCGGCATACCGCCACGGGCAGGCCACCGATGCCCAGCTGCAGCGTCGCGCCGTCGGGTATGCGCGCGGCCACCTGCTCCGCCACCTGCATTTCCAGAGCCGAAGGTTCGCCGTCGTCCATTACCACCGCGGCACCGTCCGCCTCCACCAGCACATCGATGTCTGCAGCGGCAATCAGCGCATCCTGCGCGGTCTGCGGCAGGCGTTCGTCGAGTTCGGCGATCACGCAGCGCGCGGCAGCCACCAGCGCCTGCGTGTAGTCGGCAATGACGCCCGTCGTGTAGAAACCGGGTTTCGCCGCCGGCCGCACCCGGATCAGCGCGACGTCCACCGTGATCTCCCGCGAGCGCAGCAGCCGCGGCACGGTGGAAACCGGCACCGGCACGATGTCGAGCAGACCGGCCGCCGCCAGCCTGCGGTTGCTGCCGGCGCCGTTTAGCGCGCGGATAAGCAAACCGTCGGCACGATCGGGAACCAGGTTATCGCCGACCATGATGCCGATGAAGAGATTCACGCCCTTCAGGGCATGGCGCTGCGCCACCAGCCGGCGGGTCAGTCCCGCCGGTTCACCGGGGCCCTGCGGCCAGGAGACCACGTCGCCGGCGCGCAGCACCGTGCCGAAATCGAACTGCGAAGCCGGCCCGGCGCGCGTCATGTCCGGGCCGCGGCAGGCGCTCAGCCGCCCAGAGTCAGCGGCAGGCGCTTGATGACCTTCACCCGTTGCACGGTGTCGCCCGCGAGGTGCGTCCACACCATCGCGTCGCGCACCAGCTTGTCGACGCGGGCGTGCATCATGCAGCCTTCGGGGCCGTGGATTTCCATGTTGGCGCGGGTCACGCGCTGCACCACTTCCTGGGAAAAGTTCATCACCAGCACGTTGTTGCCGAGGTCCGGCAGCTTGTGGTCGCGTTCCCAGGCGGTGCGCAGCACGAAGGAGCGCAGCGACTCGGTGAGCATGTACATCTCGTTCAGCCGCAGCTGCACCAGCTGGTGGTCGATCACCAGTTTTCCGGCGCGCCGGTTGTTGCGCGCATAGTCCATCGCCATGCCCACCGCATCGTCGCAGATGCCCAGCGCATTGGCCGCCAGCTCGATGTCGCCGAATTCCGATTTGTCGGTGGCGCGCGCCTTGACGCCGCCGTTGACCTCGCCCACCACGTTGGCATGCGGTACGCGGGCGTTTTCGAACACCAATTCACCATTTTGGTAGAAACGCCAGCCGCGCTTGTTGAACACCTTGGCGACGCGGAAGCCCGGGGTGTCATGCGGAATCAGGAACATCGTGCTGCCTTCGCGGATGTTCACGTCCGGATTGGTGCGCGCATCGACGAAGAACAGCTTGGCCACGCTGCCGTTGGCAATGAACATCTTGGTACCGTTGAGTATCCACTCGTCGCCCTTGCGCTCGGCACGCAGCTTCCAGCCGGCTTTCGGGTCGTTCTCCGGAGGCATGCGGTTGTCGGAACCGGCGTTGGCTTCGGTGCCGCCCTTGCCGAGCACGAAGCTGTGGTCGGCGAGGAAGGGTTTGAGGAAACGCTCCTTCTGGTCCTTGGTGCAGGAGGCCGCAATCAGGTGGCTCCACTTCCAGCACTGGCTGAAAGTCTTGGACACCGAGCTGTCGCCGCGCGCGAGTTCCGCCATCACCAGCGCCTGGGTGACGAAATCGGCTTCATGGCCGCCCCACTCCTTGGGCACGGCCAGCGTGCGAAAACCCAGTTCCGAACCCTTCCTGATGATGTCCCAGTCGAAGGTCGCTTTCGGATCAGCGATCTGGTCGCGCGCCAGCGAAATCGGCCGCACTTCCTCCTCGGCGAACTTGCGGGCTTCCATCTGCCAGTGGCGTTGCTCTTCGTTCAGTGAAAAATCCATGCTGATTCCTAAATATTGTTTTAAATCAATAACTTATATGAAAATCAACGGGCGTAGCCGGCCACCGCCTCAGCGATCACCAGCGGCGAAGCGAGATCGGCATCCATCGAATGCTTCATGACCAATGTGTCATGCACGTACTTCTGCAGCGGCATGTCGCGCATCACCCCCATGGCGCCGAAACATTCCGTCGCCTCCAGCGTCGCGCGGTGCAGCGATTCCGCCGCGAATGTGCGCGCCACCACGTGCCACGGCAGGTCGTTGACGCTGCGACCGTGCACCGCCTCGGGATGGTCCGCGACATAGGCGGCCTTCCACGCCAGGCCGCGCGCGGCTTCGAGCTGGATCGCGACGTCAGCGAGCTTCATGCCGATCGCCTGGTGTTCGACGATGTGGCGGCCGCCCTGCCAGCGCATCTTGGCGTAATCCACCGCGGCCTCGTAGGCGGCGCGCGACACGCCGATGTTGATCGCGGTCATCTGCACCGTGCGCCGCGCATGCAGGTCGCCGTGCAGCAGGCGCCGCGCCGCATCGGCAGCGATGACGTCATCGGCGGACACTTTGCAGCCGTCGAGGGTGACTGACGCGATCGCACCATGGCCCCAGCGCGCATGCGCCCCGCCTTCGCCGAATGCGGGCAGGCCTTCATCGATCGACAGTCCTTTGGCACCGCTGCCGATCAACACCGTCACTGTGCCATCTTCTCCTTCGATACTCGCCTGCACGATGAACAGTCCCGCCACCGGCGCATTCGCCACGAAGGGCGCAAGTCCGCTGATCACCCAGCCCTTGCCGTCGCGCTTCGCCGAAACGTCCGGCGTGCCCACGGGCACATCGTCTTCCGGCAACGCCTGGTGATAGCTCCAGCCGCGACCCGTGTCGGCGTCGCGCGCAATCAGCGCCAGGTGGAAGCGGTCACCACTTTCGAATTGCGGCATCCAGCGCTTGCGCTGCGCGTCGTTCATTGCGGCGTAGGCTTCACGGGCAAGCAGTGCCGTCTCACCGAGCACCACCGCGAGATCGACGTCGCCGACGGCGATTTCCTCGAGCAGCACGCAGGACGTCAGCAGGTCGGCCCCGGCCCCGCCCGCATCCTCGGGCAGCGCCAGCGCGCGCAATCCCATCTGCGACAGCTGGTCCAGAAATTCCGTCATCAACGGTTTTTCAAAGGGCTCCAGACGCTTCGGGTCGATCGCCGCAGGTTTCAGTTCCTGGTTGACGAAATCGCGCACGGCGTCGCGGAACTCGATCTGTTCGGGTGTCAGTTGCAGGTCATACATGATGCGATTTTTCCTCAGTCTGGAATGGGTACGTCGCGAGTCGGTTATCTGATCGGCAGCGCCCAATAATGCCGAAAACAGGCTAGCGCGGCAACCCGACAGGTCGCTCCGCAGCCACGATACGGACGCATTTTCCGCCTGCCGGCGACCCTCAGATCAAGCCGCGCGCAATGCCGCCATCCACCAGTATCGACTGGCAGGTGACATAGCTGGTTTTGTGCGAAGCGAGGAACACCACCATCGGGGCGATTTCATCGGGCTGGCCGAAACGCCCCATCGGTATTTCGTGCGAAAACTCTTTGACTATCTCTTGCTGCGGCACACCGCGTTCCGCGGACATGGCTTCGATGCGCCGGGTCCACAACCCGGTCATGGTGCGTCCGGGCGATACCGAATTGACGCGGATGTTGTACGGCTGGAACTCGGCGCCCAGGGTTTTCACCATGGCGATCAGCCCCGCCTTGTGCACGTTGGACACCAGCTGGTGCGGATATGGCATGCGCGGGCCGGCTGCACCGAGGATCACGATGCGCCCACCCTTCGCCGCTTTCTTCAGCGGATCCAGCGCGGCACGGATCACGCGCACAGTGCCCATCACATTGAATTCGTAATTCGCGTACCACGCCGCGTCATCCAGTTCGCCGAACAGCGCGCGCTGGCTGCCGCCCACCGCCGACACCAGGATGTCGAGCACCGGCGCCTGCGCCGCCAGCCATGCCTGCAGCGCGGCGACCTGCGCCGGTTGCGTCACGTCGGCCGCAAACCAGCGCACCGGACGGCCCGCGGCCTGCTCCAGCCGCGCCGCTGCGGCCTCCAGCTTCGCACCGTTGCGCGAACAGATCAGCACCTCGGCGCCCTCCTCGAGCAGCGCCAGCGCGCTGGCATAACCTATGCCTTCGCTGGCGCCGACGACCAGCGCGGTTTCGCCGCGGATGCCCAGGTCCATGGTCGCCGCCTCCTATTCGATCTTCGCGCCGGTCAGCTTGATCAGCTTGCCGTATTTTTCGTAATCGACGCGGATGGTCTCGTTGAACTGTTCGACGCTGCCTGGCGAAGGATCGAGCGCCGAATGTTCGAGTTTCTGGATCACGTCCGGCAGCGCCAGCGCCTTGTTGATTTCTGCGTTGAGCCTGTCGATCACCGGCTTGGGGGGGGGG
>JBMTEY010000133.1:0-6787 GCA_049433545.1 Burkholderiales bacterium | reverse complement strand
ATCTTGTTGGTTTCGGCCATGCCCTTCCACTCTTCCTTGCTCTGGCCGTTGCCGAGATCCTTGTCGATCCACGGCAGCAGGCTGCCGGCCAGCGGGTGGCCGAAGTTGTCGGTAGGCACCGCGCCGTTGCGCAGGGTATCGGCGACCACGCGGTCGAGTTCGAGGATCGCCGAGGACGGATTGTCGAGCAGCGGTTTCGCCGCGGCATGCACCGCGCCCATCTGCGCCACCAGTTCACGCATGTTGGCGGCGCCGGCTCCGGAGGCGGCCTGGTAAGTCATCGCGGTCATCCACTCCACCAGACCGGCCTTGAACAGGCCCGCCATCGCCATCAGCATCAGGCTGACGGTGCAGTTGCCGCCGATGTAATTCTTCACGCCTTTCGCCAGCGCGGCATCGATCAGTTCGCGATTCACCGGGTCGAGGATGATCACCGCATCCGGCTGCATGCGCAGCGCCGAAGCGGCGTCGATCCAGTAACCATCCCAGCCGGCAGCACGCAGTTTCGGAAATATCGCGTTGGTGTAATCCCCGCCCTGGCAGGAAATCAGCACGTCCATCTTCGACAGCGCAGGGATGCTGTTGGCGTCCGCCACTTGGTCGGTAGCACGGCCGATGTCCGGCCCCTTGCCGCCGGCCTGCGAAGTCGAAAAAAACGTGGGCGCAATCAGATCGAAATCGCGTTCCGCGCGCATCCGCTCCACGAGCACCGAACCGACCATGCCCCGCCACCCGATGATACCGACCTTCTTCATGAAAACACCTTGAAAAACAACAGATTAGAATATACACCCATCACAGCGCCGCAACCACCGCATCACCCATCTCGACGGTGCCGACCTTTTTCGCGCCCGGCTCGACAATGTCCGGGGTGCGATAACCCGCTGCCAGCACGCTTTTAACTGCCGCTTCAATGCGATACGC
Source organism: Burkholderiales bacterium (assembly GCA_049433545.1). Taxonomy (GTDB): domain Bacteria; phylum Pseudomonadota; class Gammaproteobacteria; order Burkholderiales; family SG8-41. The sequence goes on along the minus strand of JBMTEY010000133.1, from coordinate 5,863 downwards.
CCATTCGTCCTTGTTGAAGGTATAACGCAGCATCATTGCCGTCGACAATATGGTTGCCAGCGGATTGGCGATGTTTTTGCCGGCAATGTCGGGGGCCGAACCGTGGATCGGCTCGTAGAGCCCGCCGCCGCCTGAATTGAGCGAGGCTGACGGCAGCATGCCGATCGAACCGGTAAGCATCGACGCTTCATCCGACAGGATGTCGCCGAAGATGTTGCCGGTGACGATGACGTCGAACTGCTTGGGGTTGCGCACCAGCTGCATCGCCGCGTTGTCCACGTACATGTGCGACAGCGCAACCTCGGGAAATTTTTTGGCGACATCAATAACGATCTCGCGCCAGAAACGGCTGGTCTCGAGCACGTTTTCCTTGTCCACCGAACAAAGCTTCTTGCCGCGCTTCAGCGCGGTTTGAAATCCCACCTCGGCGATGCGGCGGATTTCCGGCTCCGAGTAGAGCATCGTGTCGTAACCTTCGCGTTCGCCGCGTGCGTTGTCGCGGCGGCCGCGCGGCTCGCCGAAATAGATGTCGCCGGTGAGTTCGCGGATGATCATCAGGTCGAGACCCGACACCACCTCCGGCTTCAGCGTCGAGGCACTGACCAGTTCCGGGTAGAGCACTGCAGGCCGCAGGTTGGCGAACAGGCCGAGCTCCTTGCGGATACGCAGGATGCCCTGCTCCGGACGCTGCGGCCGCGGCAGCGCGTCGTATTTCGGACCACCGACGGCGCCGCACAGCACCGCGTCGGCTTCCTTCGCCAGCTTAAGCGTCGACGGCGGCAGCGGATCGCCGTGCGTGTCGAACCCGGCGCCGCCGAACGGCGCCTCTTCGAATTCCAGCTTGAGGCCGTCGGCCGCCAGCCGGCGCAATACCTTCAGCGCCTGGCCGACGATTTCGGGACCGATGCCGTCACCGGCGAGAACTGCAATTTTCATGGTGATTCCGTGAAATGTGGAACGTGACGCGCGCAGCCGCAGCGGTCAGGAGAACAGCCAGGGCTGCGCGGTCTTGTGCTTCGCCTCGAAGACCCTGATGTCGTCGGCATGGCCCAGCGTCAGACCGATGTCGTCGAGTCCGTTCAGCATGCAGTGCTTGCGATGCGGATCGATGTCGAAGCCGAAGCTTTCGCCCGACGGCGTCGTCACCGTCTGCTGTTCGAGGTCAACAGCGATACGGTAACCCTCATTGGCCTCGGTCTCGCGGAACAACTGGTCGACGATCTTCGGATCGAGCTTGATCAAAAGCAGGCCGTTCTTCAGGCTATTGTTGTAGAAAATGTCGGCGAAGCTCGGCGCGATGATGGTCTGGATGCCGAACTGCAGCAGCGCCCACGGCGCATGCTCGCGCGAAGAACCGCAGCCGAAGTTCTCGCGCGCAAGCAATACCGTCGCACCGATGAAGCGCTGGCGGTTGAGCACGAAATCCTTGTTCAGCGGACGCCCGGTGCTGTCCGAATCCGGCTCACCGCGGTCGAGATAACGCCATTCGTCGAACAGGTTCTGGCCGAAGCCGGTACGCCTGATCGATTTCAGGAACTGCTTGGGGATGATCGCGTCGGTATCGACATTTGCGCGATCCAGCGGCGCGACCAGCCCCTCTTTGCGAACAAATTTTTCCATTAATTACTCGACTTACGCTGAATCGCCTCGCCGGCTTTTTCAACATCCTGACCGAGACCGCGCATCGTGTTGCAGCCAGCCAGCACCATCAGCGCAACCAGCAAAAAGAAAACGCGTTTCATCATCATCTCCTTGATTATTTCAAATCGCGCACATCGACAAAATGCCCGGCCACTGCTGCAGCCGCGGCCATCGCCGGGCTCACCAGGTGCGTGCGGCCGCCAGGACCCTGCCGCCCTTCAAAATTGCGGTTCGAAGTCGAGGCGCAGCGTTCGCCCGGGCTCAGCTGGTCCTCGTTCATGCCCAGGCACATCGAACAGCCCGGTTCGCGCCACTCGAACCCGGCCTCGCGCAGGATTTTGTCCAGTCCCTCCTGCTCGGCCTGCGCCTTCACCTGCCCGGAACCCGGCACCACCATCGCCAGCTTGACGTTGCCGGCCACCTTGCGCCCCTTGGCCACGGCCGCGGCAGCGCGGATGTCCTCGATGCGCGAGTTGGTGCAGGCGCCGATGAACACCTTGTCGATCCTGATTTCGGTGATCGGCGTGTTCGGCTTCAAGTCCATGTACTTGAGCGCCCGCGCATACCCCTCGCGCTTCACCGGATTGGTTTCCTGCGACGGGTCCGGCACCTTGCCGTTCACCGTGGTCACCATTTCCGGCGACGTGCCCCAGGTCACCTGAGGCACGATGTCCCCGGCACTGATCGTCATCACCTTGTCGAACCTGGCGTCGGCATCGCTGACCAGAGTACGCCAGTACGCCACCGCCCTGTCCCACATCGCGCCGGTCGGCGAAAACATGCGGCCCTTGCAGTATTCGATGGTCCTGTCGTCCACCGCAACCATGCCGGTACGCGCACCTGCCTCGATCGCCATGTTGCACAGGGTCATGCGCCCTTCCATGGTCAGTCCGCGGATCGCGCTGCCGGTAAATTCGATCGCATAGCCGGTACCGCCGGCGGTGCCGATCTTACCGATGATCGCCAGTGCGACATCCTTCGCCGTGACGCCCTGACCCAGCACGCCATCGACGACGACGTTCATGTTCTTGTACTTCTTCATCACCATGCACTGCGTCGCCAGCACGTGTTCGACTTCGCTGGTGCCGATGCCGAAGGCCAGCGCGGCGAACGCGCCATGGGTGCTGGTGTGCGAGTCGCCGCACACCACCGTCATGCCCGGCAGCGTCGCGCCGTTTTCCGGACCGATCACGTGCACGATGCCCTGGCGCTTGTCGAGGAAGGGAAAGTAGACCTTGACCGGAAATTCCTTGATGTTTTTATCAAGGGTTTCGACCTGCAGCCGCGACACCGGATCGGTGATGCCGTCCATCCCCCGCTCCCAATTGCGGGTCGGCGTGTTGTGATCGGCGGTCGCGACCACCGAATCGGGGCGCCAGACCTTGCGCCCTGCGAGTTTCAGGCCCTCGTAGGCCTGTGGGCTGGTCACTTCGTGGACCAGGTGACGGTCGATATAGATCATCGCCGTGCCGTCGGTTTCCTGACGCACGAGATGACTGTCCCAGAGCTTGTCGTAAAGGGTTTTGCCTGCCATTGCCTTGCCTGCGTGTTAAACCACTGAAACCGTTGATTATCCCACAGGGACGTTCAGTCTTGAATGCACTGCGTCACACCCGTTTCATGCCCCTTCCCGCAGGCCTTTCCACAGTACGGCCGCTGCAGCCAGCGCACAGACTGCCGAAAGCGTGAACGTCAATCCCGCGCCCAGTCCGCTCCAGGCATAACCGCTGGCCAGACCGCCGATGGTGCCGCCGAAACCGTAGGCCAGGCTGCCGTAGATCGCCTGGCCGCGCGCCTGGTGGCGGCCGCGGAACAGCTTGTGCACGACGCCGATCGCCGCCGCGTGGAAGGAACCGAAACTCGCGGCATGCAGCGTCTGCGCGCCCAGCAGCAGCAGCACGCTGTCCGCGCCCCAGCCGATGACGACAAAGCGCAGCGCGGCGAGCAGCGTGCTCGCGATCAGGATCTGGCGCAGTGTGTACGCGCGGTAAAGGCGCGACATCCATACGAATATGCCGATCTCGCAGATCACGCCCAGCGCCCACAGCCAGCCGGCCAGAGACTTGCTGTAGCCATGATCGACGAGATGAATGGTGTAGAAGGTGTAATACGGCCCGTGTGCCGCGGCGAGCAGCGCCGAGGCGATGACCAGCGCGATCACTGCCGGCTTGCGCACGATCTGCCACACCGGCATGTCGTCGCCGGGATGGGGCACGGCCGGCGCCTCCGCCACCGCGAACGACAGCAGCAGCATGCATGCCATCAAACCAAAGACCACCCAGAGCAATGCCCGCGGATTGGTCATGTCGAGCAGGTAACCCACCGCGACCACTGCCGCAATGAAACCCACCGAACCCCAGACGCGGATGCGGCCATAACGCGCGATTTCATCGCCGAGATGCGTCAGCGTGGTGGCCTCGACCAGCGGCAGCGCCGCGCTCCAGAAAAAGGTCATCGCCAGCAGCACGCAGAACAGCAGCGTGAAACTGTCGCCGGCAAACACGCCGAGGAAAGCCAGGGTGCCGGCCGCTCCGGAGGCGCGCACGATGCCGATGCGGCGGCCGCTGTGATCGGCGAGCCAGCCCCACAGGTGCGGCGCGACGATGCGCGTCAATTGCGGCAGCGCCATCAGCATGCCGATTTCGACGGCATTCATGCCGACGGAATTCAGATAGAGCGCAAAGAACGGCGCGAAGGCACCGAGATAGGCGAAGTAGAAAAAGTAGAACGAGGAAAGATTGAGGTAGATCGGGCGGACCACGGGCAGCGTGCGCAACGCCGCGCACGTATCCTATAGGTATATGATTTTAAACAACTATTCAGGCTTCGTCGGGATCCGGGTTTTCCGCCGCAGCCGCTGCCCGCAGTTTCTCGATGACCTTCTGCGGCGCCTGCGCTGCAATCACCGGCGTGCTGGTGCTGACATCGGCGTTCTGCGCGCGCTGGCGCAGCGCGTGGTCCATCAGCGTCAGCGCGAGCATCGCTTCGCAGATCGGCGTCGCGCGGATGCCGACGCAGGGGTCATGGCGGCCGTGGGTTTCGATCATCGCGGCCTTGCCTGCAGTATCTATCGTATGCCGCGCGAGGCGGATGCTGGAAGTCGGCTTCACCGCGACGTTGACGACGATGTCCTGCCCGGTTGAAATGCCGCCCAACACGCCGCCGGCGTTGTTCGTGACGAAACCCTGCGGCGTCATTTCGTCGGAATGTTCGGTGCCCTTCTGCGCAATCGCCGCAAAGCCGGCGCCGATCTCGACCCCCTTCACCGCGTTGATGCTCATCATGTTGTACGCGATGTCGGCGTCGAGCTTGTCGTAGACCGGTTCGCCCAGCCCCACCGGCACGCCGGTCGCGACCGTGGTGATCTTTGCACCCACCGAATCGCCGGACTTGCGCAACTTGTCCATGAAAGTTTCCAGCTCGGCGACGATGCCCGCATTCGGCGCGAAGAACGGATTGTTTCCGACCTCGTCCCAGGTGATGAACGGAATTTCAACGGGGCCCAATTGCGACATGTAGCCGCGGATCACCGTGCCGTACTTTTCGTGCAGCCATTTTTTGGCGATCGCACCCGCTGCCACGCGCACCGCGGTTTCGCGCGCCGACTGGCGCCCGCCGCCGCGGTAATCGCGGATGCCGTATTTCTGCCAGTAGCTGTAATCGGCGTGACCCGGGCGGAACAGGTCCTTGATCTTGCCGTAGTCCTTGCTGCGCTGGTCGGTGTTGCGGATCAGCAGCGCGATCGGCGTGCCGGTGGTTTTGCCTTCGAACACGCCGGAGAGGATTTCCACCTTGTCTTCCTCGCGGCGCTGCGTGACATGGCGCGAAGTGCCGGGTTTGCGGCGGTCGAGTTCCAGCTGAATATCGGATTCGCTCAGCACCAGTCCCGGCGGACAGCCGTCGACCACGCAGCCGATCGCCGGCCCGTGCGATTCGCCGAAGGATGTGACACAGAACAGTTTACCCAGGGTGCTGCCCGACATGGCGGAAAAACTCCATTAAAATCAGGCATGAAGTGTAGCATGGCGGTTACCGGTGAAAGCAGTCGCAGATGAGCGAGAAACCAGACCCCGACAAGATCAAAGGCCCCGGCGGGCTCAACATGCGCGAGTTGCATGAACTCGTCAAAAAGAGCCATGCCCGCGATCAGGCCGGACGTGCGCCCAATGCGCTGAAACAGCCGCAGAACCGCTGGCAGCGCCTGGCGCGTTACGTCTGGGAC
>JBMTEY010000132.1:0-7024 GCA_049433545.1 Burkholderiales bacterium | reverse complement strand
GGCTGCGCTTCGCCATCCGCGAGGGTGGCAGGACCGTCGGCGCCGGCGTCGTCGCCAAGGTTATTGAGTAAGGCTGCAGGCCAGTAGCTCAATTGGCAGAGCGTCGGTCTCCAAAACCGAAGGTTGGGGGTTCGATTCCCTCCTGGCCTGCCAAAAACAGGCGTCATTGAACACCGGTCGGCTGCGGCGAAGGTCCGGCAGACCCAGGAAAGCGTGAGGCGGTTGCGATAGTGGACAAGATCAAGGTGGCGATGGCGGTGTTGCTGATGGTTGCCGGCATCGCGGGGTTTTATTACCTGCAGGAGAGCGCGACCGTAATCCGGCTCGCTGCCATGCTGGCCGGTATGGCCGCGGGCGTGGCGGTGCTGTGGACATCGGCACCGGGGCAAAGCTTTTTTGCGTTTGCTCAGGAGTCGGTCGCCGAGACGCGCAAGGTGGTGTGGCCGACCCGAAACGAAACGCTGCAGGCGACCGCGATCGTGTTTGTTTTCGTGCTGGTGATGGCGCTTTTCCTGTGGATGGTGGACACGATCCTGCTGTGGGTCGTGCAAAAGCTGATCGGTGGTGAGTGATGAGCAAGAAATGGTATGTCGTGCACGCGTATTCGGGCTTTGAGAAAAGCGTCCAGCGTGCGCTCATCGATCGCATCCGCCGTGCCGGCATGGAGGATCAGTTCGGCCAGATCCTGGTGCCGGTCGAGGAAGTGGTCGAGATGAAGGGCGGCCAGAAAAGCATCAGCGAACGCAAGTTTTTCCCGGGCTACGTGCTGGTCGAGATGGAGATGACCGACGACACCTGGCATCTGATCAAGAACACCGCGAAGGTCACCGGTTTTGTCGGCGGCACGGCGACGAAACCGACGCCGATCTCGGACAAGGAAGTGCAGAACATCCTGAACCAGATTCAGGAAGGTGTCGAGAAGCCGCGGCCCAAGGTGCTGTTCGAAGTGGGCGAGGCGGTGCGCGTCAAGGATGGTCCGTTTGCCGATTTTCACGGCAATGTGGAAGACGTCAACTACGACAAGAGCAAGCTGCGCGTGTCGGTGACGATCTTCGGCCGCTCGACTCCGGTCGAGCTGGATTTCGGTCAGGTCGAAAAGGCCTGATTTTTAACCGCGGGGAGGGTGCCGTTTTGCGGCATCCGCCTGCACCCGCAAGGAGAGTGTAAATGGCAAAGAAAGTCGTCGGCTTCATCAAGCTGCAGGTGCCGGCGGGCAAGGCTAATCCCTCGCCGCCCATCGGTCCCGCGCTCGGTCAGCGCGGCCTGAACATCATGGAATTCTGCAAGGCGTTCAATGCTGCCACGCAGAAAATGGAGCCCGGGCTGCCGGTTCCAGTGGTGATCACGGCCTACCAGGACAAGAGCTTCACCTTCATCATGAAGACGCCCCCGGCGTCGATCCTGATCAAGAAGGCCGCCAAGATCGAAAGCGGCAGCAAGCGTCCGCATACCGACAAGGTGGGCCGCATCACGCGTGCCCAGGTCGAGGAAATCGCCAAAACGAAAATGCCCGATCTCACCGCTGCCGATCTCGATGCCGCCGTGCGCACCATCGCCGGCAGCGCCCGCAGCATGGGCGTCGAAGTGGAGGGCGTGTAAATGGCCAACATCTCCAAACGCTACAAGGCGGTTCGCGCCAAGGTCGACCGCAACAAGCTGTACGCGCTGAAAGACGCGCTGCAACTGGTCAAGGAAGGCGCCACGGCCAAGTTCAACGAGGCGGTCGATGTCGCGATCAACCTCGGTATTGATGCCAAGAAGTCGGATCAGTCGGTGCGCGGCTCGGTCGTGCTGCCGCAGGGCACCGGCAAGACCGTGCGCGTGGCGGTGTTCGCCCAGGGTGAGAAGGCCCAGCAGGCGAAGGATGCCGGCGCGGATCTGGTCGGCTTTGACGATCTGGCTGCGGATATCAAGGGCGGCAAGATGGATTTCGACGTGGTCATTGCCACGCCGGATGCGATGCGCGTGGTCGGCCAGTTGGGCCAGGTTCTCGGCCCGCGCGGCCTGATGCCGAACCCGAAGGTGGGGACGGTGACCCAGGACGTGACCCTGGCGGTGAAAAACGCCAAGGCCGGCCAGGTGCAGTACCGCGCGGACAAGGCCGGCATCGTGCAATGCACGATCGGCCGTGCGTCCTTCACGGTCGATGCCCTGGAGGAAAACATCAGGGCGCTGGTCGATGCCGTGAACAAGGCGCGCCCGACTGGAACCAAGGGCATCTATCTGAAGAAGGTTGCAGTGTCGAGCACGATGGGTCCGGGCGTTCGCGTCGACCAGTCGAGCTTCGCGCAGCAGCAACAGTGATTGAAGTCCCCGCGCGCTGCGCGCGGGGCAGTAACTTTGGGCCGCCGGCAGTGCATCGCCGGCGGGTTGTCAAAGACCGTAGGTACCGAGAGGTTTAATTTTTGGAAGAAAGTCGCAGGCTTGCCCGCGGCCGGACGCTGAAGTCCTACGCAGACGGTGTGCCCGAAACAGGTCAAACATGTTCATGTCTGACTCCTGGATCAATGGTCGCCGTGCAGTAAAGAGCGGTGGATGCAGGGCGAGGAAAAGGATGGAAAACCGCATCACGGTGATTTGTCCGCATTTCGCGTTCCGTTTTCGCCGGTCCTCGTTTAACGTTTAACGGAGAACGACCTTGAGTCTCAATCTGGAGCAGAAGCAAGCGGTGGTGGCCGAAGTCAGCGCGCAGGTTGCGCAGGCCCAGGCCATCGTACTCGCAGAGTACCGCAGCCTGCCCGTGGGGGACATGACCGAATTGCGCAAAAAAGCGCGCGAGTCGGGCGTGTATTTCCGCGTTCTGAAGAACACCCTGGCGCGCCGCGCCGTTGCCGAAACGCCGTTCAAGGCTTTGGCCGATCAGATGATCGGGCCGCTGGCCTACGGCATTTCGAGCGACCCGGTAGCGGCTGCCAAGGTGCTGCACGAGTTTTCCAAGGGGAACGAGCGTCTCGTGATCAAGGGCGGCGCAATGCCGAATGTCGTGATGAGTGCCAATGAAATTGCGGCGCTCGCCAAGATGCCCAGCCGTCAGGAACTGCTCGCCACCCTGCTGGGAACCATGCAGGCCCCGATTGCCAAATTTGTCCGCACCCTCAACGAGGTGCCGACCAAGTTTGTGCGCGGGCTTGCCGCCGTGCGGGATCAGAAGGAAAAGCAGGCCGCGTGATGTTGCCGCTTCATGCGGTGATCACCGATAAATCCTAACCTATTGTTTTTATTAATTTTTTAGATTCAGGAGAACGACATGGCTGTTGCCAAAGCAGAAGTACTCGAAGCCGTAGCGAACATGACGGTGCTCGAGCTGTCCCAACTGATCAAGGACATGGAAGAGAAATTCGGCGTATCGGCTGCCGCTGCCGCGGTTGCCGTTGCTGCTCCGGCCGCCGGCGGTGCAGCTGCCGCCGCTGAAGAGAAGACCGAGTTCACCGTCAACCTGACCAACGCCGGTGCCAACAAGGTCAACGTCATCAAGGTAGTGCGTGCAGTGACCGGACTCGGCCTGAAGGAAGCCAAGGATCTGGTCGACGGCGCACCGAAACCCGTCAAGGAAGGCGTGTCGAAGGCGGACGCCGATGCCATCGCCAAACAGATCACCGAGGCGGGCGGCACGGCGGAAATCAAGTAATCGCAGGGAACCTGCACCGGGCGGCGGCATGCCGTCGTCCGGTGTCTTTTGACCGTTTTGCTGAAGGTTGAAAGTGGCAGGTCATACCGCGCCTCGCGTGATTGTGATCTGCAACGTTTGACTTTCTGACTCTGCTCCGGAGTGGACATGGCCTATTCATTCACCGAAAAGAAGCGCATTCGCAAAAGTTTCGCCAAACGCGAGAGCGTATTGCAGGTGCCGTACCTGCTGACGACCCAGATCGAATCGTTCGCGGCGTTCCTGCAGGAGTTCACGCCCGCCGGTTCGCGCAGGAACGAGGGTCTGCAGGCGGCCTTCACCAGCATATTTCCGATCGAAAGCCACTCCAAGAACGCGCGGCTGGAATTCGTCAGCTACGCGCTGGGCGTGCCCCCTTTCGACGTCAAGGAATGCCAGCAGCGCGGCCTGACCTTTGCGGCGCCGCTGCGCGCCAAGGTGCGCCTGACGATCATGGACAAGGAAGCGTCCAAACCGACGGTGAAAGAGGTCAAGGAGCAGGAAGTCTACATGGGTGAAATCCCGTTGATGACGACCACCGGTTCGTTCGTCATCAACGGCACCGAGCGCGTGATCGTGTCGCAGTTGCACCGTTCGCCGGGCGTATTCTTCGAGCACGACCGCGGCAAGACCCATTCCTCGGGCAAGCTGCTGTTTTCGGCGCGGATCATCCCCTACCGTGGCTCGTGGCTGGATTTCGAATACGACGCCAAGGATTACCTGTATTTCCGCGTCGACCGCCGTCGCAAGATGCCGGTGACGATCCTGCTGAAGGCGCTGGGGTTTTCCGCCGAGCAAATCCTCAAGGAATTCTTCGTATTTGACACCTTCCACATCGCCAAGAATGGCGTCGAATTCAAACTGAAGCCGGAGCGTATGCGCGGTGAAACGGCGCGTTTCGACATCACCGCCAAGGGTGGCAAGCTGATCGTCGCCAAGGACAAGCGTATTACCGTCAAGCACGTCCGTGACATGGAGGCCGCCGGCCTCAAGCGCCTCGACGTACCAGAGGACTTCGTGGTCGGCCGCGCGCTGGCGCATAACGTGATCGACAAATCCACCGGGGAACTGGTGGCCAGTGCCAACGACGAGATCACCGAGGAAGTGCTGATCAAGCTGCGGGAAGCCGGCGTCGACAGCGTCGAGACGATTTACACCAATGATCTCGACCAGGGCCCGTATATCTCGCAGACCCTGCGCATCGACGAAACCGCCGACCAGCTGGCCGCGCAGGTGGCTATCTATCGCATGATGCGCCCCGGCGAGCCGCCCACGGAAGATGCGGTCAAGACCCTGTTCAACGGGCTGTTTTTCTCGCCGGACCGTTATGACCTGTCGGCCGTCGGCCGCATGAAATTCAACCGTCGTGTCGGTCGCGCCGAACTCGAGGGGGCCAACACGCTGTCGCCCGACGACATCGTGGCTGTGATCCGAATCCTGGTCGAATTGCGCAACGGCAAGGGTGAAATCGACGACATCGACCATCTCGGCAACCGTCGCGTGCGGTCGGTGGGTGAACTGGCGGAAAACCAGTTCCGCGCCGGGCTGGTGCGGGTGGAGCGCGCGGTGCGCGAGCGTCTGTCCCAGGCCGAATCCGAAAACCTGATGCCGCACGACCTGATCAACGCCAAGCCGGTATCGGCGGCGATCCGGGAATTCTTCGGCTCCTCGCAGCTGTCGCAGTTCATGGACCAGACCAACCCGCTGTCGGAAATTACTCACAAGCGCCGCGTCTCGGCGCTGGGACCGGGCGGCCTGACCCGCGAACGCGCCGGCTTCGAAGTGCGCGACGTGCATCCGACCCACTATGGCAGGGTGTGCCCGATCGAAACGCCGGAAGGTCCGAACATCGGCCTGATCAATTCGCTGGCGATCTACGCGCGCACCAACCAGTACGGCTTCCTCGAGACGCCGTACCGCAAGGTCAAGGACAACAAGGTTACCGACCAGATTGACTACCTGTCGGCGATCGAGGAAGGCAAGTACGTCATTGCCCAGGCCAATGCCGCACTCGACAAGCACGGCAGGTTCACTGACGAGCTGGTGTCCTGCCGCCACCACAATGAATTCGCGCTGTCCGCGCCGGATCGCATCGAGTACATGGACGTGGCGCCGGCGCAGGCGGTGTCGGTGGCAGCTTCGCTGATCCCGTTCCTCGAGCATGACGACGCCAACCGCGCGCTGATGGGGTCGAACATGCAGCGCCAGGCTGTGCCCTGCCTGCGTGCCGAGAAGCCGCTGGTAGGCACCGGACTGGAACGTACCGTTGCGGTGGACTCGGGTACCGCGGTGCAGGCGCGCCGCGGCGGCATCGTCGATTATGTCGACGCCGGCCGTATCGTGGTGCGGGTGAATGACGACGAGACCTCCGCCGGCGATGTCGGCGTGGACATCTACAACCTGGTCAAATACCAGAGGTCCAACCAGAACACCAACATCAACCAGAGACCGCTGGTCAAGGTGGGTGACCACATCGCCCGCAATGACGTTGTTGCCGACGGCGCGTCGACCGACATGGGGGAACTGGCTCTGGGCCAGAACATGCTGGTGGCGTTCATGCCGTGGAACGGCTACAACTTCGAGGATTCGATCCTGATTTCGGAGCGTGTGGTGGCCGACGACCGGTTTACCTCGATCCACATCGAGGAACTGTCCGTTGTCGCGCGCGACACCAAACTCGGACCGGAAGAGATCACCCGCGACATTTCCAACCTGTCGGAGTCCCAACTGGGCCATCTCGATGAGTCCGGCATCATCCACATCGGTGCCGAGGTCGAGGCCGGCGACGTGCTGGTCGGCAAGGTGACGCCCAAGGGTGAAACCCAGTTGACGCCGGAAGAGAAGCTGCTGCGCGCGATCTTTGGCGAGAAGGCTTCCGACGTGAAGGACACCAGCCTGCGCGTGCCCTCGGGCATGTCGGGCACGGTGATCGACGTGCAGGTATTCACCCGCGAAGGCATTGAGCGCGACAAGCGTGCCCAGCAGATCATCGACGACGAACTGAAGCGCTACAAGAAGGATCTGGGCGACCAGCTGCGCATCGTCGAGAACGACGCATTCGAGCGCCTCGAGCGCCTGCTGACCGGCAAAACCGCCAACGGCGGCCCGAAAAAGCTGGCCAAGGGTTCGAAAATCACCAAGTCCTACCTGGCTGAAGTCGAGCGCCACAGCTGGTTCGACATCCGCCTGGCGAATGAAGAGTCCGCCGCGCAGATGGAGCAGATCAAGGAAAGCCTGGCGCAGACCAAGCTGCAGTTCGACAAGGCCTACGACGAGAAGAAGAAAAAACTCACCAGCGGTGATGAACTGCCGCCGGGCGTGCAGAAGATGGTCAAGGTTTACCTGGCGGTGAAACGCCAGCTGCAGCCGGGCGACAAG
>JBMTEY010000131.1:0-7251 GCA_049433545.1 Burkholderiales bacterium | reverse complement strand
CGAGATGGTTATGGCCGCCGGTGCCGGTGGAACCGTAGTTGATCTGTCCGGGGCGAGCCTTGGCCAGGGTGATGAACTCGCGGGCGGTTTTGACCGGCAGCGAGGGATGCACCACCATCAGCAGCGGACCTCGGGCCATCATGCCGAGGTAGGCGAAATCGCGCAGCGGGTCGTAGGCCATTTTTGTGCGCAGAGCTGCATTGGCGGTGAACGAGGCCTGGACGTTGACGATCGAGTAGCCGTCAGCCGGCGATTTGGCGACATTGTCGGCGCCGATCATGCCGCCAGCGCCGCTGCGGTTGTCGATGACGATCTGCTGGCCGAGGCCGGGCGCCATGGCTTGCGCGGTGATGCGTGTCAGCACATCGTTGCTGCCGCCCGGCGGGTAAGGCACCACGAAGCGTATGGTTTTGGACGGATAGCCCTGTGCAAAGGCGCCGCTGCACAGCGCGGCGGTGATGCAGGCGGCGGCGATGCCGCGGATGGACGATTTCATGGTGGTTTTCCTCGTTGGTGTTTCAGCTGCGGGCGGCAGCTTACCACCCGGAAATCCCGGCTGTACTACCGACTAGCGGATTTCCATGCCGTTGGCGATCTGGCGCTCAATCAACCGCGATTCGTTGCGCAGCGTGGTTGCCAGTTCCTGCACGCGCCGGTCGTTCATGCGGCTGCTGATGGCCGAGATCGACAGCGCGGCAAACGGCACGCCGCTCTGGTTGCGCAACACTTGGCCGATGGAGCGCACGCCGGCGAGCGTCGGGGTTTCACGCACGGCGTAACCCAGTTTCTGCGCCTTGCGCGCCTGCGACAGCAGCGTCGGACCGTTCAGGCCGTGTTCGGCCAGCCGCGGTTCGTTGCTGGCGATGATGCTGCGGACTTCCTCTTCAGGCAGCGCCGCGAGTATGGCAAGGCTGCCGGTGCCCACGCCCAGCGGACGGCGCATGCCGATCTCCAGTGTGAAGGTCTTGATCGGAAACGTTCCTTCGTGGCGGTCGATGCACACTGCGTCGAGCCCGCTGCGCTGGGTCAGGAACACCGTGTCGCTGGTGGCATCGGCAATGCGCGTCATTGCTGGATGGCAGATTTCGCGCAGGTTGAAGCGCGGCGCTGCGGTCAGGCCGAGTTCGAAAGCCATCGGGCCGAGGAAATAGCGGTGGGTTTCAGGGTCCTGTTGCACCATGCCTTCATGCGCCAGGCATTTCAGCATGCGGTGCACGGTGGGGCGCTGCAGGCTGGTGCGGGTGGCCAGGTCAAGCAGGCGCGATCCCGCGCGGTTGTGCGCGGCAATTTCGCGCAGCAGCAGCAGGGCACGTTCTATGCTTTGGGTGCCGGTCAGCCGGCCCTGGGTGTCGTCAGCGGAGTCTTTAGCCATGGCCATAACTTAGTCCGAATCGTGAGACTTGGGAGCCGGGATTATGCCACCGCATCCGTCCTAGCGGAATACCCTGCCCTATGCTATCTTTTCGGCGACATTTTTTTGTTCCAGGTTTCATTTTGTCCAGATTCCGGACAAACAGCCCCGGGGCGAGCCAGGCGTGCCGGTCCGATGTTCCGGATCCATCCGTGCCGACAGCCGGCGAGGCTGCCGTCCCCCAAAAACAGGAGCGCAGTCCATGACAGACCTTTCCCGACCCGGTGCAGCGCAGCAATCGGCAGGCGCCCGATTCCGTGCGGCAGTGGCCGCCGAAAAACCGTTGCAGATCGTCGGCGCCATCAATGCCTACCATGCCCGTCTTGCGCAGCGCAGCGGCTTCAAGGCGATTTACCTTTCCGGCGGCGGCGTCGCGGCGGGTTCGCTGGGCGTGCCCGATCTGGCGATCAGCACGCTGGACGATGTGCTCACCGACGTGCGACGCATCACCGATGTCTGCAACTTGCCGCTGCTGGTCGACGTCGATACCGGTTTCGGCGGCGCCTTCAACATTGCGCGCACCGTGAAGTCGCTGATCAAGTTCGGCGCCGCGGCGATGCACATCGAGGACCAGGTGATGCAGAAACGCTGCGGCCACCGCCCGAACAAGGAAATCGTCAGCAAGGAGGAAATGACCGACCGCATCAAGGCCTCGGCCGATGCCAAGACCGACAGCAATTTCGTGATCATTGCCCGCACCGATTCGCTGGCGATCGAGGGCCTGGACGCCGCGGTCGAACGCGCTGTGGCCTGCGTCGAAGCCGGCGCCGACATGATCTTTCCGGAAGCGATCACCGAGCTGTCGATGTACAAAAAATTCGCTGATGCGGTGAAGGTGCCCATCCTTGCCAACATCACCGAGTTCGGCAAGACGCCACTGTTCACCACGCAGGAACTTGCTGGCGCCAACGTCGCGATGGCGCTTTATCCGCTGTCGGCGTGGCGCGCCGCCAATGCCGCGGCGCTGAAGGTCTACCAGAGCATCCGCAAGGAAGGCCACCAGAAAAACGTGGTGGACATGATGCAGTCACGCGATGATCTCTACGACTACCTTGACTACCATTCCTACGAGCAGAAGCTCGACGCGCTGTTCAAGCGCGATAAATCCTGATCCGGACGCGTTAGGGAGAGCATGGCAATGACGGGCATCCTGTTGTCCAGGGGTTTTGTTGCGCAGTTCGGCGACCAGTTGCAGGCCGCAGCAAAGGCCGCCGGCGTGACGCCGCAGATCATCCACCTGCCTGATGATGCGACGCAGCCGCTGCCGGCCGCCGACGTAGCGAAAGTGGAAGCGGCCTACCTCACGCGCGATATCCGTTTCTCCGAGCTCTACAAGAGTTTCGGCGAGGCGGTGAAAACCGCACCGAACCTGAAGTGGGTGCATTTCACCAGCACCGGCATTGACCAGCACCCTTTCCTGCCGGCGCTGCGTGAACGCAAGGTGCGTCTGACGACTTCCGCCGGCACCAACGGCGAGCCGGTGGGCCAGACCGCAATCTGCGGGTTGCTGATGCTGGCGCGCGGTTTCCCGCGCTGGATTGCCGCGCAGCGCGAGCGCCGCTGGGATCCCGCGCGCGGCAAGGACGTGCCGCGCGACCTGCGCGGGCAAACCGTGATCGTGGTCGGACTCGGCACCATAGGCGCGACGGTGGCGAAATTCTGCCGGGCGATGGAAATGAAAGTCATCGGCCTGCGCCGCAGCCCGAAGCGCGACGGCGATCCGGTCGATGAAATGCACACGCTGGACCAGCTGCCGGCGCTGCTGCCGCACTGCGACTGGCTGGTGCTGGCCTGCCCCTACACCAAGGAGACTCACCAGCTGGTCAATGCGAAGACGCTGGCGCTGATGCCGAAACATGCGCACCTGGTCAACGTCGCCCGCGGCGCGGTATGCGACGAGAAAGCGCTGATCGCGGCGCTGCAGGCTAAGCAGATCGCCGGCGCCTATCTCGACGTTTTCGAGAAGGAGCCTCTGCCCGCGGATTCGCCGCTTTGGGACATCCCCAACGTCATCGTCTCGCCGCACAACGCCTCGGCTTCCGCCGGCAACGACGCCCGTGCCGCCATGGTGTTCACCGAGAACCTCAAGCTCTTCGCGGCGGGCAAGACCATGACCAACGAACAGGTCTGAGTCGCCATGAAGAAGTGGCAGTGCATACTCTGCAACTTCATCTATGACGAAGCGGCGGGGCTGCCCGACGAGGGCATCCCGCCGGGCACGCGCTGGGAGGACGTGCCCGCGGACTGGACCTGCCCGTACTGCGGTGCGACCAAGGCCGACTTCGACATGATTGCCATCACCCCCTGATTTCGTCCCGGCGGGCATAGTCCGTGGCTGGCAGCGGTTGTGGTAAGCGGCTAAAATACAAGGCCTTTTCTGGATTTGCGCCGCCGCGCCCATGCCGCTATTAGCCTTCGGATTGAACCACCAGACCGCGCCGCTGGATGTGCGCGAGCGGGTGGTATTTCACGCCGAGCAGGTGACGCAGGCGCTGCGCGACCTGGTCGACCGGCGGCCGGTCAGCGAGGCGGCAATCATTTCGACCTGCAATCGCACGGAAGTCTACTGCTCCACCGTCGAACCGCGGATTGCCGTCGACTGGCTGGCGGATTATCACCGCCTGAAGCCGGCGCAGATCGAACCGTACCTGTATGAACTGCCGCAGGACCGCGCGGTGAAACACGCCTTCCGCGTCGCCAGCGGGCTGGATTCGATGGTGCTCGGCGAGCCGCAGATCCTCGGACAGTTCAAGGATGCCGTGCGTTCGGCCGAGGCCGCCGGCACCCTGGGCTGGCTGCTCAACAAGCTGTTCCAGCGCACCTTTTCGGTGGCGAAAACGGTGCGCAGCGAAACCGAGATCGGCGCCAGTACGGTGTCGATGGCCGCTGCCGCGGTACGCCTGGCCGAGCGCATCTATCCGAGCATCGCCGAGCAGAGCGTGCTGTTCGTCGGCGCCGGCGAAATGATCGATCTCGCGGCGACACATTTCGCAGCGCACCATCCGCGGCGCATGACTTTCGCCAACCGCACCGCGGCGCGCGCGCAGCAGCTGGCCGACCGTTTTTTCGGGCATGTGATCCCGCTGAACGACCTCGGCGCGCAGCTCGCGCTATATGACATCGTCATCTGCTGCACCGCGAGCCCGCTGCCGATCATCGGCAAGGGCCTGGTCGAAAGCGCGGTGCGGGCGCGCAAGCACCGGCCGATGCTGATGTTCGACCTGGCGGTGCCGCGTGACATCGAGGCCGAAGTTGGCGCCCTCGACGACGCCTTTCTTTACACCGTCGACGAACTCGGCCAGATTGCGCGCGAAGGCATGGACCGGCGCGAGAACGCGGTGACCCAGGCCGAGGTCATCATCGAGAACCAGGTTTCGGACTTCATGCACTGGCTGGATAACCGCGAACTGGTGCCGACCATACGCGCGCTGCGCGACACCGCGGAGCGGGCGCGCCGCCACGAGCTCGAGCGCGCGCAGCGCCGCCTTGCCCGCGGCGCCGATCCGCAGCAGGTGATCGAGGAGCTGTCGCAGGCGCTGACCAACAAGTTCATGCACCCGCCGTCGCACGCCTTGAACCACGCCGCACAGGACGAACGCGACGAGCTGGCGGCGCTGATTGCGCGGCTCTACCAGATCCAGCGCCCCGAATAACGCCGGCGCCGTTTGCCCGCCGCGCTTGCGGCCCGAATTGCCATCATGAAACCCAGCATTGCCGCAAAACTCGATCAACTGTCCAATCGCCTGGAGGAGATCAATCGCCTGCTCGGCTCCGAATCCGCGACGGCGAGCATGGATAATTACCGCAAGCTGACGCGCGAACACGCAGAACTCGGTCCGGTAGTCGAGCTCTACCGCAGTTACCGGTCCAGCGAGGGCGACCTGAAAACCGCGCAGGAAATGGCAAGCGATCCTGCGATGCGCGAGTTTGCGGAAGCCGAGGTTTCGGAAACCCGGGCACGGTTGGAGAAGTTTGAGGCGGAACTGCAGAAACTGCTGCTGCCGAAAGATCCCAACGACGAACGTAACATTTTCCTCGAGGTGCGCGCCGGCACCGGCGGTGACGAGTCGGCGCTGTTCGCCGCCGAGCTGTTCCGCATGTACGCCCGTTATGCCGAACGCAAGCGCTGGCAGGTCGAGATCATTTCCGAGAGCCCGTCCGACCTCGGTGGTTACCGTGAAATCATCGCCCGCATCATCGGCAACGGCGCGTACTCGAAACTGAAATTCGAATCCGGCGGCCATCGAGTGCAGCGCGTACCGGTCACCGAGACCCAGGGGCGCATCCACACTTCCGCCTGCACCGTTGCGGTAATGCCCGAAGCCGATGAGGTCAGCGAAATCGTCCTCAACCCGGCGGAGATGCGCATCGACACTTTCCGTGCGTCGGGCGCCGGCGGGCAGCATGTCAACAAGACTGATTCGGCGATCCGCATCACCCACCTGCCGACCGGGCTTGTCGTTGAATGTCAGGACGACCGTTCGCAGCACAAGAACAAGGCGCGCGCGCTGGCGGTGCTGGCGGCGCGGCTGAAGGACAAGCAGACCCGCGAGCAGCAATCGAAGGAGGCGGCAACGCGCAAATCGTTGATCGGCAGCGGCGACCGTTCCGAGCGCATTCGCACCTACAATTTTCCGCAGGGTCGCGTCACCGATCACCGCATCAACCTGACGCTCTACAAGATCGCGCAGATCATCGACGGCGATCTCGACGATCTGGTCGACGCCCTGGCTTCCGAACATCAGGCGGAACAGCTGGCGCAACTGGCAGAAGAGCAGAGTGTTTCATAAGAACTTGTTTTTATTAATATTTTTATAATTGTTGATGCCCGTTGCGCCGACCATCCGCGAGGCCCTCGCCGCCGCCCAGCAGGCCGCAGGCCGCAGCGAGGCGCGCATGCTGCTGCGCCAGGTGCTGGGCTGCGAAGAGGCGTGGTTGATCGCGCACGGCGAGGCTGTGCTGACGACGGCACAAGCTGAACATTACCGGCAGCTTTGCGCGCGGCGCGCGCGCGGCGAACCCATTGCCTATATCACCGGCTCGCGCGAGTTTTACGGCCGCGAATTTGCGGTGGCCCCATACGTGCTGATTCCGCGGCACGAAACCGAACTGCTGGTGGAGCTGGCGCTGCAGCGTTTGCCGCAGGGCGCCCATGTGCTTGATCTCGGTGCCGGCAGCGGCTGCGTCGGCGTCACACTCGCCGCTGAGCGTCCGGACTTGAGCGTGAAGCTGATCGATGATTTCGTGGACGCGCTGGAGGTCGCGCGCATCAATGCCCGGCGTTGGGCCCCGGCAAACACCGCGCTGTTGTTGAGCGACTGGTATGGTGCGCTGGGTGATACCCGTTACGACTGCATCGTATCGAATCCCCCCTACGTTGCCGCAGATGATGCGCATCTTGCGCAAGGTGATTTGCGTTTCGAGCCGCAATCCGCCTTGACCGCGGGTGTTGACGGCCTCGACGCCGTCCGCCGCATCATCAAAGGCGCACCCGCCCGCCTGCAGCCCGGCGGCTGGCTGCTGCTGGAACACGGTTTTGACCAGGCAGCGGCCTGCGGGCAATTGCTGGCAGCGGTGGGTTTGCGGGAGATTTTTTCCGCGCCCGACCTGGCCGGCGTGCCGCGGGTGAGCGGCGGAAGGCGCGCGACATGAGGTGCGGGCATGATCGATGAAGAGAAGGCCGCTGCCAATCGCGCTGCGCGCATGGCCAGGAAGCAGGCGCATCTGCGCGCGGTCTACGATCGCCATGTCGAAAAGCTCCGCGCACTGGCGGGACAGGATGTACTGAGCATCGCGCGCGATGGCCACGCCGCCATCGACGAATTGCTTGAACGCGATCT
>JBMTEY010000130.1:0-7263 GCA_049433545.1 Burkholderiales bacterium | reverse complement strand
GGAGATTCGAACTCCCGACCAACGGATTAAAAGTCCGCTGCTCTACCGGCTGAGCTAACCGCCCAAAAAGGGGCGAATTTTACCCGCGCGGAGCATGCAGGGTCAACCGCGGCGGGTGCCGGATTCCGGCGCAGGCGCTTATTCCTCCTGCATCATGCGCCAGTACTGGTACTTCATGGTGCCCGCGGCGCCGATGACGATCGCCATGAAGGTCAGCATTGAGCCGATGGCCAGCGTGGACATGCCGGTAATCGCCTGGCCGACGGTGCAGCCCATGGACAGCACGCCGCCCACGCCCATCAGCACGCCGCCGACCGCGTGATTGGCAAAATCCTTAAGCGAAACAAACCACTCGACGCGGAAACCCCCGGTGAATATCGCGTAAATGAAGGACCCGGAGATCACGCCGGCCAACGCGACGCCCCCGAAATTGATCAGCGCGGTGGTCCCGGGGCTCATCAGGTAACGCACGGTGTCGCCCATCGGGCTGATGAAGGTGTATGACTGCACCTGGACGCGGCTGGGCACCTGGGTCGCAAAGTCGGCATATTCCTTCCATGCCTGGCCCAGCGGGCCGCCGGTCAGGTACCAGCCGGCGATCACCGCGAGCCCGACCACCGCGCCGCCAAGCAGGTTGTCGAAACTGCTGCGGAACTCGGAGGAACGGAACACGTAGATAAAAAGGATAAGCGCCAGCGCGCCGCCGACCGCGGCGTTGAATCCGCGTGCAGGCTGCAGACCGGCGACGCCGGAGAGCACCGTGCCGAGTTCCTGCGAGTTCACGCCGTGGCGCGCAAGATCGATGGTCGTTGCCGACACCCAGGGATGGAACAGTTTTTCGTAGAACGGCGTCCACAGCATCAGGTAGGCCATGATCGCCGCGATCGCCAGCACCACCAGCGATTTCAGGTTGCCGGCGCCGACGCGCACCAGGGTCTTGTTGCCGCAGCCGCTGGCCAATGTCATGCCGATGCCGAAGAGCAGGCCGCCGGCGAGGTAACGCAGCCAGCCGAAGCTCGAGGTGCGGTACGGCGGAAATGTTTCCGCGGACAGGTTGACCAAGCCCGCGGATTCCAGCGCGACAGCGCCGGTGATTGCGACCGCCATCGCCAGCAGCCACGCACGCATGCGCCCGCTGTCGCCCATGTTGACCCAGTCGGAAACCGCGCCCATGGTGCAGAAATTGGTCTTGTTGACGACGGCACCGAGAATCACCGCGATCACGAATACCGCGGTCAGTACCTGGTGATGGACATTGAATTCCATGATTATCCTCCGCGATCAGTGTACTGCGCCCGGCAACTGTCGATAATTAATTGTTTTTATTGGCTTATTGGTAAGGCGTCGGATCGGGTATTCCGGCACCGGCAAATCCCGCACGACGCAGCCGGCAGGAGTCGCACACGCCGCAGGCGCGACCTTCGGCGTCTGCCTGATAACAGGAAACGGTCAGCGCGTAATCCACGCCCAGCGCAGTGCCGCGGCGGATGATTTCCGCCTTGCTCAGTTCGATGATGGGTGTATGCAGTTTCAGCGGCCGGCCCTCGACCGCGGCCTTGGTCGCCAGGTTGGCCAGCGTTTCGAAGGCACGCATGTACTCCGGGCGACAGTCCGGATAACCGGAATAGTCGACCGCATTCGCCCCGAAAAAAATGTCGCTGCTGCCGCACACTTCGGCATGTGCCAGCGCCACCGCCAGCATGATGGTGTTGCGCGCCGGCACGTAGGTCACCGGTATCCCCGGTTGCACGCCGTCAACCGGCACCGGAATCGTGCTGTCGGTCAGCGCCGAACCGCCCAGCATGCCGAGGTCGATGTGCACCACCTTGTGCGTCGCTGCGCCAAGCACCCGCGCCACCCGCGCGGCGGCATCCAGTTCCGAACGGTGGCGCTGGCCGTAATTTATCGACAGGCAATGGCATGCGTAACCCGCTTCGCGGGCGATCGCCAGTGTGGTCGCGGAATCCAGTCCGCCCGACAACAGCACGACAGCTTTTGATTTCATGCGCGCTCAGCGCTCCGCTCAGTGTCCAGGATTTTCGCCCCACAGCAGCTTGTGCAGTTGCAGCTGCAGGCGCACGGGCAATCGGTCGCGCAATATCCACTCGGCAAGACGGCGCGGCTCGAGCTGGCCATGCACCGGGGAAAACAGCACCGGGCATGCCGCATCAAGGCGGCGCGCCTGCAACTGTTCACGTGCCCAGACATAGTCAGCTTCGTCACAGAGGACAAACTTGATTTCGTCATGGGCAGTCAGGTGGTCCAGGTTGGCCCACAGGTTGCGTTCGCATTCGCCCGAACCCGGCGTCTTGAGGTCGAGGATTTTCGAGATCCGCGGATCGACCACGGACACGTCCAGCGCGCCGCTGGTCTCCAGGGATACCGAGTAACCGGCATCCGCCAGCCGCTGCAGCAGCAGCGGTGCGTGTTTCTGTGCCAGCGGCTCGCCGCCGGTCAGCGTCACGTAACGGGCCTGGTAACCGGCAACGCGGCCGAGGACTTCTTCGAGCGCCATGGACTCGCCGCCATGGAAGGCATACGCAGTGTCGCAATACCCGCAGCGCAGCGGGCAGCCTGTCAGCCGCACAAACACGGTCGGCAGCCCGGTGCGGCTGGTTTCGCCCTGCAGCGAAAAAAATATCTCGGTGACGCGCAGCGTGGCCGCGGCAACGGCAGGCGTTTCGTTGGCAACTTGATTCACGGCGCCGATGTTATCAGGCTGCCGGCGACGCGCGCTGGCGCGCCGTCATTCAGCGCAGGTTGGCGAGCCGGCGTCGGGCCTTTTCGGCGGCGTCCGACGAGGGGTAACGGGCCACCAGGCCGTCCATGGTCTTGCGTGCCGCACCGGCATCACCCGCCTCCAGCTGCGAACTCGCGAGGTTGAGCAGCGCATCGGGCACTGAAGTGCTGTCGGGATAGGCTGCAATCAGCTTCTGCTGGCTGGCGATGGCATTCTTGAAGTCGCGCAGATTGAAATACGAATCGCCGATCCAGTACTGCGCGCGCGGCGCCAGGGTGCTTTTCGGGTACTTCCTGATAAATCCCTGGAAGGCGCTGATTGCGCCCTGGTAGTCGCCGATGCGACGCTGCCCCTGGGCCCGCTCGTAGGCGTCATTTTCGTCGACCGCGACCGGCGCGGCAGAAGCGCCCCTGGGTGCCTCCGCGCCGGTCGCGGGCGCGGCGGCGCCCCGCGGGGTGGTGGCGCCGGGCTGCTCGAAGCGCCGCAGGCGCAGATCAAGATCGACGTACATGTCGCGCTGCCGCTTGGATACGCCTTCGATGCTGTTGCCCAGCACTTCGATCTGCCCGCGCAGGCTGCGGATTTCCTCGCGCAGTTTTTCGATCTCGCCGGCTATCGCCAGCACCGGCTGCGCTTTTGCATCCTCCTCGACCTTGCCCAGCCGTGCGTTGATGGTATCGGTCTGCCGGCGCAGCTCATCGACGCGCTTCTGCTGCTCCATGATCATCGCGCGCGCGCCTTCGTCGTCAAACAGTCCCGCCGCCGCCGGGCCGGCCGCCGACAGACCGGCACACAGCGCCAGCAGGCAGGCAATGCGCCGACCGTGATGCATCATGATGGCGTTCAGTCGTTGGGATAGACGATGTCGGCGCGGCGGTTCTCGGCCCAGCTTTTCTCGTCATGACCGGTGCTGCGGGGTTTTTCTTCGCCGAAGCTGATGGTTTCAATCTGCTCGCTGCGCGCGCCCAGCAGCTGCATCGCCTGCTTGACTGCGTCGGCGCGGCGCTGGCCCAGCGCCAGGTTGTATTCGCGGCTGCCACGTTCATCGGCATTGCCCTGCACGGTGACTTTCTGCCCGGCGTTCTGCTGCAGGTAACGTGCGTGCGCCGACACCAGCGGCTTGAATTCGTCCTTGACGATATTGCTGTCAAGGTCGAAATAGACGCTGCGCTTGGACAAGATGTTCGAAGGATCCTTCAGCGGATTACCAGAAACACCCTTGGGCTCCAGCGGCGTGGTCGTCGGACCCGTGGTCTGCGTCTGCGGTTTCTGCTGCTGAGCCGTGGCGGCGCCGCCGCGGTCTTCGACGGAGGCCCCGTCCTGCTCCTTGGTGGGTGTGCTGCTGCAGGCGGCGAGTATCGCCGTCGCTGCCAGTGCCATCAATAACCGTTTCATGTTCAGCTCCTTGTCGATAGGGGTGGATGGGCCGGGTGTTATTTGTTGACCACAGGACTCCACGCAGGTTCACGTGCATCCCCGACATCCGCGGTGAAGCGCTGCCGGATGCGACCGTCGCTGGAAACGGCGGCCAATATACCACGCCCCCCCACCTCGGTTGCATAGAGTATCAGCCTGCTGTTGGGTGCGAAGCTCGGCGATTCGTCGATGCCGCCATCGGTCAGCACCTGTACCTGGCGTGTCGCGAAATCCTGTACTGCCACGTTGAAACGTCCCCTGTTGCGCTGGATGAAAGTAAAACTTTTCCCGTCCGGGCTGTGCCGCGGTGACACGTTGTAATCGCCTTCGAAGGTAACGCGCTGCGCGGGTCCGCCGCTGACAGCGATGCGGTAAATCTGCGGCCCGCCGCCGCGATCCGAGGTGAACAGGATCGACTGCCCGTCCGGCGAGAAATTGGCCTCGGTGTCGATCGCGTTGCTGCTGGTCAGGCGCCGCGGCTCCCCGCTGCCGTCGGCATTGATCAGGTAAAGCTGCGACCCGCCTTCACGGGACAGCGTGACCGCCAGTTGGCGACCGTCGCGCGACCAGGCCGGCGCACTGTTGCTGCCACGGAAGGCGGCCACCGCCTGGCGGCCGCCGGTGGTCAGGGACTGCACGTAGACGATCGGCTTTTTCTGCTCGAAGGACACGTAGGCCAAGCGCGTGCCGTCGGGCGACCACGCCGGTGAAATGATCGGCTCGTTGGAACTGAGCACGCTCTGCGCGCCGTAGCCGTCGGCATCGGCGACATGCAGTTCGTAACGTGCGCCGCGCTTGACGACGTAGGCGATGCGGGTGGCGAACACGCCGCTGTCGCCGGTGAGCTTTTCGTAGATCACATCGGCAATCTTGTGCGCAGTCAGCCGCAGCTGGTTCTCGGTCGCGAAATAGACGAACCCGGCGAGCTGTTTCTGGGTGACGGCATCCATCACCCGGAAACGGATGTCATAGCGGCCGTCGGCGGCCTTGCTCACCGCGCCGATCACCACCGCTTCGGCGCCGCGCGCGCGCCACTGCGCGTAATCGAGCTGCTCGGGTTCGTGCGGCACCGGGTTGATGCCGCCCGGATCGACGGTGCGGAACAGGCCGCTGCGGGCAAGATCGGCAGCCACCACCGGCGTTATGCGCTGGGCGAGGCCCTCCTCGGCCCGGAACGGAACGATCGCCACCGGTACCTGCCTGGCGCCGGCCCCGGTGATTTCGATGGTCAGCGACGCTGCCGCGTTGCCGGCGGACAGCAGCAGCGCAGCCAGCAGCGTGCGCAGGATCTGGAACATAAGCGGCATTTTTTCACGGCAGGATTGCATTTTGATGTTTTCTTTTCGTGATCACTCTTTGGGGCGGAATACCAGGTTAAGTTCCCGGAACTGGCGCATCAGCGCCGGATCCGGCGGCAGCGGCAGCGGTTGCGCCTTGAGGATTGCGCGTTCCACTGCGGCGTCATAGGCTGGGATGCTGTTGGCGGAGCCTTTCAGTTTCGCCCCAAGCACCTCGCCGCCTGGCAGCATCACCACCTCGAATTCGACCCGGGCATTGTCGCTGACATTCGGGGGCAACACGATGAAACGGCGGACTTTTTCGACAATGCGCCGCTTGTACTCGTCGACCACCTTGGCCTGCGCCGCGGCCTGCTGCGCCGCCAGTGCATCGCGTGCCTTTTGTTGCTCGGCAGCGACACGTTTAGCCTCGGCTTCGGCCGCCTGCCTCTGCTTCAGCGCCTCGGCTTCGGCGCGCTTCTTCTTATCCAGCTCGGCTTCGCGCGCCTTTTCGGCGGCGAGTTTTTTCGCTTCTGCCGCTTTCAGCTCCTTGAGTTTGCGCTCCTTCTCCAGCTTTTCCCTCAGGGCGATGTCCGGTTTGGGCGCCGGGGCGGGCTCCGGTTTCGGCGGCGACTTCACTTCCACTTTCGGCGCCGGCTTGGGTGGCTCCGGTTTGATCGCCGGGGTGGGAGGCGGATCGACTTTCGGCGAAATCACCGAAGGCAGATCCCGCCAGAGGTCGACAACCACCGCAGTATCGATCTGCTTGTGCTGCCAGCTGACGCCGAATACCAGCAGCACCAGCAGCAACACATGCATCGCGAAAGCCAGCGCGCCGGCCAGGGCCTGATCTCGGGACTGGATCGCAACCGCGGCCATCTAGTTTCCGGAACGCACCAGCAATCCCACCCGCTGCACATTATTCCGCTGCAGCGTATCCATCACTTCGACAACCTTCTCGTACAGCACGTTCCGGTCCGCTGCGATCACCACTGCCTGTTCCGGATTGCGCGCCTGACGTTCCTTGATGACGCCAATGATCTCATCCCGGTTCATTCTGCGTTCCGTTTTGCCATCAGCATCACGAAACGACAGGTCGCCCTTCTCGTCGACCACGATCTGCAGCGGCGGCGCCTTGATCTCGGAACTCTTCCCCACCGACGGCAGGTCGACCTTGCTGGGGTTCATCATCGGCGCGGTGACCATGAAGATCACCAGCAGCACCAGCATCACGTCGATGTAAGGCACGACGTTGATCTGGTTCATCAGCCTGCGGCCGCTGCGCTTTTCGATCAGCATGCTGGATCGCCTAATTCACCTGGCGCTGCAGGATGTTGGAGAATTCTTCGGTGAATGAATCAAAGCGGATCGCCAGCCGGTTGACGTCGCCGGCGAAGCGGTTATAGGCCACCACCGCGGGAATCGCGGCGAACAGGCCGATGGCGGTGGCAATCAGCGCTTCGGCAATGCCCGGCGCAACATGGCTCAGCGTCGCCTGTCCGACATTGGCCAGCCCGCGGAAAGAATTCATGATGCCCCACACCGTACCCAGCAGTCCCACGTACGGGCTGACCGAACCCACCGAGGCGAGGAAGGACAGCGAGGACTCGAGCTTGTCCATTTCGCGCTGGTAGGTGGCGCGCATCGCACGCCTCGTGCTGTCCATCAGCGCGCCGACGTCGGTGCCCGGCTCGCGGCGGTGCTTGGTGAATTCGCGGAATCCCGATTCGAAGATGCGTTCGAGGCTGCCGGCCGAATCGCGCGCGTTGACCGCACGCTGGAACAGGTCGTTGAGATCGGCGCCGCTCCAGAACTGGCGCTCGAATTCCG
>JBMTEY010000129.1:0-7266 GCA_049433545.1 Burkholderiales bacterium | reverse complement strand
CGATCGTCCCCACGTTCACGTGCGGCTTCGTCCGCTCAAATTTGCCCTTGGCCATGATGATGTTCCTTATTTCTTCTCGTCTTTGCCGGATTGCTTGTTGATGATTTCGTCAGCGATATTGCGTGGCGCTTCCGAGTAATGCTTGAATTCCATCGTATAGGTTGCCCGTCCCTGCGACAACGAACGCAGCGACGTTGAATAGCCGAACATTTCCTTTAACGGCACTTCGGCCTTCACGGTCTTACCGCCCCCGGGGATGTCATCCATGCCCTGGATCACGCCGCGCCGCGAATTCAGGTCACCGACGACGTTACCCATGAAGTCTTCCGGCGTCTCCACTTCGACCGCCATGATCGGCTCGAGGAGGGAGGGATTAGCACGACGCAAGCCTTCCTTGAAAGCCATCAGGCCGGCCATCTTGAACGCGTTTTCGTTTGAATCGACCTCGTGGTACGAACCGTCGAACAGCGTGACCTTGACATCAACCACAGGGAAGCCTGCCAACACGCCGGAGGGAATCGCCTCGAGGATGCCCTTCTGTACCGCGGGAATGTACTCGCGCGGCACCGACCCGCCCTTGATGGCGTCGACGAACTCGTAACCCTTGCCAGTCTCATTGGGCTCGACCTTCAGCCAGACGTGGCCGTACTGGCCGCGGCCGCCCGACTGCTTGACGAACTTGCCCTCAACCTTATCGCAAGGCTTGCGGATGGTTTCACGATAGGCAACCTGCGGCGCGCCGACGTTCGCTTCGACGCTGAATTCCCGCTTCATGCGATCAACGATGATCTCGAGGTGCAACTCGCCCATTCCGGAAATAATGGTTTGACCGGATTCTTCGTCCGTGCGCACGCGGAATGAAGGGTCTTCCTGGGCCAGGCGATTGAGCGCGATGCCCATCTTCTCCTGGTCGGCCTTGGTTTTCGGCTCTACGGCAACGTGAATCACCGGCTCCGGAAACACCATGCGCTCCAGTGTGATGATCTTTGCCGGATCGCACAGCGTATCACCGGTCACCACGTCCTTGAGGCCCACGGCCGCAACGATGTCTCCCGCAAACACTTCCTTGATCTCTTCGCGCTGATTGGCGTGCATCAGCAGTACTCGACCGATGCGCTCCTTGCGTTGCTTGACCGCGTTGTAAATAGTATCCCCGGAGTTCAGCACTCCGGAATAGACGCGGATGAACGTCAACTGGCCGACAAACGGATCAGTCATGATCTTGAAGGCCAGTGCGGAAAACGGCTCGCTGTCTTCAGCCTTGCGCAAACCTTCCTGCTCGTTGTCCAGGATGCCCTTGACCGGAGGAATGTCCGCGGGAGACGGCAGGTAATCGATCACCGCGTCCAGCATTGCCTGGACACCCTTGTTCTTGAACGCTGAACCGCACAGCATCGGCACGATTTCGCCCGCGATTGTCCGCTGGCGCAGACCGGCTTTCAGTTCCTGCTCGGTCAGTCCGCCGGACTCGAGGTACTTGTTCATCAGTTCCTCGTTGGCCTCGGCTGCCGCTTCGGCAAGCTTTTCGTGCCACTCGTCGGTAACGTCCTTCAGTTCGGCAGGAATATCCTTGTACTCGAACTTGATGCCTTGGGATGCCTCATCCCAGACAATCGCTTTCATCTTGACCAAGTCAATCACACCGACGAAGTTTTCCTCGCTGCCGATGGGCACCTGGATCGGCACCGGATTGGCTTTGAGGCGCGATTTCATCTGTTCATAGACGCGGAAAAAGTTTGCGCCGGTACGGTCCATCTTGTTGACAAAGGCCAGACGCGGCACCCCGTACTTGTTGGCCTGCCGCCACACCGTCTCGGATTGCGGCTGCACACCGCCAACCGCACAGTAAACCATGCAGGCGCCGTCGAGCACACGCATCGAACGTTCGACCTCGATCGTGAAGTCGACGTGGCCCGGGGTATCAATGATGTTGACACGGTGCTCGGGATAATTCGCACCCATGCCGCGCCAGTAACAGGTAGTGGCGGCCGAAGTAATGGTAATCCCGCGTTCCTGCTCCTGCTCCATCCAGTCCATGGTCGCGGCGCCATCGTGCACCTCGCCGATCTTGTGGTTCACACCGGTGTAAAACAGGACGCGTTCGGTGGTCGTAGTCTTGCCCGCGTCGATATGCGCGGAGATCCCGATATTGCGGTAGCGTTCGATTGGAGTCTTGCGTGGCACGTTCTTTACCCTTCAGCTGCCCGCGTTAAAACCGGTAATGCGAGAAGGCCTTGTTGGCTTCCGCCATACGGTGCACTTCCTCGCGTTTTTTCATTGCGCCGCCACGGCCCTCGGCCGCTTCCGCCAGTTCACCGGCCAGCCGCGCACCCATCGATTTCTCGCCGCGTCCGCGCGCAGCATCCCGCAGCCAGCGCATCGCCAGCGCCATCCGGCGAACCGAACGCACTTCAACGGGAACCTGATAGTTCGCGCCACCAACCCGGCGGCTCTTGACCTCGACCAGCGGCTTGACGTTGTTTACCGCCTGGTTGAACACTTCCAGTGCATCCTTGCCTGCCTTTTTCTTGATCTGCTCAAGAGCGCCATACATGATGCGCTCGGCAACCGACTTCTTGCCGCGGGTCATCAGCACGTTGATGAATTTGGCGACGTCCTGGCTGCCGTATTTCGGATCCGGCAGAACCTCGCGTTTCGGTACTTCCCTGCGACGTGGCATTTCCCTGATCCCCTATCAAGCCGCTTTGGCGCGTTTTGCGCCGTACTTGGAACGTGACTGCTTGCGATCCTTGACGCCCGCAGTATCCAGACTGCCGCGAACGATGTGGTAGCGCACGCCCGGCAGGTCCTTGACGCGACCGCCGCGGATCAGCACCACCGAGTGCTCCTGCAGATTGTGCCCTTCACCGCCGATGTAACCGATGACCTCGAAACCGTTGGTCAAGCGCACTTTGGCAACCTTCCGCAGCGCCGAATTCGGTTTTTTAGGGGTGGTCGTGTAGACACGCGTGCATACACCCCGTTTTTGCGGGCTGCCAGCCAGCGCCGGCACCTTGCTTTTGGTTCGGGGTGCCTGGCGGGGTTTACGCACCAGTTGGTTTACGGTCGGCATTTTTCCTTGTTTCTCAATAAGTTACATTAAAATCCTGCTGGTCTGACTGCCGCCGCCAATTTGAGGATTGCAACCGTTGGCGAAGGCCCCAAAAAACGCGGGGACGGCGTTTCCACCGTCCCGGCTTTTTACCGCTGGGGCACCGCAGGAATTAATAGTCGTGCAGGGCCCAACAAAGACTATCAATTTTATGGGGTTGCCTTACTACTGTCAAGCAACCTGCTCCTCTCCTTCTGCGGTAGGCGCGATGGCCTCTGCTGCCGCTGCGGCCTGCTCCAGTTCGGCCTGGGCGGCCTGCCTGCGGCGAACCCTGTGATACGCCAGCCCGGTACCCGCCGGGATCAGGCGGCCCACGATAACGTTCTCCTTCAAACCACGCAGTTCGTCGCGTTTGCCCATGATCGCGGCTTCCGTCAGCACCCTCGTGGTTTCCTGGAACGAGGCGGCCGAAATGAAGGAATCCGTGGACAGCGAGGCCTTGGTGATACCCAGCAGCACATGTTCGTACTGGGCCGGCTTCTTGCCCTCGGCCTCGACGCGCTCGTTCTCCTGCAGCAGTTCCGCACGTTCCACCTGCTCACCGGTAATGAACCGGGTGTCGCCAGGCTCGACGATGTGCACGCGGCGCAGCATCTGGCGCACGATCACCTCGATATGCTTGTCGTTGATCTTCACCCCCTGCAGGCGATAGACGTCCTGCACTTCATTGCAGATGTAGCGCGCGAGGGCTTCGACGCCAAGCAGTCGCAGAATGTCATGCGGATCTGCGGGACCGTCGACGATGCTCTCACCCCGGTTCACCACCTGGCCGTCGTGGGCCATCACGTGCTTGTCCTTGGCGATCAGGAATTCATGGGCAATGCCATCGAGATCGGTAATCACGAGACGCTGTTTGCCCTTGGTGTCCTTGCCGAACGATACCGTGCCGGTCACTTCGGCCAGCAGGCCGGCGTCCTTCGGCGAACGCGCCTCGAACAGTTCGGCAACGCGCGGCAGACCACCGGTGATGTCGCGTGTTTTCGAGGTCTCCTGCGGAATCCGCGCCAGCACCTCGCCGACGCCGACATCCTGACCATCGCGCACGGTGATGATGCAGCCGATCTGGAAGGTGATGTTCACCGACTGATCGGACCCGGCGAGCTTGATCTCCTTGCCGCCCGCATCCAGCAATTTCACCTGGGGCCGCAGGCCCTTGGCCTGCGCACTGCCCCGGCGCTTCGGATCGACAACCACCAGAGTGGACAGGCCGGTGACCTCGTCGATCTGCTTGGCAACCGTAACACCTTCCTCGACGTTTTCGAACTTGATGCGCCCGGCGTACTCCGTGATGATCGGCCGCGTATGCGGATCCCAAGTCGCGAGTACATGTCCGGGCTTGACGGTCTGACCGTCGCGCGCGGACAGCAGCGCACCGTACGGAACCTTGTGCCGCTCACGTTCCCGGTTGGCCTCATCATGAATCACCAGCTCGCCGTTACGCGAAATGGCGACCAGTTCGCCACGGGTATTCGAGACATAACGCATGCCCGCCGAGTAACGCACCACGCCTGCCGACTTGCTGTCGACCTGGCTGACCACCGCGGTACGCGATGCCGCGCCGCCGATATGGAAAGTACGCATCGTCAGCTGCGTGCCCGGTTCGCCGATGGATTGCGCCGCGATGACGCCCACCGCCTCACCGACGTTGACCACCGACCCGCGCCCCAGATCGCGTCCGTAGCAGCGAGTGCACAGGCCGTAACGGGTTTCGCAGGTCAGAGGGGTGCGCACCTTGATCTCGTCTATGCCGGCAGCCTCGACGGCGTCGACAACATCTTCATCCAGCAGCGTGTTGGCCGGGTAAAGCGTGGCACCGGACTCCGGATTCACGACGTCGGCCGCTGCCACCCTTCCGAGAATGCGCTCACGCAGGCTTTCCACCACCTCGCCACCTTCGATCAGCGCCTTCATCACCACGCCCTGTTCGGTGCCGCAATCATCCTCGGTCACCACCAGATCCTGGGTAACGTCGACAAGACGACGCGTCAGGTAACCCGAGTTCGCGGTTTTCAGCGCGGTATCAGCCAGGCCCTTGCGTGCACCGTGTGTCGAAATGAAGTACTGCAACACGTTCAGGCCTTCACGGAAATTCGCCGTGATCGGGGTCTCGATGATCGAGCCGTCAGGCTTCGCCATCAGGCCACGCATGCCCGCCAGCTGCCTGATCTGCGCCGCCGAACCGCGCGCGCCCGAGTCCGCCATCATGTAAATCGAATTGAAGGATTCCTGCATCACCGGATTGCCCTTCTTGTCGGTGCGCGGCTTCCATTCTCGCGATGCGGCATCCCATTCGATGACCGGCTCGACGCCGAGTTGCTCCATCATCGCCTTGGCGACGAAATCGCCGGCGCGGCCCCAGATATCAACCACCTTGTTGTAGCGCTCGCCCTGGGTGACCAGGCCCGAGGTGTACTGCTTCTCGATCTCCTGCACCTCTTTTTCGGCCTCACCGATGATGTCGTTCTTCTGCATCGGCACCAGCATGTCGTCGACGGCGATCGACAATCCGGCGCGGGTTGCCATCGAGAAGCCGTTGTACATCAGCTTGTCCGCGAAAATCACGGTTTCACGCAATCCACAACGCCGGAAGCTGGCGTTGATGATTTTGGAAATCTCCTTCTTTTTCAAGGCCTTGTTGATAAATTCAAACGGCAGGCCAGGCGGAAGGATTTCCGAGAGCAATGCGCGCCCCACCGTCGTCTGGTAGCGCTTCAGTGTTTCACGCCGGGCGCCATCTTCATCAACCTCGACTTCCCGGATGCGCACGTGGATTCGCGCACTGATTTCGACCTGCCCGGTCTCGTAGGCGCGCGATACCTCGCTCACATTGATGAATCGCGAATCCTCGCCACGCGCCCCCTGCTTTTCGCGCGTCGTGTAATACAGACCCAGCACGATGTCCTGCGACGGGACGATGATCGGGTCACCGTTGGCCGGCGACAGCACGTTGTTTGACGACAGCATCAGCGTGCGCGCTTCCATCTGCGCTTCCAGCGACAGCGGCACGTGGACAGCCATCTGGTCGCCGTCGAAGTCCGCGTTGAATGCCGCGCAGACCAGCGGGTGCAGCTGGATCGCCTTGCCCTCGATCAGCACCGGCTCGAAAGCCTGGATGCCGAGTCGATGCAGCGTCGGCGCCCGGTTCAGCATCACCGGGTGCTCGCGAATCACTTCTTCCAGGATGTCCCAGACGATCGGCTCTTCGCTTTCCACCATGCGCTTGGCCGCCTTGATGGTCGTGGCCAGCCCCATGACTTCGAGCTTGTTGAAGATATAGGGCTTGAACAGCTCGAGCGCCATTTTCTTCGGCAAGCCGCACTGGTGCAGCTTTAACTGCGGTCCGACCACGATCACCGAGCGGCCCGAGTAATCGACGCGCTTGCCCAGCAAGTTCTGGCGGAAGCGCCCGCCCTTGCCCTTGATCATGTCAGCCAGCGATTTCAGCGGACGCTTGTTGGCGCCGGTCATCGCCTTGCCGCGGCGGCCGTTGTCGAGCAGAGAATCGACGGCTTCCTGCAGCATGCGCTTTTCGTTGCGCACGATGATTTCCGGGGCCTTCAGTTCGAGCAGGCGCTTCAGCCGGTTGTTGCGGTTGATCACGCGGCGATACAGGTCGTTCAGGTCCGAGGTCGCGAAACGGCCGCCGTCCAGCGGCACCAGCGGACGCAGTTCCGGCGGCAGCACCGGCAGTACTTCCATGACCATCCAGTCCGGCTTGATTCCGGATTTCTGGAACGCCTCCAGCACTTTCAGGCGCTTGGCGATTTTCTTGATCTTGGTCTCGGAACTGGTGGCCTCAAGGTCGGCGCGGAGGGTCTCGATCTCGCGGCCGAGATCCAGGCTGCGCAGCAGCGAGCGCACGCCTTCGGCGCCCATCGCGGCGCTGAAGTCGTCACCGAACTCCTCGACCTTCGCCAGATAATCCTCTTCGGTCATCAGCTGGCAGCGCTTCAGGGGCGTCATGCCGGGATCGGTGACCACGTAGGCTTCGAAATACAGCACGCGCTCAATGTCGCGCAGTGTCATGTCGAGCACCATGCCCAGGCGCGACGGCAGCGATTTCAGGAACCAGATGTGCGCAACCGGGCTCGCCAGCTCGATGTGGCCCATGCGCTCGCGGCGCACCTTGGACAGCGTCACCTCGACGCCGCACT
>JBMTEY010000128.1:0-7292 GCA_049433545.1 Burkholderiales bacterium | reverse complement strand
CGCAGGAAACCATCAGGAATCAAGTCACCAGCCACAAGGTCGTGCTCTACATGAAGGGATCGCCGGATTTTCCGCAGTGTGGCTTTTCCGCCAATGCGGTCAAAATCCTCGAGGCTTGCGGCGTCAACGACCTGTTTACCGTCAACGTGCTCGAAGACCCGGAGATTCGCCAGGGCATCAAGCAGTACGCCAACTGGCCCACGATCCCGCAGCTTTATATCAACGGCGAGTTTGTCGGCGGTTCGGACATCCTGACCGAGATGTACCAGAGCGGCGAGCTGCAGAAGGTCCTGCAGTCCTGAACATTCGTTTTTCCCCGGCACAAAAAACCGGCGCGCAGCCGGTTTTTTGTTTCAACCCGCCAGATGGCGGTAAACCACCTGCGCGAGCAGAAAGACGGCGATGGCCAGCAGCATGCGCAGCATCCACCGCCGGTACGTCACGCCGTCGATCCGGCTGCGCACGCGGGTGCCGTAGAGGCAGGAAACCGCGGCAAGAGCCGCCAGTGGCAGGGTCACCAGCCAGTGGACGGGCGTGGCAATGCCGCTTGCGAGCAAAGTCACGAACTGGGTGGATTTGCCGACGAAAAAACCGATGTTCATTGCCGGCACCAGCATCAGCGGCGGCAGGCCGATGCCGAGGTAGTAAATGATCAGCGGTGGCGCAGCGATATTGGCGGTACTTTCGCAGAGGCCCGACAGAAAACCGCAGATGATGCCGGAGGCCTTGTCATGAAGCTTGAGGAAAGACCATTGCAGGTGAGCGTGACGCTGCAGGTAGAGATAGAACAGGATAATTCCGGCGACCAGCAGGGCGTAGGGAAATTGCGGGAACCTGACGAACAGCGCGGCGCCGATTGCGGCGCCGATCAGCGCGCACAGTGGCATCCACCAGAAACGGCGTACCACCTGGCGTAAGTCCGGACTCTTGGCGAGCGTTACCACGACCGTGGCGAGGCAGGGCAGCAGGATAGTGACCACGGCGAACTGCATGTTGGTGGCGGCGGCGATCAGCGGCGTGGCAACCATGGGGAAACCCATGCCCAGTGCTCCCTGCACCCAGCCGCTGAACAGGATCACGATCGTTACGTACGCGATGAGCCAGGGCGAAAACGGATCGACACCGAACATGGAGGGGATCAGCCCGCGGTATTCCGGACGCGATTGATTGCCAGCGCAACCACCTCGGCGACATGCAGGGCATCTCGTTCCGTCAGTTGGGCGATCTGTTCGCGGCAGCTGTAGCCGCTGGCCACGATCATGGTGTGTTCGTCGGCTGCACGTACCGCCGGCAGTAACTTTGCCTCACCGGCTTTCACCGACACGTCGTAGTGCCGCGGATTGAAACCGAAGGCGCCGGCCATGCCGCAGCAGCCGGATTCGACGGTGCGGGCGCGGATGCCCAGCCGTTGCAGCAGCGCCATTTCGGCAGCCATGCCGAATACCGATTTCTGGTGGCAGTGGCCGTGCACCAGCGCCTCGCCGCCGAGCTGCGGCGCGTCCCAGTCGCTGATGCCCATCAGGAAATCGCTGAACAACTGCGTCTGCCGGCTCAGCTTCCGCGCCAGTTCATTGTCGGGAAACAGGTTCAGCAGTTCGTCGCGGAACACCGACAGGCAGGCCGGCTCGAGACCGATTACCGGCACGCCGGCGCGTATGTCGTCGGCGAGCGCATCGAGGATTTCGCGCAATTGCGCACGCGCGCTGTCGAGCATGCCGAAATCGTAGAGCGGCCGGCCGCAGCACAGGTGTTTTTGCGGAATGCTGACGGTGTAACCCAGGGCTTCCAGCACTTCGACGGCAGCGGCGGCGGAGCCGGGCTGGAAATTGTTGTTGAAGGTATCAGCCCAGAGTATGACCCGGCCGCGCGGTCCGGGGGCCGCGGCGCGCCGCCGGGAAAACCACTGGCGGAAAGTGCGCCGGGCGAATTTCGGAATTTCACGCTGTCGTGCCACTCCGCCAGCGAATTTGAGCAGGGTCGCCAGTCCCGGCGCATGCGTCAGCAGGTTGACCAGGCGCGGCGCCAGCGAGGCTGCGCGCACCCAGCGACTTATCATGCCCATGGTGTAAGCCTGCAGCGGACGCAGGCGGCCGCGGTAGTGATGGTGCAGGAATTCGGCCTTGTACGACGCAATGTCGGTATGCGTCGGGCAGTCGCTTTTGCAGCCCTTGCAGGCAAGGCAGAGGTCGAGAGCCTCGCGCACTTCCTCGCTGCGCCAGCCGTCGCGGATGATGTCACCGCGCAGCATTTCGGCGAGCAGCCGGGCGCGGCCGCGGGTCGAATAACGTTCCTCGCGGGTAGCGCGGTAACTTGGGCACATCACGCCGCCGGCATGCGCCCGGCATTTGCCCATGCCGACGCAACGTTCGACGGCACGGTTGAAACCGTTGCCCTCCAGGCTTCTGTAGGCAAACTGCGTGGCCGGGCGCTGCGGACTGTAGTCGGGTCCGTACTTGAGATTCTCGTCGGCACGGTACGGGTCGATGACCTTGCCGGGGTTCATGCGGTTTTCCGGATCCCAGATCGCCTTGAATTCGCGGAAAGCCTGCATCAGTTCCTCGCCGTACATCACCGGCAGGAATTCGGCCTTGGCCTGGCCGTCGCCGTGTTCACCGGACAGCGAGCCGCCGTACTTGACCACTAGTTCGGCGGCCTGGCGCAGGAAACTGCGCCAGACCTTGATGCCTTCAGCGGAGCGCGTGTCGAAGGTGATGCGAGCGTGGATGCAGCCATCACCGAAATGGCCGTAGAGCGAAGTCTGGTAGCCATGGCGGTCGACCAGGGCTTGGAATTCGCGCAGATAGTAGCCGAGACGCAGTGGGTCGACGGCGGCGTCTTCCCAGCCGACGACGGGGTCGGGCTCGCCAGGATGAATGGTCAGTGCCGTGGCCGATGCCGCGGTTTCGCGGATGGTCCAGATGCGTTCGCACATGGCCGGATCGGTGATCAGCCACGATGAGGGTTTCAGGACGCCTTCGGGTTTACCGGCGTAATGTTTGATCAGGGCCCGGGCCTGGGCGCTGGCGGCATCCACGGTGTCGGCGCCGAACTCGATAATGATCCAGGCTTTGCCCTGCGGCAGCAGGGCAATGTCTTCGCCGCGAAGTCCGCGTTCGCGCAGTCCGCCGATGATGCGCTCATCGAGTCCTTCGGTGGCGATGGGCCGGAACGGCAGAATTTCCGGCACCGCGTCGCCGGCCTGATAGATGTCGGGGAAGCCCAGCACCAGGATCACCCGCGACTGCGGGCTGGGCACCAGGCGCACGGTCGCGGCCAGCGTGACGACGCAGGTGCCTTCGCTGCCGACCAGCGCGCGCGCGACGTTGAAACCGTTCTCCGGCAGCAGCTGATCGAGGTTGTAACCTGACACACGGCGCTTGATTGTCGGAAAACGCGAGCGGATCAGGTCGGCGTACTTGTCGCGCAGCGCGCGCAGCCGGCCGTAAATTTCGCCGCGGCGGCCGCCGGCCTTGATGATGCGGATCAGTTCGTCTTCGGAGGTCGGTCCCACGGACAGCCGCAGCCCGTCGCAGGTGATGATGTCGAGACTTTCGACGTTGTCGACGGTCTTGCCCGCCATCACCGAATGCGCGCCGCAGGAATTGTTGCCGATCATGCCGCCTAGCGTGCAGCGGCTGTGAGTGGCAGGGTCGGGGCCGAAGGTCAGCTCATGCTGCTCGGCGGCGTCGCGCAGCGTGTCGCATACGGTACCCGGTTCGACCCGCGCGGTGCGCGCGGCCGGGTCGATCGCCAGCACGCGGTTGAGGTATTTGGAGGTGTCGATGACCACCGCGACATTGACGCACTGGCCGTTCTGCGAGGTGCCGCCGCCGCGCGGCAGGATCGGCGCCCCGTACTCGCGGCACACATCCAGTGTTTCGGCAATGTCGTCGATGCTGCGCGGGATGACGACGCCGACGGGAACCTGGCGGTAATTCGAGGCATCGGCAGAATAAGCGGCGCGGGCGCCGGTATCGAAACGGACCTCGCTGCGGGTGCGCCTGCGCAGTTCAGCGGCGAGCGCTGCGGCATCGGCTGTCGCCGGCGACCAGTGGCCTTCTACGGGGGCGTTCAATTCAACTCCGGAGTTGACGGCGTGGCGGCCGCAGTAAGCGCCGCTGCCGGATTGTAGCTTGTGCGGCAGACCTCGATAAAATTGCCGCCAAAACAACAGCTTGCGTCGATTTTGCAACCGCCAAAACTTCAAAATATCGATTTAAAAACAATGAGTTAAGTGTATTCGTGCAAGCGTTTGCACTCTGCGATCCGGCAGCGTATCATGCGTAGCCGCCGCCAGTATTGCCAGGCGGCGCTCCAGAGTTTCCAATGTTGCAGTGGCAGCGCGCGCCTGTGCGGCCCGTTTAATCCCGAAGGAGGAGTTCCATGAATACCATGGCAGACAGCAAGAACATCGCCAAAGCGGCCGCTGCCGGCGGCAAGCTGCGCATGACGCCGTCCGAGGCTTTCGTTGAAACGCTGGTGGCGCAGGGCGTCAAGGATACCTTCGGCATCGTCGGCTCGGCGTACATGGATGCGCATGACCTGTTCCCGCTGGCCGGAATTCGTTTCCTGTCGGTGGCGCACGAGCAGAATGCCGCGCACATGGCCGACGGTTATTCCCGCGTCACCGGCAAACACGGCGTGTGCATCGCGCAGAACGGTCCGGGCATTACCAACTTTGTCACCGGCATCGCCGCCGCGTACTGGGCGCATTCACCGGTGGTGTGCGTGACCCCGGAATCCGGCAGCCTGAGCATGGGGCTGGGCGGTTTCCAGGAAACCGAGCAGATGCCGATTTTTTCCAAGATCACCAAGTGGCAGGTGCATGTCAATTCACCGCTGCGCATCGCCGAGCTGACCGGCCGTGCTTTCGACATCGCGATGGCCGAGCGCGGCCCGGTACAGATCAACATCCCGCGCGACTATTTTTACGGCGAGGGTGATTACGAAATTCCGCAGCCGCACAAGCTGGAGCGTTCTGCCGGCGGTCCGGAATCGCTGGATGCCGCGGCCAAAATGCTGGCCAAGGCAAAGTTTCCGGTGATTCTCTCGGGCGGCGGCGTGATCATGTCCAACGGCATCAGGGAATGCGCGGCGCTGGCCGAGTACCTGTCGGCACCGGTGGTCAATTCCTACCTGCACAATGATTCATTCCCCGCCAGCCACCCCCTGTCGTGTGGCCCGCTGGGTTACCAGGGTTCGAAGGCGGCGATGAACATCATCGCCAGGGCCGACGTGGTGCTGGCGCTGGGTTCGCGGCTGGGACCGTTCGGCACGCTGCCGCAGCATGGCCTCGATTACTGGCCGAAGAACGCCAAGATCATCCAGGTCGATGCCGATTCGCGCATGCTGGGACTGGTGAAGAAAACGACCGTTGGAATTTGCGGCGACGCACGGCTGGCAGCGAAGGCGCTGCTCGAGCGCGTCAAGACTGCCGTCAAGCTGGCGCCGAACAAGGCGCGGCTGGCCGAAGTGCAGAAGGAGAAAAAAGCCTGGGCGGCAGAACTCGACAAGTGGGCGTCACCCAACACCAAGACGCGCATAGGGCCGCGTCAGGCACTGGCGGCGCTGGCGCGGGCGATGCCGAAAAACGCCATGGTGTCCACGGACATCGGCAACGTCTGCTCGGTGTCCAACAGTTACCTGCATTTCGAGCAAGCGCCGTCTTTCCTCGCCGCGATGAGTTTCGGCAACTGCGGCTATGCCTTCCCGGCGGCTATGGGCGCCAAGGTCGGCCGTCCCGACCGCCCGGCGATTGCCTATGTCGGCGACGGTGCCTGGGGCATGAGCCTGAATGAAGTGATGACCTGCGTGCGCGAGAAGATCCCGGTGGTCGCCGTGGTGTTCAACAACGGCCAGTGGGGCGCGGAGAAAAAGAACCAGGTCGATTATTTCGAAAACCGCTTTCTCGGCACCAACCTGCAGAATCCGAATTTCGCGGAAGTCGCCGAATCCATGGGCGCGCAGGGCCTGACGGTTGAACATGTCGACGAGGTCGGTGACGCCTTGCGCGGCGCCGTGCGCTCGAACAAGCCGACGGTGATCAACATGATGCTGACCCAGGAACTGGGCGACCCGTTCCGCCGCGATGCATTCCGCCAGCCCAAGCGCCTGTTGCCGAAGTACCGCAAGCACAGCGCGAAGCAGTTCCGCTGAAACGGCCGGACCGGGCACGAACAGGGCCGGCGCAAGCCGGCTTTGTTTTCCGATGAACGCAAAAACCCGTAAAGCGGCACGGCTGGCCGATGTCGCGCGCATGGCCAAGGTGTCCACGGCAACGGTGTCGCGCGCGCTGACGCTGCCACACAAGGTCAAGGCGCGCACGCTGCAGCGCGTGCAGCAGGCGGCGCGCACGCTGGGTTATGTCGCGCACGGCGCGGCGCGGGCGCTGGCGTCGCGGCGCACGCATACGATCGGCGCGGTGGTGCCGACGCTGGACAACGCGATATTCGCCAATACCATCCATGCCCTGCAGCGAACGCTGGATGCGGCGGGATATGTGCTGCTGCTGGCCAGCCACGAATTCGACGCTGACATCGAGGCGCGCGTGACCCGCACCCTGATCGAGCGCGGCGTGGACGGGCTGGTGTTGCTGGGCACTACGCATCACCCCGACATCTACCGCATGATCGAAGCGAATGCCGTGCCCTACGTGCTGACCTGGGCATTCGACGAAAGCGGCGACCATCCTTGCGTGGGTTTCGACAACCGTGCCGCGGCCATGCGCATCGCCAATTACCTG
Organism: Burkholderiales bacterium; assembly: GCA_049433545.1. Lineage (GTDB taxonomy): Bacteria > Pseudomonadota > Gammaproteobacteria > Burkholderiales > SG8-41. Next base: position 550 of record JBMTEY010000128.1, on the reverse strand, counting down.
CTTGACCTCGGTCATCGCCGTTTCGCGATGGTCTCCGGCATCACCGCTAACAACGAGCGTGCGCAGGAGCGGCTCGCCGGCGTGCGCGCCGCGCTGGCCGCGCGCGGCATCGAATTGCCGCCGGGTCGCGTCGTGGAAAAACCGTATACCCACGGCGGCGGCCGGGAGGGCCTGCGCGAAGTGATGACAGGTACGGAGCGGCCGACGGCGGTGATCTGCGGCAATGACGTGCTCGCGATCGGAGCCGTCGCCGAATGTCATCTGCAGGGACTGGCGGTGCCTGCCGACGTGTCGGTCACCGGTTTCGACGACATGGAAATCGCCGCGCTGATGGCGCCGGCACTGACGACCGTGCGTTTTCCGACTACAGACCTGGGCGTGTATGCTGCCAACCACCTGCTGATGCGGCTTGAGGGCAAGACCGTGGATCTGCGCTGCAAGCTGCCGACGGAACTGATCGTGCGCGAGAGCGCGGCGGTGCCGCGGGCGGGCTAGATACGCACCCGGCTCAGGCCAGCGCCTTGCGCGCCTTGGCGATGGCGGCCCTGAC
>JBMTEY010000127.1:0-7368 GCA_049433545.1 Burkholderiales bacterium | reverse complement strand
GCGGACAGCGTGCGGCGGGGACGGGTTGCCATGATCCTGTGAATTTATTAAATTGAAATCAAAAGCTTATGTGTGATTGCCGATGACCGTCATCATTTACGTCTTTGCCGGACTGTTTCTGTTGCTGGCTGCCGCACTGGTGTTTACCTGGTGGCGCAGCCGCCATCCGGGCGCTTTGCTGCTGGCGGCGACCTACCTTACTGCTGCGGCTCTGGCGCTGATGATGCATGCCTGGTGGCCGCTGGTGATCGGCTTCCTCTCGGCATGGGCGCTGCGCCTGATGGGCATGGATCCCGGCCCTGGGTCAAAACCGAAGCCGGGATCCGATACCGCGCCCTGAAGCTCAGGTTGTCGCGCTGCGGATGCGGTGCATCAGGCTGTGCCGCGTGCGGCGGATGACTTTCAGTCGCGCGTGATCGTGGGCAGCCAGCGCTTCGGCGCGATCCTTCTTCAGCGCTTTCAGCTGCGCCTTGAACTTGGCCTTGTCGATGCCGTGCGCTTCGTGGTGGGCATGGGTGGGAATGTTCAGCGCCTTGCACAGCGCCGTGATCAGGTGGTCCTTGTTGAGCTGGGTATAACCCTTGAGGGCCTCGTGTTCGATACCCTTGGCGATCTCCCGCAGCTGGGCCACGGTCGAATGCTTGAACTCTTCGTAACTGTGGGTTTTTGCCTCTTCAGCCATGATGGATTCCTCCGTAAGGTTGCGGGAACATTCTAGCGTGTAATCCGGCGGCTATTCCGGTTTCAGGTTCGCCCGCTTGGCGACATCGTGCCAGCGCACCACGGCCTTTTCAATCAGGACACGGAATCCGTCCGGCGTCGTGGTCTGCGGCTGCAGGCCTTGATGGATCAGCGCATTGCGTACCGCGGGCAGCTTGATCGCATTGACGAATTCGCGGTTGAGCCGGTCCACATATACTTTGGGCGTGCCGGCCGGCGCAAAAGCCCCCATCCACAGCGTGACTTCGAAATCCTTGAGACCCGATTCCTGCACGGTGGGCACGTCGGGCAGCGCCGGAGAGCGTTCGCTGCTGGTGACGGCGAGGGGGCGCAGGCGGCCGGCGCGTACATGCGGCAGCACCGGCGCCATGGTGCCGAACTGCAGCTCGATGCGGCCGGCGATGGTGTCGATGACGGACTGTGCCGAACTCTTGTAGGCCACCGGAGTCATCTCGATACCTGTCAGCGTCGAAAGGTACTCCCCGCCCAGACGTGCCATGCTGGCGTTGCCGACCGTGGTATAGCGGATGCTGCCGGCTTTGGTTTTTGCCAGCGCAACCAGTTCTTTCACATTCTTCGCGGCGACCGCGGGATGCACCGCCAGGATGTACGGCAGGTGGCCGAAGAGGGTGATCGGGATGAAATCGCGCTGCGGGTCGTAGTTTATTTTCGCGCCCAGCGCCTTGGGCAGGGCGTGCGTGCTGGTGGTGCCGCCCGAGATGTTGTAGCCGTCAGGCGTCGCTTTTGAAGCCAGGTCGGCGCCGATGGTGCCACCGGCGCCGGCACGGTTGTCGATGACGATGGACTGACCCAGCGCTTCAGCGGCGCGTGGGGCGATCACACGGATTGCCGCATCGACGGAACTTCCGGCGGGAAACGGCGCGATCATGCGGATCGGCCTGACGGGCCACTGGTCCGCGGCGGGCGCCGTGACCGGTGCCGCCAGCAACATGACCGGGATTATATAAGCGATTGATTTCATTTTATTTTCTCCTCGATGCCGATTAAAAGGTCGGTGATGTCATTCAGGGCGTTGAAACGCGGTTGTGCGGCGAGATGCGGCGTGATCAGCACGTTTTCAAACTGCAGCAGCTCGTCGTCGTCGCGGCCCGGTGCTTCGTACAGCGGATCCAGCGCGAAGCCGCCAAGGGTGCCAGCGCGCAGGGCTGCAACGAGCGCGTCGCGTTCGACGATTTCCGGGCGCGAGATGTTGATCAGCCGCGCGCCGGGTTTCATGCGCGCGATGCGCTGCGCGTTGAACAGGTGGCGCGTATGGTCGTTGCCCGGCAGGCAGATCACCACCCAGTCGCTGTTTTCGAGCAAGGCGTCGAATTCGGCATGGCGGGCGGCGTATTTGCCCGCGTCCGTTGCCGGCAGCGGCGTGCGCTGTTGGTAGAGGACCTGCATGTCGAAGGCCGCGGCACGGGTCGCCAGTTCGCGGCCGATTTCGCCCATGCCGACGATACCCAGTGTGCTGCCGTGGAGCAGGCGGATGCCGGGTACGCGCGCCCAGTTCGAATTGGCGGTGTGCCGCCGGTCGTAGATGCGCGGATTGAAGCCGGCTGCACGCAGCGAGTCCATGCCGATGCGGTTGAGCGTGCGCTGCAACTGGCGAGACAGTCCCAGCATCAGCATCATCGCGTGTTCGGCGCAGGCGATATTGGCGCGCCGGCGCAGGGTCAGGACTTCGACATTGCGCGCGGCGCAGGCCGCGGCGTCGATGTTGCGGGCGATCATGCCGTACTTCTGCACGGCGCGCAGTTTGGGCGCGGCATCCAGCTCTACGGCAGAGAAGGGCAGCGACTCGAGCACCGCGAAATCGGCCCCGGGCAGGGCGCCGCGCAGTTCCTCGCTGCTGTCGACCAGGGTCACGCGCGCCGGCTGCAGATGTGGCAGCCGGCTGCGCAGCTGTTTCAGCCAACCCTCGAAATCGGGAAGGTCATGGGCGAAAAAATCGGCAAAGGCGGCGACGCGTTCGGCGGGCGTGGCCGGATCGAGGATCACGCCGATGAGGCGCAGGAAGGGATCATTTTCGACGACAAGCGTTTTCATCAGGCGGATGCCGGTTTTTCGGGGTCGATCTGCAGTGCACGCGCCACGCGTGTGTGCATGTTGTAGGCGCCGGCGAGCACGGTTATCTCGGTGACGGCGCGGTCGTCGAAATGTTTTTTCAATTCGGCGTGCAGCACATCGGGCACTTCGATGTCGCGGGTCATCGCGTCGGTCCAGGCCAGCGCTGCGCGCTGCGCGGCGGTGAATCGAGTCGAAGGCTGCCAGTCGGCGAGATCTGCGATCTGTTCTTTCGACAGCCCGGCCTTCAGCGCGTGTGAGGCGCCGTGGATCTGTGCCTGGTATTGCGCGCCGTTGAGCAGCGACACGCGCAGAATGATCATTTCACGCAGCGCGGCGTCTAGAGTGGTGGCGTAGCGGATGGCGCTGTTGAAATTGAGCCATTGCTCGGCGACCGGCGGGCTGTTGAGCAGCACGCGGTAGAGATTGATCAGTTTTCCGCGTTCCTTCTTCACGCGGTTGATGAAAGGACCGAGGTCGCTGCGATCCTCGCCGATCAGTGGAACTCTGGCCATGGTTGTCGAGTCGTTTCTTTTCTGGATGGTCGGTGCGTTGTTCCACCGCATGCAGCCATGGTGGCCGGCGGCTCTCCCCGCGCGATTCTTTTTGTGGCGCCTATTCTACCTTTCCGTATCCGCCGCCGCCCGGGGTTTCGATGACGAAGACGTCTTCCGGCTGCATATCGACAGTCGCGCAGGCATCGAGTCCGGTCACCAGGCCATCGGCCCGCACTACTGCATTGCGCCCGGTGGCGCCGGGCAGGCCGCCGGCCATGCCGTAGGGTGCGATGCGGCGATGGCCGGAGAGTATGGCTGCGGTCATCGGTTCCAGGAAGCGGATGCGGCGGATGGCGCCGTCGCCGCCGCGCCAGCGGCCCTCGCCGCCGCTGCCGTGCCTGATTGCGAAACTGTCGAGGCGCACCGGGTAACGCCATTCCAGCACTTCAGGGTCGGTCAGCCGCGAATTGGTCATGTGCGTCTGCACACAGGACGCGCCGTCAAAACCTTCCCCCGCGCCGGAGCCACCGGCGACGGTTTCGTAGTACTGGTAACGGTCGTTGCCGAAGGTGAAGTTGTTCATCGTGCCCTGCGAGGCGCCCATCACGCCCAGCGCGCCGTAGAGCGCGTCGGTGACGCATTGCGAGGTTTCGACGTTGCCGGCAACGACTGCTGCGGGATGGCGCGGATTGAGCAGCGAGCCTTCGGGCACGATCACCGTCAGCGGTCGCAGGCAGCCGGCGTTGAGCGGGATGTCGTCGTCGACCAGCGAGCGGAACACGTAGAGCACCGCGGCCATGGTCACCGCCAGCGGCGCGTTGAAATTGTCGGCGCCCTGCGCCGAGGTGCCGCTGAAATCGATGGTCGCTCCTCGCGCCGCGGCATCGACGCGGATGGCGACGCGGATCACCGCGCCGTGGTCTATGGCGTAGCTGAACGCGCCGTCATGCAGGCGGCCGATGACGCGGCGCACCGCTTCCTCGGCATGATCCTGCACGTGCCGCATGTAGGCATGGACGACGTCGAGCCCGAAATGGGCGGTCATGCGTTTCAGTTCGGCGTCACCTTTGTGGTTGGCCGCAACCATCGCCCGCAGGTCGGCGATGTTCTGGTCGATGTTGCGCGCCGGGTGGCGCGAGGATGCGAACAGGGCACGGGTTTCGGCCTCGCGAAGGCGGCCGTTCTCGACCAGCAGGAAATTCGGGATCAGCACGCCTTCGTCGTCGATGTGCCGGCTGTCGGGCGGCATTGACCCCGGCGTGATGCCGCCGACATCGGCATGGTGGCCGCGCGAGCCGGTATAGAACAGGATGTCGCGCCCGGATTCATCGAATACCGGGGTGATTACGGTGATGTCGGGCAGGTGGGTGCCGCCGGCATAGGGATCGTTGAGCATCCAGGCATCGCCCGGTTTCATGCGGCCGCGGTTGGCGGCGATCACCGCCTGGACGCTCACGCCCATCGAACCCAGGTGCACCGGCATGTGCGGGGCGTTGGCAATCAGGTTCCCCTGCGCATCGAACAACGCGCAGGAAAAATCCAGACGCTCCTTGATGTTCACCGAGTACGCGGTGTTGGCGAGCGTCGCGCCCATCTGTTCGGCGATTGACATACAGAGGTTGTTGAAGATCTCGAGCATCACCGGATCGGCCCGGGTGCCGGTGCCGGCGTGCGGCCGCGGCACATGGCGTGTCAGCAGCATGTGGTTCAGCGGCGTGACCTCGGCCTGCCAGCCGGGATCGATCACCGTGGTCGCGTGCGCGTCGCTGATGATGGCGGGTCCTTGCAGCCGGTGGCCCGGGACCAGTGCATCGCGCAGGTGGATCGCAACCTGCTGCCAGCGGCCGCCGCAATACATGTCTGCGCACGCCGCGACCGGGGGCGTACCGGCAGCGGCTGTGGGGAGTGCCGGCTCATTTGCCGCATCGTGATCGCTGCCGATGGCCTCGACTGATATCGCCTCGATCACCAGCGCGCGTTCGGGCATCAGGAAGCTGTAGCGCCGGCGATAGATCTCTTCGAAGCGTTCAGTGATCTCGGCAGAGGTCCCGTAATCCACGGTCAGCGCGGTATCGGTGCCGGCGTATTTGACATGTGCGCGGGTTTTCAGAGTGATGCGGTCTGCGGCGATGTCGTGGGCAGCGACCTCTGCGCGGGACTTTTGCGCGAGCGCGGCGAGGGCCGGCGACAATTCCGCCACCAGCGCGTCATCGAGAACGGCTTCAACGGCCTGCTCATGCATGGCTGTGATGTCTGCCAGCCCCATGCCGTAGGCCGACAACACGCCGGCCAGTGGATGGATGAACACGCGCGGCATGCCCAGAGCGTCGGCAACCTGGCAGGCGTGCTGGCCGGCTGCGCCGCCGAAACAGGCCAGTGCATAAGCGGTGATGTCGTGACCGCGCTGCACAGAGATTTTCTTGATGGCCTGGGCCATGTTTTCTACCGCGATGCGGATGTAACCTTCAGCCGCATCTTCAATTGTTATTAACTTATTGTTTTTATTATTTATTTTTCCATGCAGTGCAGCGAATTCCGAGCGCGTCGCAGCACTGTCCAGCGCCTGCCGGCCATCGCTGCCGAAGACTTTCGGGAAAAAATCCGGCTGGATCCTGCCCAGCAGCAGGTTGCAGTCGGTGATCGTCAGCGGTCCGCCCTTGCCGTAACACGCCGGCCCGGGATCGGCGCCGGCCGAGTCGGGACCGACGCGCATGCGCGCATCGTCGCAATGCAGGATCGATCCGCCGCCGGCGGCGACGGTATGTATGCCCAGCATCGGCGCACGCACACGCACGCCGGCGATCTCGGCGTCGAAGCTGCGTTCCAGGTCCGCGGCATCGCTGCCTGCAAAATGCGCGACGTCGGTCGAGGTGCCGCCCATGTCGAAACCGATGATGCGCTGGTGGCCGGCCGCCAGTGCAGTGCGCACGGCGCCTACGATGCCGCCGGCAGGGCCCGACAGCATGCTGTCCCGGCCCCTGAAACGTGAGGCGTCGGTCAGTCCGCCGCCTGACTGCATGAACAGCAGCCGCGTTTGCGGCAATTCATTGCGCACCTGGTCGACATATTGCCGGAGCACCGGGGTCAGGTAGGCGTCGGCCACCGTGGTGTCGCCGCGTGCCACCAGTTTCATCAGCGGACTGACTTCGTGCGATGCGGATATTTGCGTGAAGCCGCAGTCGCGGGCCAGATCCATTGCGATCTGCTCGTGCTGCGGATGACGATAACCGTGCATGAAGACGATGGCGACGGCATCGAATCCCTGCGCGCGGGCGTGGGCGAAGTCGCGGCGCAGCGCAGCCGTGTCCGGCGCACGGATGATGTCGCCGTGAGCGCCGATGCGTTCGTCGACCTCGTAGACCGCGTCGTGGAGCATTTCCGGCAGCACGATGTGACGGGCAAAGATGCGCGGGCGATTCTGGTAGGCGATGCGCAGTGCGTCGCCGAAGCCGCGGGTGATGAACAGCGCGGTGCGTTCGCCGCGGCGTTCCAGCAGGGCGTTGGTGGCGACCGTGGTGCCCATCCTGACCGCAGAGATCTGCGCGGCCGGAATGGCCGCCTCGCTCGCGATGCCCAGCAGGTCGCGGATGCCGGCGAGCGCGGCATCGCGGTAACGTTCCGGATCCTCGGACAGCAGTTTGCGCGACACCAGCCTGCCGTCGGGTCTGCGCGCGACGATGTCGGTGAAGGTGCCGCCGCGGTCGATCCAGAATTGCCAGCGGCGTGGTGTGTGCGGTTCAGTCATGGGGAAGCAGTCATGCCGTGGCTGCCATGTTAGCGCATCGGGTGTTGACGCTCGACAGGTGGCGGAGTCTAATCACGCCTGCCTCGCGGCCACGCGACGCGCTTCGCCATCAAAACAAGGGTTCGGGCCAATGGCTGAATTGACCGTCAAGCGGATCGGCAAGTACGAAATCCTGGAAAAACTCGAAGAAGGGGCCACAAGCACGGTTTATCTGGCCAAGGACGATTTCAATTCACGGCAAGTGGCGATCAAGCTGGTGTCGCAGAGTGCGCTCAACGACGAGGCGCGCGGCAAGCTGATGCACAACCTGTTCCTGACCGAGGCCTCGCTGGCCGG
>JBMTEY010000126.1:0-7411 GCA_049433545.1 Burkholderiales bacterium | reverse complement strand
TCATTACGTATTTGCCGCGGCTTCTGGCGGCCGCCGCCACCTGCTGCAGCGCCGCACCCATGGCCGGATCGTCGAAGGTCGCGTGCGCCACGCCCAGAGCAATCGACAGGTCGGTCGGCCCGATGAAAAACAACTCCAGCCCCGGGGTCTCCGCCAGCGCGTCGAAATCCTTCAGGGTCTGTGCGTCCTCGATCAGCGGAATGACCATGACATCGTCATTGGCCGTGCGTACATGTACAGCCCAGTCGCCGGGCGCATAACCGGCGGAACGCACGATGGTGCAGACGCCACGGCTGCCCTCCGGCGCGTAACGCGCCGCATCCAGCGCCTGCAGGCAGAGCTCGCGGGTCGCATGCGGCACGACGATGCCGGCGGCGCCCAGGTTCATCAGCTTGACGATCAGCGCGTGTTCCACCTGCGGCACCCGCACGAAAGGCGTGATGCCCGCAGCGTCCGCGGCGCGGATCACATGCGCGCAACGGTCGAGGTCGAGCGCGCTGTGCTCCATGTCGATAATCACGAAATCGACGCCGGCGGCGGCGGCCAGTTCGGTGATCATCGGGCTGCCGCTGAAGAGGATGATGCCGGTGACGGTCTCGCCGCGTGCCAGTGCCGCACGTATCGGATTGGACATGTTGGGGTGCGATCCTGCAATCGGTAATGGGAGGTGTCGAGGTTACCCCCCGTCCCTGACCGCGGCAAGAAGGACGCGGATCAAATCGGCCAACTACACGGCGTCCTGCGCATATACACTCCCGCTCCATGAACAGCACCCTGAAACTGACCGCCGAGCTCGCCCGCTTCATCACCGCCATGACCCCTGCGCGGATTCCCCGCAAAGTCATGCACCTCGGCAAACGCTCCATCCTTGATGGCCTGGGTCTGGCGCTGGCCGGCAATGCCGCCGAATCCGGACATGTCGTGCGCAAATACCTGAAGACGCTGGGTGTGCCGCTAAGTCGCGGCGCAACGGTGATCGGCACCGCGCTGAAAGTGCCGCCGCGTTTTGCCGCCTTCGCCAACGGCATCGCCATCCACGCCGACGATTACGACGACACGCAACTCGCGGTTGCGAATGACCGCGTCTACGGACTGCTGACCCATCCCACCGCGCCGGCGCTGCCCGCGGTGCTGGCGCTGGCCGAATACGGCAATCGCAGCGGACTCGAACTGCTCACGGCCTACCAGATCGCAGTCGAGGTCGAGACCAAACTCGCCGAAGCGATCAATCCGCGGCATTACGCCGACGGTTTCCATTCAACGGCGACCTTCGGCGCCATCGGTGCCGCCGCCGGCGCCGCGCGCCTGCTCGGACTCGATGCCGCGCAGACCGCACAGGCGCTGAGCCTAGGCGCCAGCCAGGCTGCCGGGCTGCGCGAAAATTTCGGCACCATGACCAAACCGTTTCACCCGGGGCGCGCCGCAGAATCCGGCATCGTCGCAGCGGAACTCATCAAACTGGGCTGGACCGCAGCGTCGGACGCATTGGAGGCCAAACGCGGGTTCCTCAATGCCGCCGGTGGCGGCTACGACCCGGTCGCGATCCACGGCAAGCTCGGAAAGCCGTGGACCTTCGCCATCCCCGGCGTGTCGATCAAGCCGCATCCCAGCGGTTCGCTGACCCATCCCGGCATGGGCGCGATGCTCGATCTGATCGTCCGACATGACATCAAACCGGCGCAGGTGGCGCGGGTTAGGGTCGGCACCAACCGCCACATGCCGAACACGCTGATCCATCGCCGTCCGAAAAACGAGCTGCAGGCCAAGTTCAGCATGGAATTCTGCATGGCGATCCTGCTGCTCGAACGCCGGGCCGGCCTCGCCCAGTTCACCGATGCCGTGGTCAACCGACCCGACGTGCAGCGCATGATCGGCAAAATCGACTTCGGCGTACATCCCGAAGCGGAAGCCGCGGGATATGAGAAAATGACCACCATCATCGACATCAAACTCGTCGACGGCCGCAGGTTCGGCGGACGCGCCGATTTCGGCAAGGGCAGCCCGGCCCATCCGCTGAGCGACGACGAGGTCGCCGCCAAGTTCCGCGAATGCGCGACATGGGGCGGACTGCCGGCGACAAACACGGAAAAGATCATCGAACGGGTGTACGGCCTGGAAAAGCTGTTGCACGTGCGTGACTTGACGCGCTGGCTGGCCATCGCGCCGCGCCGCAAGGATGCACGGCCGGCCCCGAACAAATGATTCAATTTATTGTTTATACGGAACAATCATGACTGCACTCCCCCGCATCGGTTTCATGCTCGGCGACGTGACCGGGATCGGCCCGGAAATCGCCGCAAAACTGCTGGCCTCCGGCAAGGCCGCGCAAATGGCCGAGGTCGTGGTCATCGGCGACCGGCGCGTGCTCGAACTCGGCATGCGCGACGCCGGCGTCAGCGCGCCCTACACCGCATATCGCAACATTGATGAGGTCACCTGGCCCCGGCAGGACATCCCGCTGGTCGACCTCGGCAACATGGAACCCGCACTTTTCAGGCGCGGCGAGTCCGCCGATGAAGCAGGCAGGCTCTGCGGCGACACCTTCAAGGTCATGATCGACCTCGCGCTCGCCGGCAAACTCGACGGCATCTGCTTCGCGCCGCTGAACAAGGGCGCGATGAACCGCGGCGGCTGGAAATTCAACGACGAACACCAGATGTTCGCCAGCCTCACCGGCCACAGCGGTTTTTTCGGAGAAATGAACGTCATCGAGCAGTTCAGCACCTTCCGCGTGACCTCGCATGTCGCACTGCGCGAAGCCGTCACCATGATCACCCCGGAACGCATCACCGCCGCGGTGAACCTCGCCAATGACACGCTGCAAGCCGCCGGCAAGAGCTGCCCGCGCATCGGCGTCGCAGCGCTCAATCCGCACAACGGCGAGAACGGCCTTTTCGGCGACGAGGAAATCCGCATCATCCGCCCCACCGTGGACAAGCTGAAGGCCGGCGGCATCAACTGCCAGGGACCGATCTCGTCGGACGTGATTTTCCTGAAGGCGCTGAAGGGCGATTTCGACGGCGTGGTGATGATGTACCACGACCAGGGCCAGATCGCGACCAAGCTGCTCGGTTTCAACAAGGGAGTCACCGTCACCGCCGGACTGAAAACGGTGTTCACCACGCCTGCACACGGCACCGCCTACGATATCGTCGGCCAGGGCAAGGCCGATTCCGGCGCCATGGAACATGCCTACACGCTGGCGGTGAAACTCGCCGCCGGCCGCAAATCACAACAGGCTGTCGCACGTACGGCAGCCTAGCTCAGCTCCACCCGAAAACCAGAGGAACCATTCCATGAACACGCAAACGATCTTGCGTCTGCTGCCTTGCGCCCTGCTCGCGGCATTCGCAACGCCCGCCGTCGCTGCCGACTGGCAGCCGGTCAAACCGATCCGCATGCTGGTGGGCTTCGCGCCCGGCGGCGGCACCGACACCACGGCGCGCGCGATGGGCAACAAGCTGGGCGAACGCCTGGGCCAGCAGATCATCATCGACAACCGCCCCGGCGCTGCGGGCAACATCGCCACCGAAATCCTGTCGAAATCCGCTGCAGACGGTTACACCATACTGATGGGCACCATCGCCGCGCTGGCGATCAATCCCTCGCTCTACAAAAAAATGCCGTTCGACCCGCTCAAGGACCTGCAGCCGATCTCGCGCGCCGTGGATTCGACCAACATCCTGGTCCTGCATCCCTCGGTGCCCGCCAAAAGCGTGAAGGAACTGGTCGCGCTGGCCAAGGCCAAGCCGCTGAATGGCGGATCCTCGGGCGTCGGCGGCGCGGGACACCTCGCGCTGGAACTGTTCAACCTGCAAGCCGGCACCAAGATCGTCCACGTGCCATACAAGGGCGGCGGACCCTCGATCGTCGACCTGGTTGCCGGCAACATTGACCTGATTTTCGCGACCGCCGCAAGTTCGGTGCCGCACATCAGGACCAAGCGCCTGCGCGCGCTCGCCGTCACCACCGGCAAACGCTCGGGACTTGTGCCCGAACTGCCGACGGTGGCCGAAGCCGGACTCAAGGGATTCGAGGCCAACAACTGGTACGGCATCCTGGCGCCGGCAAAAACACCGCGCAACGTGATCGACCGCCTGAACAAGGAAGTCGTCGCCGTGCTCAACCTGCAGGATATAAAGGCGCTGCTGTTCAAATCCGGCCTTGACGTCGCCCCGAGCACGCCGGAAGCCTTCAGCTCATACATCGTCTCGGAAAAGGCAAAGTGGGAAAAGGTCATCAAGGCCGCCGGACTGTACGGCACCAACTGATTCTGGTCTGCATCTCCGTATTCGACTGCGCGGCAATAGCCGCGCAGTCTTTTTTTTGGCACACTGCAGCGCAAACATCTACGGACTTCACAGCATGATCATCGATTGCCATGGCCATTACACCACTGCGCCAAAGTCGCTGGAAGCCTTCCGCCAGAAACAGATTGCCGGGCTGAAGGATCCGAAACTGAGCCCGGCAAAAAATTCTCTGGCCATCAGCGACGACGAGCTGCGCGAAACCATCGAGGGCGCGCAGCTGCGCATCCAGCGCGAACGCGGCACCGACATGACCATCTTTTCGCCGCGCGCCGGCGGCATGGCCCACCATGTCGGCAACGCCGACACCAGCGCGCTGTGGTCGGACATCTGCAACGAGCTGATCCACCGCGTGTGCACGCTGTTCCCGAAGAACTTCACCGGCGTCTGCCAGCTGCCGCAAAGCCCGGGCGTGCGCCCCGACAACTGCATTGCCGAACTCGAGCGCTGCGTCAACGAGTACGGCTTCGTTGGCTGCAACCTCAATCCGGATCCTTCCGGCGGCTACTGGACCGAGCCGCCGCTGACCGACAAGTGGTGGTATCCGCTGTACGAAAAAATGGTCGAGTTCGACGTGCCGGCAATGGTGCACGTCAGCTCATCGTGCAATCCGGCCTTCCATTTCACCGGCGCGCACTACATCAACGGTGACACCACCGCCTTCATGCAGTTCATCACTGCCGATCTGTTCAAGGACTTCCCGACGCTGAAGTTCATCATCCCGCACGGCGGCGGCGCGGTGCCCTACCACTGGGGCCGTTACCGCGGACTGGCGCAGGACATGGGCAAACCGACGCTGCAGGAGCACCTGCTGGGCAACGTCTATTTCGACACCTGCGTCTACCACCAGGCCGGTATCGACCTGCTGACCCGGGTGATCCCCGCCGACAACATCCTGTTCGCATCCGAAATCGTCGGCGCGGTCAAGGGCATCGATCCGGAAACCGGCCACTACTACGACGACACCCGGCGCTACCTCGATGCGGTGACCACGCTCAGCGCGGCGGAGAAGAAAAAGATCTTCGAGGACAATGTTTACAAGGTTTACCCGCGATTCAAGAAGCGTGGCTAAACTTCGTGGCTGTACGACGTGGCCATAAGGCGTGAACGGCGTTGTGGCAGTCAATCGGTCACGCTTTATAGCCACGCCTCATTAGCCGCGCACTAAAGCCACGCTGTTCAGCCACGCCCCACCTTTCCATGCCCCTGCCGCTGAAAATCACCATCGCCACCTACGGCCATACCCTCGCGCTTAAACAGGGCAAGGTGCCGATACAGGGCGTCGCCGCGGAATTCGTCGAGGTCAAGCCCATAGTCGCCGCCTACCGGCGGATGGTGCGCGACCTCGAATTCGATGTCTGCGAAATAGCCGCCGGCACTTACATGATTGCCCGCGAAGCCGGCGTTCCATTCACCGCGCTGCCCGTGTTCACCTACCGCCGCTTTCACCACGGCGGTTTTGTCTGCCGCGACGACTCCGGCATCCGCACGCCCAAAGACCTCGAAGGCAAAAGCGTCGGCGTGCGCGCCTGGTCGGTCAGCACCGGCATCTGGACCCGCGGCATCCTGCAGAACGAATACGGCGTCGACCTCCCGAAAATCACCTGGGTGGTGGACGACGAAGAACATGTGCAGTCCCTGCGCCTGCCGCCCTACGTGGTGCATGCTCCGGCGGGACGTTCGCTGGCCGGGATGATGGCCGCGGGCGAACTGCAGGCGGCATTCACCGACAATGCCGGCATCGGCCGCGCCGGCCCGCCCCAGGAAAACTGGAACGCCGGCAGCCCACCCCCGGCCAGTTACGTCCCTCTGTTCCCGGACGCGCAGCGGCTGGAAGCGGAATGGTTCCGCCGCACCGGCATCTACCCGGTACACGGCCTGATCGCGGTCAAGGATGCGCTGCTCCAACAGCATCCCTGGCTGGCGAAAGCGCTGTTCGATGCCTTTGTCGAATCCAAAACGCGCTATATCGCACAGCTCGAAGCGCAGCAACCGGTATCAGACCAGGATGATTACTACCGCCGCATGGCCGGGATCGTCGGCGACCCGGTGCCCTGCGGCCTGCTGGCCAACCGGCCCGCGATCGAGGCGATGATCCGGTATTGCCACCAGCAGGGTCTGCTGGCCCGGCGCTACACCGCGGCAGAACTGTTTGTCGACCTGGAGGCTTGAAAGGCGTGGCCACGCCTCACGGCCTGTCCCATTCTTTCAATTCGGCAATGCGCTTTTCCGTACGGTCGATCATGCAGCTGTGAAAACGCGCATTACGGATCGAACCGCCCTCGATCAGCTTGTACATGCCCTCGCAATCCTGCCGGCGAAACGTCACCCAGTCGCGCTGCGCCCCCTCCAAGCGCCGCTGCACCGTGCCACGGTCAACGTGCTGCGGGTCGCTGCCGGTGATGCGTTTAAGCAATTCCTGGTAGACGCGGGCCAACTCCCGATCCGTCGCATTGAACTGCCGATTCAGGCAGTCGTTGATTTCAATGGTCGTGACCGCCGCAGCACAGGGATCGGCAGAGTCAGCAGCCAGCGCCCCAGTCGCGCTGCAGAACGCGATGCCGGCCAGGCTCACCCGGAATTTATTCAAGTATTTGTTTTTAAACATTATTTCAGTTACGGCGTTCGAACAGCACCCTGCCGTTGTGTTCCACCCGCGTCGTGCAGGCCGTGCTGCCGCAGCGCAGTTCGGTCTTCATCACGTCCCTGGGCGATACCAGTATCGTGCCGCGGCCGCGATGCGCGGAACCGGCATCATAGTGATACGTGACGATCGAGGCCGGCTCGTCGATGAGCATCTGGTAGCTGATGTACTCGCCGAAATAAAGCCCCTGGCTCCGGGGCAGCACCATTTCCACGCGCAGCGGTATGCGGTTCTTGGTCACCGGATGGATGCGGAAATAGCGCTTGACGCGTTCGCCGTAGCGGAAAGAGGGATCGGTCGCAGCGATGCGCTGCATCAGTTTCATTTCGCTGGGTCGCAGCGGCGTGTCCTCAACACCCATGCCCGCCACGGGCTCCGCCGCAATGGCGGCAAGCGGGACGCAGAACGCCCGCACAGCGAGCGCGGGAACGTGCAGCCCGGCCATCAATCGACGCGGATC
>JBMTEY010000125.1:0-7703 GCA_049433545.1 Burkholderiales bacterium | reverse complement strand
ACAAGGTGTATCGCACGGTGATTCCGCGCAATGTGCGCCTGGCCGAAGCGCCCAGCCATGGCCTGCCGGCGCTGGAATTCGATCGTGCTTCCAAGGGTGCACAGGCTTATCTGGCGCTGGCCGGCGAATTGTTGAATCGTGCCAGCATATCGACTTAAGTAATTGTTTTAGAAGGTTTATTATGATAAAACCCAAGGGACTGGGTCGCGGACTGGATGCGCTGCTGGGCGGCGATACGCCGCGCGCCGCGCCTGGGGACACCACCGGCAGCCTGCCGGTGGCGGCATTGCGCCCCGGCAAGTACCAGCCGCGTACGCGCATGGATCAGGCCGCGCTGGAAACGCTGGCTGCGTCGATCAAGGCGCAGGGCATCATGCAGCCCATCCTGGTTCGTCCCACCGCCAATGGTGAACACGAAATCATCGCCGGTGAACGCCGCTGGCGCGCAGCGCGCATGGCGGGGCTTGCCCAGGTACCGGTGCTGGTGCGCAACGTCCCGGATCAGCAGGCACTGGCGGTGGCGCTGATCGAGAACATCCAGCGCGAGGATCTGAATGCGCTGGAGGAGGCCACCGGCATTGAGCGCCTGATCGGAGAATTTGCGCTGACCCACCAGGCGGTCGCCGATGCCATCGGCAAGTCGCGCGCCGCAGTGAGCAATCTGTTGCGCCTGCTTGAGCTGGCGCCTCCCGTCAAAAGCCTGCTGGGCGAAGGGCGCATCGAAATGGGCCACGCGCGCGCGTTGCTGGCTTTGCCGGCGCTGCGCCAGGTTGAACTGGCCAATGAAGCCGCGGCGAAGGGTTTGTCGGTGCGCGAAGTCGAGCAGCGGGTCGCTGCCGCGCTGACAAACCGCGGCGGGATTGCGCGCAAAAAACGGCCGGTCGACCGCGATGTCGCCCGCCTGCAGGAAAATCTGGCTGAAAAGCTGGGAACCCGGGTGCAGATCAAGACCCGGCCCAAAGGCAAAGGCAGCGTGGTGATCGATTACAGCAGCCTGGACGACCTCGATCGGCTGATCCGGCGCCTGACGCGCTGAGCAGACGATTGGTGCGGCGCAGGATGGTTTGACGATGTTGCGCGGGAACCATTAAAATTAGACGGTTTGCACAGAGGCCCTGAAGGTGTTCGTACGCATCGGCAGGCCCATGCGCACCGTGATGGCGTGGCAGCTTGCTGCAACTGCGGTGGCGGGTTTGCTGGCTTGGCCTTATGCCGGCGTGCACGGCGCTGTGTCTGCGGTGCTGGGGGGCTTCATCAACCAGATCGCCGACCTGGCCTATGCGCTGCTGGTGTCGGGCGGCAGCCGGATCAGGACAGCGGGCGCCACGTTGCGTGTGCTGTTCCGGGCGGAAGCCGCCAGGATCGCATTGATCGTGTTCCAGATGGGATGGGTGCTGACGTCCTACGGGGATGTCGTGCACGCCGCGCTTTTCACGTCGTTCGCCGTTTCGGTGATTGTTTTCCGGATGGCGATTTTGGTCAAAGAATAAGTTTCAGTATCTCAGGGACAAGCAGAGATGGCCGCAGGACAGGAACTGACCCCGACCAGTTACATCGGTCATCATCTCACCAATCGCACCGTCTCTCTGGGTGACGGTCCGTTCTGGACGCTGCATCTTGATACCTTCCTGACCGCGGCTTTTCTCGGCGTCGTCGGCTTCGGTCTGTTGTGGTGGGTGGTGCGCGGCGCGACATCCGGGGTACCCAACAAACGCCAGGCCTTTGTCGAAATCCTGATCGAATTCGTCGACGACCAGGTCAAAGGCATCTTCCACGGCAACCGCGCATTCGTAGGTCCGCTGGCACTGACCGTGTTCGTCTGGGTATTCCTGATGAACTCGACGAAATTCATACCGATCGACCTTATCGCGCTGTTCACTTCAAAGGTGATGGGTCAGCACGAGTGGTTTCCGGTGCCCACGGCTGACGTCAATACGACGTTTGCCCTGTCCCTGTCGATCTTTTTTCTGATGCTGTTTTACAACGTCAAAATCAAAGGCGTCGGCGGCTGGATGCATGAACTGACCTGTACGCCTTTCGGTTCCTTTCCCCTGTTCTGGCCGCTGAACTTCCTGTTCAACCTTGTTGAGTATGTTTCCAAGCCGCTGTCCCATTCGCTGCGGCTCTACGGCAACATCTATGCCGGCAAGATCATTTTCCTGCTGCTGTGGATGTGGGCGGCCACAGGACTCGCGGGCTCGCTTTTCGGCGGCGTCCTGGCGTTCGGCTGGCTGATTTTCCACATACTGATCGTTGTTCTGCAGGCCTACATTTTCATGATGCTTACCGCCGTTTACATGGCAATGGCTCACGAGAGCCACTGATCGAAATCCCTTTTACCGACTTTCCCCAAAGGAGAATCTGATGGAAAAGCTGCAACTTGTCGCAATGATCCAGGCCTATACCGGCATCGGCATCGGCCTGATGATCGGGCTGGGCGCTGCCGGCGCGTGTATCGGCATCGGCATCATGAGTGGACGTTTTCTGGAAGGCGCAGCCCGTCAGCCGGAACTGATGCCGCAGCTGCAGGCCAAGGTGTTCCTGCTGCTCGGCCTGATCGACGCTTCGTTCATCATCGGCGTCGGCCTCGCCCTGTGGTTCGCCACCGGCAATCCCCTGCTTGCAAGCCTGGGCTAAAGCCTGTCACGAACCGCTGCCCGTAGGGGAAAGTCATGAATCTAAACGTCACAATGATTGCGCAGGCCGTTACGTTTTTTGCCTTCATCTGGTTCTGCAAAGTGTTGATATGGCCGCATCTGATCGGCGCCATTGAAGCGCGGCAGAAACAGATCGCAGACGGCCTTGCCGCCGGCGAAGAAGGCAGGCAGTCGCTGGAGCGTTCTGCAAAGCAGGCTGATGAGGCGGTTGCCCAGGCCCGCGGTCGCGCCAGCGAAATCGTCGCCCAGGCTGAAAAACGCGCCAGCCAGATGATCGAGGAAGCCAAGGCCTCGGCCAAGGTCGAGGGCGAACGTCTGGTCGCCGGCGCCAAGGCAGAGATCGAACAGGAAGTCTCCCGCGCCAAGGAAACATTGCGCACCCAGGTCGCGGCGCTGGCCGTGGCCGGTGCCGAGCAGATCCTCAAGCGCGAGGTTGACGCCAAGGCCCACGCCGACATGCTCGCTGCCATGCAGCGTCAACTGTAAGACGGGACTGAATTCAAGCCATGGCCGAACCGGTAACCATCGCCCGACCTTACGCCGAAGCAGTATTCAAGATCGCCCGCGTGAATAACGCGCTGGCGCCCTGGGCGGATGCGCTGGCCAATCTCGATGCGGTGGTCGGCGATGTACGCGTGCAGTCGCTGATCAGCGATCCCAATGTCAGCGCGCAGCAGCTCGAGACCCTGGTGCTGGGCGTGATCGGCGACAAGCTGGATGCCGTAATTGCCGAAGAGGCGCGCAATTTCATGCGCGTGCTGGTGCAGAACGGCCGGCTCGACGTGACGCCGCAGATCCGCGGCCTCTACGACGATCTGAAACGCGAGCATGAAGGCGTGCTCGAAGCTATCGTGATATCCGCGCTGCCGATCGGCGATGAGCAGGTCAAGCCCCTGCTCGCCTCGCTCGAGTCGAAATTCAAGCGCAGGATCACCGCCAAGGTCGAAATCGATCCCCAACTGATCGGCGGCGTGAAAATCGTCGTCGGCGACAAAGTCATTGACGCCACCGTGCGCGGCCGGCTCGACGCCATGGCCGCCACGTTGACCCACTAGGAGCAACACATGCAACTCAATCCATCCGAGATCAGCGAACTCATCAAGAGCCGGATTCAGAATCTGGGCGGCAGCACGGAAGCGCGCACCCAGGGCACGGTGATTTCGGTGACCGACGGCATCTGCCGCATCCACGGTCTCGCCGACGTGATGCAGGGCGAAATGCTCGAGTTCCCGCAAAACACCTTCGGCCTCGCGCTGAACCTCGAACGTGATTCGGTGGGCGCGGTGATTCTGGGGGCGTACGAGCATATTTCCGAGGGCGACACCGTAAAGACCACGGGACGCATCCTCGAGGTGCCGGTGGGTCCGGAGCTGATCGGCCGCGTCGTCAATTCGCTGGGCGAGCCGATCGACGGCAAGGGCCCGGTCAACGCCAAGATGACCGACGTCATTGAAAAGGTCGCGCCGGGCGTGATTGCCCGCAAATCGGTATCGCAGCCGGTGCAGACCGGACTGAAATCGATCGACGCCATGGTGCCGGTCGGCCGCGGCCAGCGCGAACTGATCATCGGCGACCGCCAGACCGGTAAGACCGCGGTGGCGATCGACGCCATCATCAACCAGAAGGGCAAGGACCTGATCTGCATTTACGTCGCGATCGGCCAGAAGGCATCGTCGATCAAGAACGTGGTGCGCAAGCTCGAGGAACACGGTGCGATGGAATACACCATCGTCGTCGCCGCCACCGCCTCGGAATCTGCGGCGATGCAGTTCATCGCGCCCTACTCCGGCTGCACTATGGGCGAGTACTTCCGCGACCGCGGCCAGGATGCGCTGATCATTTACGACGATCTGACCAAGCAGGCCTGGGCCTATCGCCAGGTGTCGCTGCTGCTGCGCCGCCCGCCGGGCCGCGAAGCTTATCCCGGCGACGTGTTCTACCTGCACTCGCGGCTGCTTGAGCGCGCCGCCCGCGTCAACGAGGATTATGTCGAGAAATTCACCAAGGGCGCGGTCAAGGGCAAGACCGGTTCGCTGACCGCGCTGCCGGTCATCGAAACCCAGGCCGGCGACGTGACGGCCTTCGTGCCGACCAACGTGATCTCGATCACTGACGGCCAGATTTTCCTTGAGACTGACCTGTTCAACGCCGGCATCCGTCCTGCGATCAACGCCGGCATTTCGGTGTCGCGCGTCGGCGGCGCCGCACAGACCAAGATCATCAAAAAGCTCGGTGGCGGCGTGCGTCTTGCGCTCGCCCAGTATCGGGAACTCGCGGCTTTTGCCCAGTTCGCCTCCGACCTCGACGAAGCTACCCGCAAACAGCTCGAGCGCGGCCGCCTGGTGACCGAACTGATGAAGCAGCCGCAGTATGAGCCGCTGCAGGTGTGGGAAATGGCGCTGACGCTGTTTTCGGTCAACGGCGGCTATTTCGACGACATCGACGTCAAGAAGGCGCTGGCGGCAGAACGTTCGATGCGCGACTACATCAAGTCCAAGTTCGGCGATCTCGTCAAACGCATCGAGGACACCAAGGATCTGTCCAAGGACGACGAGGAAAAACTCAACGCCGCGATCAAGGACTGGAAGCAGAACGGATCGTACTGAGCCGCGCAGAAACCGTTAAATAATCGTTTATAAACATATACTTACGACATGCCCGGCTCCAAGGAAATCCGCACCAAGATCAAGAGCGTGCAGAACACGCGCAAGATCACCAAGGCCATGGAAATGGTTGCGGCATCGAAAATGCGCAAGGCGCAGGATCGCATGCGCACTTCGCGGCCGTATGGCGAAAAAATCCGCAATGTCGCCGCGCACATCAGTCACGCCAACCCCGAGTACAAGCATCCGTTCCTGGTTTCGCGCGACTCGGTCAAGCGCATCGGCCTGATCGTGGTCACCACCGACAAGGGATTGTGCGGTGGCCTGAACACAAATGCCCTGCGCCTGGCGCTGAACAAGATCAAGGAGTGGCAGGCGCTGGACGAAGAGATTGAGGTTTGTACGCTGGGCAACAAGGGGCTGGGTTTCATGCAGCGCCTGGGTGCCAAGGTGGTGGCGCAGGTTACCGGCCTTGGCGACAAGCCGCAGATGGACAAGCTAATCGGCGCGCTGAAAATCATGCTCGACGGTTACACCCAGGACCGCTTCGACCGGCTGCTGATCATCTACACCAAGTTCGTCAACACCATGAAGCAGGAACCGGTGGTCGAACAGCTGCTGCCGCTATCGGGCGACGCGCTGGGCGCGCCCGAAGGTTCCTGGGACTACATCTACGAACCGGATGCCAAGGTGGTGCTGGACCAGGTGCTGACCCGTTATGTCGAGGCGCTGATCTACCAGGGCGTCGCCGAGAACATGGCGTCCGAGCAGTCGGCGCGCATGGTGGCGATGAAGGCGGCCTCCGACAACGCCGGCAAGGTGATAGACGAATTGACGCTGATTTACAACAAGACGCGGCAGGCTTCGATTACCAAGGAGCTGTCGGAGATTGTCGCCGGTGCAGCGGCTGTTTAATGCCGTTGCCGGATGATCTGACTGTTTGAAGACATTTTGAATTAGGGATAGACCATGAGCCAGGGAAAAATCGTTCAGTGTATCGGCGCGGTGATCGACGTCGAGTTTGCCCGCGACCAGATGCCGCATGTCTACGACGCGCTGAAGATGGACGGCAGCGAACTGACGCTGGAAGTGCAGCAGCAGCTCGGAGACGGCGTGGTGCGTACCATCGCGCTGGGTTCCTCCGACGGCCTGCGCCGCGGCATGATGGTGACCAACACCGGCGCGCCGATTTTGGTGCCGGTGGGTCCGGCAACACTGGGACGCATCATGGATGTGCTCGGTCGCCCGATTGACGAAGTTGGCCCGGTCAAGGCCGACAAGAAAATGTCCATCCACCGCACGGCGCCGAGCTACGAGGAGCTGTCGCCCTCGCAGGATCTGCTGGAAACCGGCATCAAGGTGATTGACCTTGTTTGCCCGTTCGCCAAGGGCGGCAAGGTGGGCCTGTTCGGCGGCGCCGGTGTCGGCAAGACCGTGAACATGATGGAACTGATCAACAACATCGCGAAGGCACACTCGGGTCTTTCGGTGTTTGCTGGTGTCGGTGAGCGTACCCGCGAGGGCAACGACTTCTACCACGAGATGATGGAAGCCGGTGTCGTCAACAAGGATGACCTGTCGAAATCGAAGGTGGCGATGGTTTACGGGCAGATGAATGAGCCGCCGGGCAACCGCCTGCGCGTGGCGCTGACCGGCCTGACCATGGCTGAAGCCTTCCGCGACGAGGGCCGCGACGTGCTGTTTTTCGTCGACAACATCTACCGTTACACGCTGGCCGGTACCGAAGTGTCGGCGCTGCTTGGCCGGATGCCGTCGGCAGTGGGTTACCAGCCGACGCTGGCCGAGGAAATGGGCCGGTTGCAGGAGCGCATCACCTCGACCAAGGTCGGCTCAATCACTTCCATCCAGGCGGTGTACGTGCCGGCTGACGACTTGACCGATCCGTCGCCCGCGACCACCTTCGGCCATCTGGATTCGACCGTGGTGCTGTCTCGAGACATCGCTTCACTGGGCATTTATCCTGCGGTGGATCCGCTTGACTCCACTTCGCGCCAGCTTGATCCGCATGTCGTCGGTGAAGACCACTACAACACCGCCCGCGGAGTGCAGGCCACCCTGCAGCGCTACAAGGAACTGCGCGACATCATCGCCATTCTGGGCATGGACGAACTGTCACCGGAAGACAAGCTTGCGGTATCCCGCGCAAGGAAAATCCAACGTTTCCTTTCGCAGCCGTTCAGCGTCGCGGAGGTATTCACCGGCTCGCCAGGCAAGTACGTGTCGCTGAAGGACACCATCAAGGGCTTCAAGATGATCGTAAACGGCGAATGCGACGCGCTGCCCGAGCAGGCCTTCTACATGGTCGGCGGTATCGAGGAAGCGTTCGAGAAGGCAAAAACCCTGCAATAACGGGCAAGGAATCAAGCAATGGCCGAAGCCGTTCACACCATGCATGTCGATGTCGTCAGCGCGGAAGAGCAGA
>JBMTEY010000124.1:0-7732 GCA_049433545.1 Burkholderiales bacterium | reverse complement strand
GCTCACGGCAGCAGGCATCGCGGCAACAAAGTTTTCGGCGATGTGGGGCGGCGACATGACTGAAAACCATCCGCAAAGTGATGCGGATTCCCCGAATTCAAAGGCGTTGCCCTTCGTCGCGCCCTGCCGCCAGTTGCCGGCGGACGCGCCGCTGCGCTGGATACGCAAAGGCTGGGCGGATATCTGCGCCGCACCCCGGCAGAGCCTGGGTTATGGCGTGGCCATCATGCTGCTGTCATGGCTGGTCACCGGCATCGGCCTGAGGGCGGGCAGTTACTGGGCAGTGCTGGTGCTGCTTTCCGGTTTTGTGTTTATTGCACCGGTTCTGGCGCTGGGTCTGTATTCCATCAGCCGCCAGCTCGAGCGCGGCCTCAAGCCTTCATTGTCCCGCTGTTTCAGCGAACAGACCCGGTCCATGGGCAACCTGATGGTGTTCGCCCTCGCATTGCTGGTGCTGTTCCTGGTATGGGCGCGCGCGGGATCGATGGTGCACGTGTTTTTTCCGGCTGATGGCGGCGCCGACTGGAAGGCGCTGGCAACCTTTCTCGCCATCGGTTCGGCGGTGGGTTCGATCTTTGCACTGCTGACATTTCTGTTCAGCGCATTTTCGCTGCCTATGATCTGCGACCGTGAAACCGATGCGGTGACGGCGATTGTCACCAGCGTCAACGCCGTGTTGCGCAACAAGCCGGCGATGGCGGTGTGGGTTCTGCTGATCGTGGTCCTGACGGGGCTGGGTTTTGCCACGGCGATGATCGGACTTGCAGTGACCATACCTCTGCTCGGGCATGCCACCTGGCATGGCTACCGCGAAACCATAAACGCAGCGGCGTGGCCGGCCAATAACGCCGAATAGTCCGCCGGCATGGCGCCTGTTATGCTCGGGCCTGCGGCGCATCCTGCGCCCGCACCGAAAGTTTCCCCTTGGCCGAATATCCCCAGATCCATTTCAACGACGGCGCCGAAGACCGCTCCGTCCGCTGGCGTTCCGAAAGCGGCGCGGCGCCGCCGAAGCGTGTGGTCGTCGCCGATGACACCATGACTGCCGATTCGGCCTATCGCCTCGCTGCCGAAGGCACCGGGCTGCTGTGGCGCAGCGATTTCCAGAACGCGCGGCAATTGCTGCAGGCGCTGATGCGCCGCGTCGACCGTCCGCGCAAGGCGAAACGCAAGCAGCCGGAGCCCGACACGGCGCCCGGCGCGGCCTTCCACCGCCATCGCCAGGCGCAGGCACAACGCGCGCATACGCTGGCTATGCTGCTGATTCCCTTCGATGCCGATTACGGCATACCGCTGCGCCGCGCGCCCGACGTGCGCCTGGCCTGCAGCGAAGCCTGGGGCGCGCCAGACGGCGAACCCTGTGTTGCCTCGCTGCGCGAACTGCTGGGTCTGATCGGCGCACACGAATGGCGCAAAAAGGGCGTGGCCGTGCCTGCGCTGGGCGCGCACATCCATCCGCACTACGGAGTGTTTGCGCCGATCCGCAGCGAATATGTCGGGCTGGTGGCCGGCGCGCCCTTGCCCGCGGAAACGCTGGCTTTCGACGTCGGCACCGGCACCGGTGTGCTGGCGGCGGTGCTGGCTCGGCGCGGCGTTGCCAAAATCATTGCAACTGAAACCGACCCGCGGGCGCTGGCCTGCGCGCGCGAGAACATCGCGCGGCTCGGATTCGCGGAAAAGGTCGATGTGGTTGAAACAGACATGTTCCCGCAAGGCCGCGCGCCTCTGATCGTGTGCAACCCGCCGTGGATCCCCTCGACGCCGAGCGCGCCGATCGAGCGCGCGGTGTATGACGCCGGCGGGAAAATGCTGCGTGGATTTCTTGCCGGGTTGGCCGCGCACCTCGAACCCGAAGGCGAGGGCTGGCTGATCTTGTCGGACATCGCCGAACACCTGGGCCTGCGCACGCGCGAGGAACTGCTGGCCATGATCGACGCAGCAGGACTGAAGGTGGTGGCGCGCAAGGAGGCGCGGCCGAAACACCCAAAAGCGCTGGATGCCGCAGATCCGCTGCACGCTGCGCGCGCGGCGGAGATGACTTCATTGTGGCGTTTGGCGGTACGCTGACTCCAGGAAACGCGCAATCACCGGATTGACCGTATCCGGATCGGTCACCGGGCCCATGTGTCCGAGGTTCTCGAACTCCACCACTTCCACGCGTGGCAGCACCCCGGTCAGCAATCGCGCCACGCCGTGTGCCGCCGGCGTTGAGCGTCTTCCGGTCATGTAAAGCACGGGAATATCCAGTGTGCGGAATGCAGCCAGCGGCGTAGTCTCGCTGAACAGCGCATGCGCCCAGTGCGGCAGGTTGGCCGCAGAGGCGGCTATCGCCGGCCTGCGCGATGCCGGCATTTGCTGCCAGGCGCCGGGGTGCATCCAGTAGTCGATGAAAATTCCGGCGGCTTTTTCGAGTTTTCCGGCATCGAGCATCGCGCCGGCGCGTCTCGCGGTGTCGCGGATGCCGTCGGCAGCATTGGGTGGCGGCGATTCGGCATCGATCACCGCGAACAGCGTCGGCTCGTACAAGGCCAGCGCGCGTACCCGGCCCGGATGAGTCAGCGCAGTCATCAGCGCCACCGCCGCACCGTAGGAATGGCCGACCAGCGCCAGCGGCGTCCCGGCTTTTGCAAATACCGGCTCCAGCAGATCGACTTCATCCTGCAATCGCATCATCCGTGGCGCAGACCACGGCGGGCTTTTGCCTGAGCCATACGAATCAGGTGCGAGCACATGGTATTGCGGCGCCAGCCTGTCCATCAGCGCGCGCCATTGTCCGGAGGTGCCGGCGTTGGCGTGTATGCACACCACACCAGGTCCGCTGCCGGCTTCTCGACAATAAAGTTCAGCAGCTTGCATGCCGCATTATTCAATGAGAGCGGTGCCGGATACAAAAATGCCGCCGGGCGTTGAGCCCCGGCGGCATCTTGAAAATAATAATAAAAACAAATACTTACTTATTATCGCCAAGTGTGGATGTTATTTCGCGCCGGCCTTTTCCAGTATCGCCACCATCGTCCGGTAGCCGCGCCCCTTGGCCAGCCGCAACGGCGTATTGCCGCTGCGGTCGGTGAGTTTGGTGCTGGCGCCGGCTTCGACCAGCGTCTTCAGGGTTTCGACGTGGCGCGGTCCGCCGTCGCCGAGCACGATGGATTCGATCAGCGCGGTCCAGTGCAGGTTGTTGACATGATCCAGCGGTGCGCCGGCGGCGATCAATTGCTTCACCACGCCGTGATGCCCGAGGTGCGCGGCCGCGATCAGCGCGGTGCCGTCGTAACGGCTGGTCGTCAGTTTGGCGCTGGCGCCTTCGGCGAGCAGCACGCGCAGGGTTTCTTCGTCGTTGGCGACGGCTGCAATGGTGACGGCATCGTAGCGATCGCGCTCCAGCAGCCCGTGTTTCGCGCCGGCGCGCATCAGGGTGCGGACGGCAGCGGGTTTGTTCGCATGCGCAGCCACATGCAGCGGCGTATGGCCGTATGGGTCGCGTGCATTGAGGTCCGCTTTTGCGACAATGAGCCGCTGGATTTCAGCGTTGTCGCCGCGATGTGCTGCGGCGTGCAGGCCGCTGTAGCGCGCAACTTCCGCAGCGGTCGGCGGCACCTGCGCCGACGCCAAGGCCGGCGCCAGCAGCGCGATTCCGCACATGGCGGCCCGCAGAAGGTGCGAGAAAGAAAGTGGCTGGATGGTCCGGTTCATGGCGTGGCTCCTGTGAGTGATGATTATTTCAGCTGGTCCTTGACCTGTTCCAGTGCGGCAACCGCGCATTGCTCGTCGAGGTGGCCGCCGGGTGCGCCGCCTATGCCGACCGCACCGATTACGTCATTGCCGGCGCGAACCGGTACGCCGCCGCCGAGCAGCAGGAAACCGGGAATGTGCACCAGGTTGGCGGCACCGGGATTTTTTTGCGCGGTTTCCATCATTGCCTGCGTGTTGTTGCGGGCGGATGCGGAGGTGTAGGCCTTTTGCAGGCTGGCGGCAATGGTGTGCGGGCCGGCGTTGTCGGCGCGCTGCACGGCGCGGACGAGGCCCGCACGGTCGACCACGGTCGCGGTCACGTTGTAACCCTTGGCGCTGCAGGCGGCGACGCTGGCGGCGGCGATCTGGTTGGCGAGTGCCAGCGAGATGTTCTTTTCGCTGCGCACGGCCTGGGCATTGGCCAGGGTGGCGGTGGCGAGCAGGACGGCGGCGGACAGTTTGGTGAAGGTGCGCATGTGAGTTCTCCTTGGTTGAACGTTGCGGTTGAGTGCTGCAACCGTGGGAGAACTTTAGGAAAATGCGCCCCGCGCGGGTATCCGCAGGGTTACTGCGCGGCATCCGTACTATTACTGATCGGCTTCGACCAGCGCCGCGTAGCGGCGGATCAGCTGCGCCAGGGATTCGGCGCCGAGTTTGGCGAACAGGTTTGCGCGATGGGTTTCGACGGTGCGTGGCGAAACTTCCAGGGCGCGGCCGATTTCCTTGTTGGTCAGTCCGGCGACGATCAGTCCCAGCACCGCGCGTTCCCGGGCCGAGAGTTGTGCATAACACTCCCGTGCTTCACGGTCGTCGCGGTTGCGCTCGCGCGAACGCACGTGCAGTTGCACGGCAGCCTGCAGCGCGTCCAGAAACTTCTGGTCATCGACCGGTTTTTCCAGGAATTCGGCGGCGCCGGACTTGAAGGCGCGCCGGCACAGTTCCACCGTGCCGTGGCCGGTGAGCATGATCACCGGCTGATCGACGCCTTCGGCCACCAGCTTTTCGAGTACGGTCAGGCCGCTGATGCCGGGCATGCGCACGTCGAGCACGACGGCACCTATGCCCGTACGGTCGAAATCGCGCAAAAACGCCTGCGGATCGTCCCAGGATTGCACCCGCAAGCCGACGGTGCTGATCAGCAGTGCGAGGCCATCGCGCACATCAGCGTCATCATCGATCAGGTGGATCAGCGGTGACAGTGTGGTGTTCATGATGATGTGGCCAGCGGGATGCGCAGCGTGAATATCGCGCCGCCCGTTTCGGCATTGGCTGCCGTCAGGCTGCCGCCCATGCCGGTGACCAGTGATTCGCACAGACTCAGTCCCAGCCCGAGTCCGCCGGAGCGCGTGGTGTAAAACGGTTCGAACAGTCGCGGCAGCACTTCCGGTGGAATGCCGTGGCCGCTGTCCTGCACCGTGAGCATGCCATAGCCATCGGCGCGGGTGACCCTGATGGCCAATGTGCGTTTTGAGGTGGCGACCTGTTCCAGCGCCTGCAGCGCGCTGATGATCAGGTTGTGCACGATCTGTTCCACAGCGACGGGTTCGGCATTTACTGCGACAGCGTCGGCGTGCACGGCAGGCGTCACTTGCCGGCGCCGGCATTCGGGCTCCAGGAGGTACAGTGCATCGCGCACGGCTTGCGCCAGGTCGACCGTGCTTGTCTGTCCGCTGCGTCCGGGAGTTTCGACCGTGCGGCGCAGGCGGCCGACGACATCAGATGCGCGGCGTGCCTGCTCGACTGTGCGGTGCAACGCCTCACGCGCGGTGGCGATGTCCGGCGGTTCGTCGGCGAGCAGGCGGTTCGCAGCCTGGGTGTTGGCGAGCAGCGCAGTGAGCGGCTGGTTCAGTTCATGCGCCATGCCGGCGGCGAGTTCGCCGAGCGCGTTGAGGCGCGAAACCTGTCCCAGGCGCAGCAACTCCTCGGCCCGGCGGCGCCGGGTGCGTTGAGCCAGCACCGCGAGAACGGCAAAGGCGATGCCGAAGCACAATGCCGACCATGTCAGCATTTGCAGCCACGGCAGATCGCGCCAGTTCGCGGTGCGGAAGGCGACCACCTCGAAAGGCTGGCTGGCGGCGGCCAGCGGTTTGCTGAAGTCGTAATGCCAGGGTCCGTCGTTCGCGGCGCCGCGCTGCAGCACATGGCGTTTCCCTTCATATTCGAGGGTCACGCGCACGGGGCTTTGTTGCGGGTTCACCGGCCACTCGTCCCAGGGCACGGCGGCGGTGAGGTTGATCTGCACGGCGTGTCCCGCGGCTGCGGTGGCATGGACCAGGGTGTAGCGTCCGGCGGCGAAATCCACATGGGCAGGGACGGCACGGCCGAGGCGCCGGGACAGCGCGTCCGCTTTCTCGAGCACGGAATCCTGCCAGCGCGTGTCGCCGTCCCGGCTGCGGACATCAATGACTTGCGGATAGACGGAACTGACCCGAGATGCCCCCCGACCGCCGTCGTTCACGGGGGAAAGCAGCGCCAGCATGGCCATGATCGCGTCATGCTGCGCGGCGCGCTGGCTGAGCACGCGGTGCATGATGCGGGCGTCGGCCTGGAAAGCATTGAGTATGCGCACCAGCTCGATCCGCGCCAGCACGGCGGAGCCGGCAACGGCAATGACAGCTGCAATCAGTACGGCGACCAGCAGGGGAGTGTTGCGTGCCATCAGCAGGGTTCCGGATCGGACCCGGCCTATTCTACTGTGGCGGAGCCCGACGACGGCGCTGCCGCATTCAGCGTCGCGCCGCGTTGTACAGCGGCATCACCGCCGGCAGCAGCGATTCGATTTCGCGGATGCGGTTGGCGCCGGCCGGATGGGTACTGAGGAATTCCGGCGGGCTGCTGCCGCCGCTGGCCTTGATCATTTTCTGCCACAGCGTGACGCCGGCACGCGGGTCGTAGCCGGCGCGCGCGGACAGCTCGAGGCCGATGCGGTCGGCTTCGGTTTCATGGCTGCGGCTGAAGCGGGTGGAGATCAGCGCGTCGTAGGCGGCGCCCGTCAACTGGGTCGCACCGTCGCCGAGGCCCAGCAGCGCAGCGCCGACGCCGATCGCGGTCTGCGCGGCGATTTCCTGGGATACCTGCTCGCGCGAGTGTTCGCGCAGCGCGTGGGCGATTTCGTGGCCCATGACGATGGCGATCTCGTCGTCGCTCAGGTTCAGGCGCTTGATCAGGCCGGAATAGAACATGATCTTGCCGCCGGGCATGCAGAAGGCGTTGAGTTCATCGCTGGTGATGGTGTTGACCTCCCATTTCCAGCCCGGTGCGTCGGCGCGGAAGGCGCGCGTCTGCGGCGTGATGCGGGTGGCGATGGCGCGCACCCGCCGCGTCAGCGCGGCGTCGGTGTTGAGCACGCCCTTTTTCGACGATTCCGCCTGCAGCTGGGTGTAGGCCTTGGCGGCCATCTGGTTCAGCTGGCTGGAGGACACCAGCAGCAGCTGCTTGCGTTCCGCGCCCACTGCGCCGCCGGCAGTCGTGGATTTGCAGCCGGGCAGGGCGGCGAGTGTGAGCAGGGCCAGTGCCGCGATGAATAGCCTGTAACGGGTGTGCATGCCTGTGTATTCCTCGAGTGATGCAGCGGATTTTACCGCGCGGCCCGGGGTGATTTGTGACGGTAATCCGCCCCGGGCGCGGCAACCTGCGTAGAATGCGCCCCTTTGACTGCGCAAGCCCCGCGGAATTCCATGATTCGTTTCACCCAGATCACGCTACGGCGCGGCGCCAAGGTCCTGCTCGAAGGCGCGGACGTCGCGCTCAACCCCGGCGACAAGATCGGCCTGATCGGCGCCAACGGCACCGGCAAGTCCAGCGTGTTCGCCATGCTGCGCGGCGAACTGCATGCCGACCAGGGCGAAGTGGATTTCCCGCAGCGCTGGCGCGTGGCCCATGTCGCGCAGGAAACCCCGGCGCTGGACCGCCCGGCGATCGAATACGCGATCGACGGCGACACCACGTTGCGCCGCCTCGAAGCCGAACTGGCGCAGGCCGAGGCCGACAATGACGGCGA
>JBMTEY010000123.1:0-7786 GCA_049433545.1 Burkholderiales bacterium | reverse complement strand
TGGCGACGCCGCCGCTGGCGGTGAATCCCTCGCTTCATGCCAAAGTGCCCTATGTGCTGGTCCGCGATTTCGTCGCGGTGACCAACATTGCCGGTTCGAGCAACCTGCTGGTGGTGCATCCCTCGCTGCCCGCGGCTTCGGTCAAGGAACTGATCGCGCTGCTGAAGGCGGCGCCCGGCAAATACAACTATGGCTCGAGCGGGGTCGGCGGTGCCGGCCATCTGGCGATGGCGCTGTTCATGAGCATGGCCGGTGCCGAAGCCGTGCATGTGCCGTACAAGGGTGGTGCACCGGCAGTGGCGGATCTCGTCGCCGGGCGGCTCAACCTGATGATGGCCAACCTGACCACCGCGCAGCCGCATATCCGCGCCGGCCGCCTGAAAGGACTGGGCGTGGGCAAGGCGGTGCGCTCGCCGCTGTTTCCGGAATTGCCGACCATCGCTGAAGCGGGACTGAAGGAGTACGAAGCCAACAACTGGAACGGACTGGTCGCGCCTCGCGGCACGCCGTCCGTGGTGATCCAGCGCTTGCACCGCGACATCGCCGCAACGCTGAAGGAGCCCGCCATTGCCGAACGCATGGCCCGCGCCGGCCTGGAACCCATCGGCGACACGCCGCAAGAGTTTGACCGCTACTTGCAGGCCGAGGCGGCAAAATGGGGGAAACTGGTGAAGTCTGCGGGCATCAAGGCCGAGTGATGATGCAGTTGCACGCGCTGACTGCCACGGAAATCGTCCGCGCCATCGCCGCCGGAAAAACCACCGCCACGGCAGTCGCCGAATCCTGCCTCGCGCACATTGCCGCGCGCGAGCCGCAGGTCGGCGCCTGGGAATTTCTCGATCCGGATCTGGTGCTGCGGCAGGCGCACGCGCTCGATGACATGAGCAAGCGCGGGCCGCTGCACGGTGTGCCGGTGGGCATCAAGGACATCATCGACACCGCCGACATGCCGACCGCCTACGGTTCGCCGATACACGCCGGGCACAGGCCGCACATGGATGCGGTATGCGTGGCGCTGACGCGGCGCGCCGGCGGACTGATCATGGGCAAGACGGTGACCACCGAATTCGCCAACCGCCATCCCGGGAAAACCTGCCATC
The DNA here is from genome assembly GCA_049433545.1 of Burkholderiales bacterium. Classification (GTDB taxonomy): domain Bacteria; phylum Pseudomonadota; class Gammaproteobacteria; order Burkholderiales; family SG8-41. The sequence goes on along the minus strand of JBMTEY010000123.1, from coordinate 6,686 downwards.
CGCGCGACCCGCAACGCACGCCCGGCGGTTCGTCCAGCGGTTCCGGTGCTGCGGTCGGCGACCGGATGGTGCCGCTGGCGCTGGGCTCGCAGACCACGGCATCGACGATACGGCCCGCGGCGTTCAACGGCTGCGTCGGTTACCGTCCGACCTGGGGCGACCTGCGCATGGCCGGCGTGATGGAAGCCGCGGGTTCGGTCGACACGCTGGGCATCATCGGGCGCTCGGTGGAGGACGTCGCGCTTTATCGCGACGTGCTGGCCGATGCCGCGTCGCAACCGGTTGCCGCGGTGAATGCACGGGAGTTGCGCATCGGCTTCTGCCGCAGTCCGTTCTGGGATCAAGCCGATGCCGCGACGCAGTCGCATGTGGAATCCTGCGCGCGTTATCTCGCCAGCGCAGGCGCGCGTGTCACCGAAGTCGAACTGCAGGATGATTTCGCGCGCATCGAACCGGTGCATCGCCGCATTTCCAGTTTCGAATTCGTTCGTAACCGCGCCTGGGAAATCGACAACCATTGGGACGGCATCAGCGACACGCTGAAAAAAGGAAGGCTGCAGCACGGCATGAAGTGCAGCTTTGCCGAATACCAGGCGGCACGCAGCGAGGCGGAGCGGCTGCGCCTGCTGCTCGATGACGTGTTCCGCGATTTCGATATTCTGCTTACGTCGTCGGCGGCGGGCGAGGCGCCGGTCGGACTCAACGAAACAGGAACCGCGATATTCTGCGCGATCTGGACCACTTGCCACGTGCCGTCGCTGACCCTGCCGCTGTTTGCGGGGCCTAACGATCTGCCAATCGGCGTGCAATGCGTGGCAAAGCGCAACGCCGACCGCATGCTCTTCGCTGCCGGCCAGTGGATCATGGCGCAATATTAAAAAACCATTTAAAAACGAGGAGTTAAAATTATGGCTGTGACCAACAAGCGCCCGCCCTTCGACAAGGTCATCGTCGACCTCGCCAACTATGCCCACGGTTACCAGCCGAAAAGCGCGCTGGCGTTTGAAACCGCGCGGCTGACGCTGATCGACAGCCTGGCCTGCGCCTTTGAAGCACTGGCCTATCCCGATTGCACGAAACTGCTGGGGCCCGTGGTGCCCGGCACCATCGTGCCCAACGGCGCGCGCGTGCCCGGCACCAGTTACGTGCTGGATCCGGTGACCGCCGCGTTCAACGCTGGCGTGCTGGTGCGCTGGCTGGATTTCAACGATGCTTTCTACGGGCGCACGGTGATACATCCCTCGGACAACATCGGCGCGATCCTGATGACCGCTGACTGGCTGTCGCGCACGCGCCGCGCTGCCGGCAAAAAACCGCTGACCATGCGCGAAGTTCTGGCCGCGGTGATCAAGGCCTACGAGGTGCAGGGCGGCCTCGCGCTGGAAAACGGCTTCACCGCCGCGGGTCTTGACCACACGATACTGGTCAAGATCGCCACCACTGCCGCAGTGTCGTCGCTGATCGGCTGTACGCGCGACGAAGTCGTCAACGCGTTGTCGAATGCCTGGGTCGACGGCCATGCACTGGCGACCTACCGCCGCAAGCCCAATACCGGCGCGCGCAAGTCCTGGGCGGCGGGCGATGCCTCGGCGCGCGGCGTTTGGCTGTCGCTGCTGGCGAAGAAGGGCGAGATGGGTTATCCCTCGGCGCTGACTGCGCCGAAGTGGGGTTTCTACGAAGTGCTGTTCAACAGGAAGCCCTTCAAATTCCAGCGGCCCCTGGGCAGCTATGTCATCGAGAACACGCTGTTCAAAATTCCCTATCCGACTGCCTTTCACGGCCAGACCGGCGTCGAAGCCGCGATCAAGCTGCATCCGCTGGTGAAGGATCGTCTCGACGAGATCAGCCACATCGAAGCCCGCGCCCACAACTCGACTATGGTAATCCTCGACAAGACCGGGCCGCTGGCCAATTTCGCCGACCGCGACCACTGCATGCAGTACATGATGGCCATCGGCCTGATCTACGGCGACATGACTGCGAAGCATTACGAAGACGAAATCGCCGCCGATCCGCGCATCGACAAGCTGCGTGCGAAGATCCGCCTGAAAGAGTCGGCGCAGTACGAGCGCGAATATCACGATCCGGCCAAGCGCACCAATGCCAACTCGATCCAGGTGTTCTTCAAGGACGGCAGCAAGACCCCGCTGTCGGAAGTGCTTTATCCACTGGGGCACCGCAGGCGCCGCAAGGAAGGTATACCGGCGGTGATGAAGAAATTCAGTGAAAACACCGGCATGGTGTTCGCAGCCAAGCAGAAGGCGGCGATCACCGCGGTGTGCACGGACCAGCAGAAGCTCGAGGCGATGGCGGTCGACGAGTTTGTCGACCTGCTGGTGCGCTGATGGGTGCGATCGAGGCGAAACTGGCGGCGATGGGATACACGCTGCCGCAGCCGCGCAAATTTCCCAAACCCAACCGCTGCGGTTGCGTGCGCGTCGGCAACATCCTGTTCGTGTCGGGACATGGCCCGCACCATCCGGGCATGCAGATCCGCGAACACGGCAAGCTGGGTCAGGACATGGCGGTGGAAGAGGGCTACAAGGCCGCTCAGGCCTCAGCCCTGGCGATCCTCGCAACAGTGAAGGCGGCCGCCGGCGACCTCGACAAGGTCAGGCGTGTGATCCGGCTCTTCGGCATGGTCAACAGCACGCCGGATTTTCCGGACCACCCCAAGGTCATCGACGGCGCATCCGACCTGTTCTACGAATTGTTCGGCCCGGAAGCCGGCTGCCACGCGCGTTCGGCGGTGGGCATGGCCGGCCTGCCGCGCGGGCAGGCCGTCGAGATCAACGGCGAGTTCGAATTGCGGGACTAGTCCCGCAATAAATAATCAGGACAAATCAGGACAAATCAGGACAAGCCGTACATTTTCCTTCCCGGCGTCGGCAGCTCGGCGCTGAGGATCGCGCCGCCTTCGGAGTCGACGATGTACAGCGTGTGCGGGTCTTTCACGCCCCAGGCGCAGTTGGTGACCACGTCCGAGCCCGGCGAGTCGATGCGGTAGAGCGGTTCGCCGCGGTGGTTGAAAATCCACACTGCGCCCATGTCCGGGTGCGCGACGGCGAGACCGTCGTCCTCGTCGATTGCCATGCCGTCCGGTCCGCGGCCGCCCGACATCTGGATGAACACGCCCATGCGCGATACTGTGCCGTCGGGCAGCAGCGGCAGCCGCCATACCGCATTGGCGCGGGTCACCGCGACGTAGAGCGTGTTCTCCGCCTTGTTCAGCACCAGGCCGTTGGGGCTGGGGATGTTGTCGGCGATGCGTTCCAGTCTGCCGTTGGCGCGCAGCCGGTAGACCGCGCCGTTCGGATTCTGCAGTCCGCTCTGTCCCTGGTCGGTGAAATAGAGGTCGCCGTTGGCGGCGAACACCAGGTCGTTGAGGCCCTTGAAGGTTTCGAGGTTGTAGCGGTTGATCAGGGTTTCGATCCTGCCGCGCTTCGCGTCGAGCAGCATCAGGCCGTGTTTGTGGTCGGTGACGAAGATGCGGCCGTCGCGGTGGAACTTCAGCCCGTTGGGTTCGCCGTCGTATTCGACGACCAGGTCCCAGGCGCCCTTAGGCGAGATGCGGAATATGCGGCCGAAGGGAATGTCGGTGACATACAGGTTGCCCTTGCGGTCGAAGGACGGGCCTTCGAGAAAACAGCCGCCGTGCGGCGCGGGACGACCGGCGGCCAGGCGCTCGGCGGAGACTTTCGTGCGCCGGAATTTTTTCGGCAGTTCGGCAAAAACGTCGGCGGTGATGCGTTCGGGCGGGGAGTAGAAGCTCATGGCCTTTATGTGGACTTGAAGGGAAAGTGAACGGCGATTGTATGACAGAATCGCGCAAACACTTCCCGTCATGCCCATGAAAAAACCTCTCGAAGTCCTCAGGCTCCATCCCGAACACGACTACACGCTGATCGGCGCGCTGGCGAGCCGCGCGCAGCGTGATCCGCAGCGCCCGTTCATGATCTACCGCGATCGCAGCTGGTCGTGGCAGGCGTTTTCGCAGCAGGTCGACGCCGTTGCCCGCGTGCTGGCCGCGCGCGGCATAAACAAGGGCGACCGTTTCGGCGTGATGGCGCGCAACTGCGATGGCCATGTCGTGCTGCTGTTCGCGCTGTCGCGGCTGGGCGCGATCATGGTGCCGGTCAATCCCGAGTTCGGCGTCGAGGAAGCGAAATACGTACTGCACCACGCTGAAGTCAGCGCGGTTGCGGTAACCACCGATACCCTGGATGTCGCGCAAAAGGCGGCGGCCGGCCTGAAAACGCCGGCATGGTTCGTGATGCTCGACACGGCTGCGGCCGATGCGCCGTTGCTGGACGACCTGGCCAAAACCGCACCGCAGGCGAAGCTGCCGGGCGATGTCACGGGAGATGCCACATGCCTGATCGTCTACACCTCGGGCACCACCGGTTTTCCGAAGGGCGCAATGCACAGCCAGAAAAGTTTCGTCACCGGCGGCGAGGCCTTCGTGCGGCGGGTCTACCTGCAGGACGACGACCGGGTGATGATCGTGCTGCCGCTGTTCCACATCAACGCGATGTTCTACTCGGTGGCCGGCACGCTGGCAGCCGGCGCCTGCATGATCATCGTGCCGAAGTTTTCGGCCTCCACCTTCTGGGAGACCGCGGTCGAGACCGGCGCCACTGAAGTCAACATCATCGAGGCCATCGGCAGCATCCTGCGCGCGCGTCCGCGCAGCGAGTTCCGTCCCGACCATAAAATCACCAAGGTCTACGGCGTGCGCGCGAGCATGGACGAGACCTTCAAAAACGATTTCAACATCCCGCACCGCATCGGCGGCTACGGCATGACCGAAATTCCCGGCGTCACCTGCAATCCGTTCGAAGGTCCGCAGAAACTCGGCAGCATGGGACCGGTCGGCCGCCATCCCGATCCGGCACGTCCCTGGGCGCAGTGCCGCGTGGTCGACGACGAAGGGCGCGATGTGCCCGACGGCGAACCGGGCGAGCTGTGGGTGAAGACGCCGATCATCATGCAGGGTTACTTCCGCGATCCGGAGCAGACCGCAAACACCTTCCACGAAGGCTGGTTCAAGACCGGCGATCTGGTGAAACGCGACAGCGACGGTTATTATTTTTTCATCTCGCGCAAGCGCGACATCATCCGCCGCCGCGGCGAAAACATTGCCGCCGCCGAACTCGACCGCGTGGTGGGCGAACATCCGGCAGTGGCCGAAGCCGGCACCATAGCCGTGCCTTCGGAGCTGGGCGAGGACGAGATTTTCGTGGTGTGCGCGGTGAAACCGGGTGAGCAGGTGACGGCGCAGGAAATCGCCGAATGGTGCCGCGCGCGACTGGCGCCGCAGAAAGTGCCGCGCTTCGTCGCCTTCGTCGACGAACTGCCGCATACGCCCACGCACAAGATCGCCAAGGCGGTGCTGCGCGCGGATGCGGCGCTGCGGGCGCGGGCCACCGACCTGTCGCCGCCCGCCAAGCGCTGAACGGTTCTGTCGCCGCTGTCATGGTTCTGTAACACCAGGCGGGTACTTTCGGGATCAAGCGCAGGTCGTGCGCAGGATCCAGGGGAATACCGCCGTGTCATCTCAATCAAAACTCGTCAAATTGCATCTGTGCGCCTGTGTCATAGGTGCGCTGTTCATGGGCCAGCCGCTGCACGCGGCCGACAACCCGTTTCCGGCCAAGCCGCTGCGCGTGGTGGTGCCGCTGGCGCCGGGCGGCGGCAGCGATATCGTTGCACGCATCGCGGCCCAGGCGCTGGCTGATGCCTGGGGGCAGACGCTGGTCATCGACAACCGGCCCGGCGCCGGGGGCACCATCGGTACTTCCATCGTCGCCAAGGCGCCGGCCGACGGCTACACGGCGCTGGTGTCGAGTTCGACCATGGCCATAGGCCCGGCGCTGTACAAAAACATCGGCTACGACATACTCAAAGATTTCATGCTGGTGACGCTGATCGCCGACCAGCCGAGCATCATCGCAGTGAATCCCAAGGTCCCGGCCAAAACGCTGCCGGAACTGATCGCGCTGTTCAAGAAAGAGCCGGGCAAGTATGCCTTCGGTTCCGCCGGCAACGGCACGGCCAGCCACCTCGCCAACGAGCTGTTCAAATTGTCGGCCAAGGTGGAAACGCTGCATGTGCCGTACAAAAGCGCGGGCCTGGCCACCACCGGACTGCTGTCCGGCGAAATCCAGTACATGGTGACCAACATGGCGACCGCGTTGCCGCAGGTGCGTTCCGGAAGGCTGACCGGCGTGGCGGTGACCAGCACCCAACGCGTGCCGGCCGTGGCCGACATGCCGACGGCCAGCGAGGCGGGTGTCCCCGGGTTTGCCTACACCACCTAGTACGGGATGCTGGTGCCGGTGGGCACGCCTGCCGCCGTGGTGGCGCGCATTCAGGGCGAATTGGCGAAACAGGTCAGCGATCCGGATGTGGCGAAACGTTTTTCAGGCAAAGGACTTTCGGTTCATGCTTCAGCCCCCCGCGAGTTTGGCAAACACTTGTCTGCGGAAGTCGCGCGCTGGCAGCAGGTCGTGAAAGCCGCTGGCATACAGAAGTAGCTTTCACACATCTTTTTGCGCGCGCTGCGCAGCTCCGACCCCTCTCCTCCTTACGTGCGGCGCGCTTCTTTATTCCACATGTTGTGGCGTTGAGCCCGCGCGGCTTGTAACCGCGCGGGTGCTTGGCTAGACTGCGGACAACACGCAGGT
>JBMTEY010000122.1:0-7925 GCA_049433545.1 Burkholderiales bacterium | reverse complement strand
CACTCCTTGTACAGCAACAAGGAGATTTTCCTGCGCGAACTGGTGTCGAACGCGTCCGACGCGGCTGACAAGTTGCGTTTCGAGGCGCTGACCGACAAGGCGCTGCTGGAGAATGACGTCGAACTGAAAATCCGTGTGGCCTTCGACCCCAAGGCGCGCACTGTGACGGTGTCCGACAACGGCATCGGCATGTCGCGCCAGGAGGTGATGGACAACGTCGGCACCATCGCGCGTTCCGGCACGCGCGAGTTTCTTAACCGGCTGACCGGCGATGCCGCGAAGGATGCGCACCTGATCGGCCAGTTCGGAGTCGGGTTTTATTCCTCGTTTGTCGTCGCCGACCGGGTGACGCTGGTGACCCGGCGCGCTGGGCTGACCGCTGAGCACGGCGTGCGCTGGGAATCCGACGGCGGCGGCGAATACACGCTGGAAACCGTCGAAAAGGCGGAGCGCGGCACCGAGGTCACGCTGCACCTGCGCGAGGGCGAGGACGAGTTTGCCGACGGCACCCGTCTGCGCACGATACTGCGCAAGTATTCCGACCACATCACGCTGCCGATCCTGATGAAGGAGGAGGAGTGGGACAAGGACAGCGGAAAATACCGCACCACCGGCAGGGACCAGACCGTCAACCAGGCCAGCGCGCTGTGGGCGCGGCCGAAATCCGAAATCACCGACGAGCAGTACGTCGAGTTCTACAAGCACGTCGCGCATGATTTCGAGGCGCCGCTGATCTGGTCGCACAACCGGGTCGAAGGCCGCAAGGAATACACGCAGCTGCTCTACGTGCCGGCGCGCGCGCCCTTCGATTTGTGGGACCGCGGGCAGCGGCGCGGGATCAAGCTCTACGTGAAGCGCGTGTTCATCATGGACGACGCCGAGCATCTGATGCCGCATTACCTGCGCTTCGTGCGCGGCGTCATCGATTCGAACGACCTGCCGCTCAACGTGTCGCGGGAAATCCTCCAGGAATCGAAGGATATCGAGACCATGCGCGCTGCTTCGGTGAAACGCGTGCTGTCCATGGTGGAAGACCTCGCGGAGAACCAAAAGGACAAGTTCGCGACCTTCTGGAAGGAATTCGGCCGCGTGTTCAAGGAGGGCGTCGGCGAGGACCAGGCCAACCGCGAACGCATCGCGAAGCTGCTGCGCTTCGCTTCGACGCAGAAGGATGCGGAGGACGAGGACGTGTCGCTGGCCGAGTATGTCGCCCGCATGAAACCGGAGCAGGAGAAGATCTATTACGTGACCGCCGAGACTTTCGCCGCGGCCAAGGCCATCCCGCATCTCGAAGTATTCCGCAAGAAGGGCGTCGAAGTCCTGCTGCTGTCAGACCGCGTCGACGAATGGATGATGTCCTTCCTTACCGAGTTCGAGGGCAAAAAACTGCAGTCGGTGGCGAAGGGCGCGCTCGACCTCGGCAAACTCGAGGACGAAGCCGACAAAAAGGCGCAGGAGCAGGAAGCCGCGGAACACAAGGATCTGGTTGAACGCATCAAAAAAGCGCTGGGCGAACGCGTCAAGGACGTGCGCGTGACGCTGCGGCTGACCGAATCGCCGGCCTGCCTGGTGGCCGACGAGCACGACATGACGGCCAGCCTGCAGCGCATGCTCAAGGCCGCCGGACAGCAGGTGCCGATGTCGCAGCCGATACTCGAAATCAATACCCGCCATCCGCTGCTGCAGCGGCTGCAGGCGGAGGCGGACGAATCGCGTTTCGGTGACCTCGCCGCGGTGCTGTTCGACCAGTCTCTGCTGGCAGAGGGCGGCCAGCTCGAAGACCCGGCGGGTTTCGTCAAAAAGCTGAATCAGCTGATGCTGGCGATGGGCGGAGGCCGTTGAACGGCCGTCTCCAAGGGTCTGAATCGGCATTTAAAAGTCATGCCAAGTAATTGAAATTGTGCTTTAATCCTGTTGAGATGCAAAGGGAAAGACAAGCCATTCATGGGAGGATTCCCCTTCGACACTCGGAAGCATGACTCGATAATCCGGGGAGTTTCATGGTTGCTGATGCAACACGGCCGGCAGTGCCTGAAGCGGCCGAAAAGGACGTTGACCTCGCCTATCGCCGGCTGGCGCCGGAATCGCGCGGAAACCTGCGATTTCGCGAGCTGGAAGAGCTGTTTCGCATCATCGAAACACGATCCGTCACTCCCGTATTCCAGCCGATCCTGGCGTTCGGCACCGGCGAAATCCTGGCCTACGAAGGCCTGATCCGCGGTCCCGAATCCAGCCAGTTGCACACGCCCACCAAACTGTTTGAAGCGGCGACCCGTGCCGGCCTGCTGACCGAACTGAACATGCTGTGCGCGCGCAAGGTGGTGCGCCAGTTCGCGCGGCTGGGACTGCGGCGCCAGCTGTTCCTGAACATCACGCCGCAGACCGTGCTCGAGGTCAAGGATGACGTGCAGCGCATCACCCGCTTCATCCGCGATTGCGGCCTCGACATCGCGCAGGTCACGATCGAGCTGACGGAAAACCAGTACATATCCGACCGTTCGATCTTCCGCGATGGGCTGACGCTGTTCAGGGGCGCCGGATTCCGTGTCGCGCTGGACGACCTGGGCGAGGGATTTTCGAGCCTGCGGCTGTGGTTCGAACTGCAGCCTGATTTCGTGAAGATCGACATGCACTTCGTGCAGGGCGTCAGTGAGGATTCGGTCAAATACCATTTCCTGAAGTCCCTGCAGCACATTGCCGAGGGTTGCGGCTCTTCGCTGGTGGCCGAGGGCGTGGAGACCGTCGCTGATTTCTGCATACTGCGCGACCTGGGCATCAACAATGCCCAGGGCTTCCTGATCGGGCACGCCGCCCAGCGTCCCAGCGACCTGATCCCGGAAGAGGTCTCCGATCTGATCGGCTCGGGCAGCGCTCCGTTGTTTCCGCGGCAGACACTGGTAAAAGGCTGATCGCGGCCGGCGCAGCGCCGGAAACCGCCGCTTATTTTTTCCCTGGCTTGATATGATCCGGCGATGATATCGGGATGCCGCGAGCTTGCCGTGCGCTGCCTGCTGGCATGCGGCCTGGTCATGTCCGGGGCCGGGTGCACGCCGCAGCAGGCCCTGGTTTCCGCGCTGGTGCCTGACGGTACCGCCTCCATGCTGCTGTCGCACCTGCAGGATGTCGAGGATGTGAACCGCCGGCGCATCGTCGAACTGGAGCAGCAGCGCGACTGGGCGGGGCTGGCGCAGTTCGCCGACACCAACATCAAACGTGATCCCTTCAGCGCGGGATGGCGGCTGATCGGTGGTTACGCGCGCTCACAGGCTCGCGAATACCGGCTCGCTGCCGGATATTTCGGCGAGATGGTGCGTCTCGCGCCCGACGACATCACCGCCTACCATTTCCTGGCCGAAGCGCAACGCGCCGCCGGCGAGCCCCGGCACGCGCTGAACACGCTGGAGCGCGCGCTTCTGGTGTCCAGGGATGCGCCGCTGACGTATTTTCTGCTGGGCGAGGCGTATGGCGATCTGTTGCGGCATGATGCGGCCGCTGCGGCTTACCGCCGCGCGCTGTTGATCCATCCGATGTTTGCCGATGCCTGGTTCGGTCTGGGACGGGCGTCGCTGAAGGAAGGCCGCGTGGAGGAGGCGCGCGAGGCGCTGCGCGCGCTGGAACAGATGAAATCGCTGCGCGCCGCGGAACTGGCCGCGCTGATGCCCCGCTAGCAGGCGGTCAGCGCGGAGGAATCACCGGCAGCAGCAACGCGGCCGGATGCTCAGGCCCCATGTGCAGCGTGACGGTGCCGCCGAACACCGCCGGCGGCCGGTCGGTCTCGTCGTCGTGCTCGAACGGACCGCAGCCGCGCATCGGGTTTTTCATGTTCGACAGCGTCGTTGCCGCGCCGTCCCACACATAATCCCTGCCGCGCACGGTCAGGGCGAGCCGGTAGCCTTGCGGCACCACGATGCAGGTCGGCCAGATTTCGATGTCAAGCGGATAAACGGCACCCGGCGTCAGCGGCTGCTTTTCATCGTGGGTGTGCCATGGCCGGTACGGCAGCGAACGCGCCGGATCGGTCTTGCGGTGCGAGGCGCGCAGCCAGCCCTGGCCGACGGGCGTATGCGGATCGAGCGCACCCTGGAACACGACTTCCTTGCCGGCAGGGTCGAACACCCGCAACACGACGAACAGGTCGGCGTCGGCGGTAGCTGAGGATATGTGCAGGCGCAGCGCCGATGGACCGGTGATTTCGGTGTCTTCGGTGAAGGGCGGCGTGGCGAAGGTCAGTCCTTCTCCCATGGCGTCGTAATTGACCGAGTGATCGGTGGTCACTGGATTGGGCGTCAGCTTCATGCCAACCGGATCGAGGTGCAGCGCGGTCCAGCGCGTGCGCGCCAGCGGCCATTCGTTTTCACCCCGTTCGACGAAGCGCTCGCGCCCCGACGCATCCGGCACGTGTCGCACCTGCAGCAGCACCTTCGGCTGTTGCTCCCAGCCGGTGCTCTCGCCCTTGAGGAAATGCCCGAAGAATTTTTTCTGCAGATTGACGCCGTAATCGGTATAGAACGGCGCCCAGTGCGAACCACCGTGCGCTTCCAGCCATTTGTTCTTCGAGTCTGCGCGCATGAATCCCTCGAAGTTGCCGCGGGTGTGCAGGCCCTGGCCACCCCAGTTAGCCGCCGTCAGCAGCGGTACGGTGACTTTCGACAGATCAGGCGTGCGTTCACGGTAATAGTCGTCCTCGAGTTCGCGTGAAAGCAGTTCCTGCCACATGTCCTCCCGGTTGGCGGCCAGTTCGTCCTCGCTCAGTGTTTCGGGGCCGCACACCAGTTCGCCGGTGACGCGGCTTTTCGCACCGCGTTCTCCGACGCCGTGCTGCACGGTCTTGACCTGCATGTCCTGCCAGTTCTTGCGGAACACGCAGACGATGCCGCCGTGGCGGTTGCCGTCTCGGTAGGCGTCGGACCAGCCTTCCCACACGCAGATCGCGGCAAGGTGGGGTGGCTGCGACGCGGCGGCGCGCCACTGGTTCGATGCGTAATACGAAATGCCGTTCATGCCGACCTTGCCGCTGCACCAGGGCTGGGCGGCCGCCCATTCGATGCAGTGATGGATGTCGCGGGTTTCGCGGGAGTCGTTGTGGCGCAGGAACCCGGGCGAGCGGCCCGCGCCGCGGGAATCGACGCGGATCACCGCGTAGCCGTCGGGCACCCATTTTTCGGGATCGACGACCTCCCAGTTGGCGTAACGGTTGCTGCTGCCGGCGACCGCATCCGGGTTTTCGCGGCACATGATGTCCCAGGCGGTTTTATAGCCTTCCTGGAATGCCAGGCCCTTGCCGTACGGGCCGTAGGACAGGAGCGCCGGATGACGGCCTTCGGCAGGTGGCAGGAAAACATCGGCGCGCAGCACCAGCCCGTCGTCCATGGTGATGGGCACGTCCCATGCAATGCGCATGCCGTCGCGGGATTCAGTCTTCAAATTCGGCACGGCGCGCACCTCCCCCGGATGTGAAGTTCAGGAAATCAGGATTTGAGCGCCGCAGTCAGGTGCGGCGCGATCAGCGGCAGCAGTTGCGCGAAGACCTTGGGGTTGCCGGCGACGATGTTGCCGCTGTCGAGGTAACCGTCGTTGCCCTGCAGGTCGCCGACCATGCCTCCCGCCTCGGTAATCAGCAGTGCGCCGGCGGCGATGTCCCATTTGCTCAGCCCCAGTTCCCAGAAGCCGTCGACCCGTCCCGCGGCGACATAGGCCAGATCCAGCGAGGCCGAACCCGGGCGGCGGATACCGGCGGTGTTTTTGATGATGTCGCGCATCATGCCGAGGTAGGCCTCGAGGTGCTCCAGCTGGCGGTAAGGAAACCCGGTGGCGATCAGCGCGGGCTTCAGGTGATCGCGCTTGCTGGCGCGGATGCGGGTGTCGTTGAGGAAGGCACCGCCGCCCTTGCTGGCGGTGAACAGGTCGTTGCGCGTCGGATCGTAAACCACGGCCTGGGTGACGATGCCCCGGTGCGCGAGCGCGATCGATACTGCATATTGCGGAAAGCCGTGCAGGAAGTTGGTTGTGCCGTCGAGCGGATCGATGATCCACTGGTATTCCGAGTTGCCGGATGCGCCGGACTCCTCTGCTAGAATCGAATGCTTCGGATAGGCTTCATGCAGCGTGCGGATGATCGCCTGCTCCGCTTCGCGGTCGACTTCCGATACGAAATCATTCGCGGCCTTTTCCCTGACGGCGATGACGTCGAGATTGCGGCCGGCGCGGTTGATGATGCCGCCGGCGCGACGTGCGGCCTTGACCGCGGTGTTGAGCATGGGGTGCATGATGGGCGGCGATATATGGTGATTAAAGAGCGGAGGCGTGCTGCGACGCGCGGTATTTTACGTGAACGCGACTGATCCGCTCAAAAATATTCGCGTCGTGCTGTGCGCGACGGCGCATCCCGGCAACATCGGCGCCGCGGCACGTGCGATGCGCACCATGGGCATCACCGACCTGGCCCTGGTCAATCCGCAGCGCTATCCGGATCCGCAGACCCAGTGGTTCGCCGCCGGCGCCGTCGACGTACTCGAAGCGGCGCGCGTGTACACGAGCCTGAACGAGGCGCTGGCCGGCACGTCATTCGCGGTGGCCTGCTCGGCGCGCCGGCGCGACATCGCGGTGCCGATGGTTGATGCGCGCACTGCCGCGGCCGAGGCGGTTGCGGTGGCGCAGGCGCAGAGGGTGGCGCTGGTGTTCGGCAACGAAACCTCGGGTCTCAGCAACGACGAGGTCGGCGCCTGCAACCTGCTGGCCAGCATACCGGTGACGCCGGATTTTTCCTCGCTCAATGTCGCTGCCGCGGTGCAGGTGTTCTGCTACGAACTGCGCATGGCCTGCGGCGCCGCGTTGCCGGAAGACAAGCCGCAGGAGTTGGCGAATCACGAGATGGTCGAGGAGTTTTATGCGCACCTCGAGCGCACCCTGACGGAAACCGGCTTCCTCAATCCGGCGCACCCGCGCAAGCTGATGTACCGGCTGCGGCGGATGTTTGCGCGCACCCGGCTGCAGGTCGAAGAGGTGAATATCCTGCGCGGCATCCTCAGCAGTCTGACGCATCCCAAGGGACGTGGCAGGGGCGATAAATGATTTCAAGTTGCTGTTTAAATTGATTTATTCCGTTTCCGTTTAATCTTGATTAAAATAGTAGGTCATCGCAGGCTTGGAGCCTGCTTTTTTATCAGGCAATGCTGATGTTCGAGCGTATCCGGGAAGAGATCACCGTCGTTTTCGAACGCGACCCTGCCGCGCGTAGCACCTGGGAAGTCATCACCTGTTACCCAGGCTTCCACGCACTGCTGGTGCACCGCCTGTCGCACGCCCTGTGGAACGGCGGCCTCAAATGGCTGGCACGCTGGATCGCGCATGGCGCGCGTTGGCTGACCGGCATCGAAATCCATCCCGGCGTGCGCATCGGCCGGCGCTTCTTCATCGACCACGGCATGGGCGTGGTGATCGGGGAGACCGCAGAAATCGGTGACGACTGCACGGTCTATCACGGAGTCACACTGGGCGGCACCACCTGGAACAAGGGCAAGCGCCACCCGACGCTGAAAAACGGCGTGGTGATCGGCGCCGGCGCGAAAATCCTCGGTCCGATCACCATCGGCGAGAACGCCAAGGTCGGCTCCAACGCGGTGGTGGTGAAGGATGTGCCTGACAACGCCACCGCGATCGGCATTCCGGCGCGCCTTGTCGAAACGCATGAATCCGCAGGACAGTTCGCTGCGTATGGCGTGGCGCGTGATGCCAACGATCCGGTATCGCGGGCGATGCATGCGCTGATCGACCACAGCGCCGACACCGACCGCCGCATCGACCAGATCCTCGCCGAACTGCAGCGCCTCGGCCTGAAAATCGAGGGCGCGGAAACCGAAAAAATCGATGCCAGCGGCCTCAACCGCATTGTTGACTGAAACACTCGGATAAGGTTATACTTGACT
>JBMTEY010000121.1:0-7937 GCA_049433545.1 Burkholderiales bacterium | reverse complement strand
TTGACCGAACGCGCCGCCGGCCCCTCGCCGATCATGATGTCGATCTGGAAATCCTCGAGCGCGGGGTAGAGGATTTCCTCGACCACCGGTGACAGGCGGTGGATCTCGTCGATGAACAGCACATCGTTGGGCTCGAGGTTGGTCAGCATCGCCGCGAGGTCACCGGCGCGCTCGAGCACCGGGCCGGAGGTGTGGCGCAGGTTGACGCCCATCTCGCGCGCAATGATGTGCGCCAGCGTGGTCTTGCCCAGGCCCGGCGGCCCGAACAGCAACACGTGATCAAGCGCTTCCTTGCGCCGGCGCGCGGCCTCGATGAAGATCGACAGCTGGCCGCGAATCGTTTCCTGTCCGACATATTCGTCGAGCGCTTTTGGCCGCAGTGCGCGCTCGATCACCTCTTCCTGCGGCGAAGAAGTTGCGGCGGATATCAGGCGGTCGGTTTCGATCATGGCTTGCGTGCGCTCATGCTTTTGACAGCAGTTTCAGGGCCTGGCGTATGCCCTCGGTCACCGACACCCCGGCAGCCAGCTGCGCCACCGCCCAGTTCACTTCCTTGTCATTGTAGCCAAGGGCACTCAGCGCGTTGACGACGTCGCTGCCGTTGCCCGCAACCGTCGCACCGGCCGGCAGCACGCCGGCCTTGGGCAGGCGGTCGCGCATTTCCAGCAGCAGCCTCTCCGCAGTCTTCTTGCCGATGCCGGGTATCCGCGTCAGGCGCGCGCCGTCCTGTGCACGCACAGCCTCGTGCAGCTCAGCCACCGACAGGCCCGACAGTATCGACAGCGCAGTGCGCGCGCCGACGCCGGAAATTTTGATCAGCTGACGGAACATCGCGCGTTCGGCCTCGGTGGCGAAGCCGAACAGCAGGTGCGCATCCTCACGCACCACCAGGTGCGTGTAGAGCGTCACTTCGGCCCCGGTGGCCGGCAGCTGGTAGAGCGTGCTCATCGGCACGTCGAGTTCGTAGCCGACGCCGTTCACGTCCACCGTGATCTGCGGCGGCTGTTTGGTCAGCAAACGTCCTGATACGCGGCCGATCATGGACTGTGCCCGGCTCCCTGTGAGGCTAACTCTTCGATGCGGGCAACCGCCCGTTCGGTCATTGTACCAACAGACTCGCCGCGATAACGTTCGGCAAACGCGCGCGCCTTGCCGGCAAAAGCCGCATCGGCGAGCATGGCACGCAGCGAACCCGCGATGTCCGGGGCCTCATCGTCAGCAAGGACCACGCGACCCGCACCGATCTGTTCCAGCGCCCTGCCCAGCAGGAACTGCTCGAGGTGCTTGGGCAGCACCAGCAGCGGCCGGCCGCCGCCGAGCATGCTGAGCGCGGTGCCGATGTTGCCGTGGCATACGCACAGGTCGCATTCCTCGACCAGGCGACGCATGTCGAGCAATGTCGATGCAAACTGGAGCCCGGCGCCGGTGAAACGTTGCGCAAGCGGCGCCGGAAGCCCGTTGACATAAACCAGAACCCGCGCACCGCACTCCGCCACCGCCTGCAGGGCGCGTTCGATATGGCGGTAATCGGCATGGAAATAGCAGAACACCCGCGGTCCGTTGCCCGTGGGCCAGGATGGAGCCGCGCTGCCGGTCGACAGCGTGTGCATGCCGAGGTAATCGCCGGGATCGCGGGGCAGATAGGGATCGAGTTCGGGCACGCCGGCAAAGAGCCGCCCTGCTCCGGAAAATATCCTGCTGATTTCGGTGACCGGCGCCGCCCCCGCCGGCAATGCCGCATTGATCACAGCCAGCACGCGCGCGTCGCTGTCGGCAAGTCGCGCAGCGGGAACATCGACCCAGGGACGCATGTTCGGCGACGGGTGTACATCCGGCGGCACCGAAAAGGGGGTTCCCACGACCGCAGTTGCGATTCCCGAAAGCCGTGCGGCGATCAATGCCGTCGGGGCATGGTCGGCAATCACCAGTTTTGCACCGGTCACGCGCAGCAGGCTGCGCCAGGCAATGACCATCGCCCGCAGCATCGGCGGATCGAGGTAACCATAACGCATCAGGATTTCGGCGAAATTCAGCGGCGGATCCTGCAGGCCGGAATAGGTGTTAAGGCACAGCGGCGCCTGGTGCACCGTGATCGGCAGACCGGCGACCGCCCTGCAGGCTCCGGCGATTTCACGCGCGGCGATGTGCAGTTCATGCCCCCGCTCCAGCAGTTTCGGCGCCAGGCCGAGAAACGGACCTAGATGGCCGAAGCCGGTGCCCAGTTCCCAGGCCAGCAGTATGCGGCTCATTGCAACCGGCCCCCGCGGCGGCGGCGACCGAGGCCGACACCACCGTACCCTTGGCCGCCGTGGGCATGGCAGATCGCACAGGCCAGCGCATCGGCGGCATCGGGACTGGGGTCGCCGGGCAGTTGCAGCAACCGCCGCACCATGGCCTGCACCTGCTCCTTGCTCGCCTTGCCGGCGCCGACCACCGCCTGCTTCACCTGCAGCGCGGTGTACTCCGCGACCGGCAGCGCGCTGCCGACCGCCGCGCAGATCGCTGCACCGCGGGCCTGGCCCAGCAGCAAAGTGGATTTTGGATTGACGTTGACAAAGACCTGCTCGATGGCCACACATTGAGGACGGTGTTCGGCGATCACCATCTGCAATCCTTCAAGCAATACCTTGATACGTTCGGGCAGTTCGCCCTCGCCGCTGCGCACGCAGCCGCTGGTGATGTACGCCAGGTGCTGACCGGACTGCTCGATGACGCCGAAACCGGTGACCCGGAGTCCGGGATCGATGCCGAGAATGCGCAGCGTGGAGACTGCGCTCAAGCGGCCTCGTCGAGGACCGCGGTGGTGTAGACCTCCTGCACGTCGTCAACGGCCTCGAGCGCATCCAGCAGCTTCTGCATGCGGGCGGCGTCATCGCCGGTCAACGCATTTTCGGTGGTCGGCTTCATGGTCACTTCGGCCAGTTCAGGCTTGAACCCGGCTTTCTCCAGCGCCGCGCGCACCGCGGAAAATTCCGCGGGACCGGTAATGACCTCGATGCTGCCGTCCTCGTGCGTTTCGACATCCTCGGCGCCGGCCTCGATGGCGGCTTCCATCAGCTTGTCCTCGTCGGTGCCGGGCGCAAACACCATCTGCCCGCAATGCCTGAACAGGAAAGCAACCGAACCGTCGGTACCGAGGTTGCCGCCGTGCTTGGTGAATGCGTGGCGCACGTCGGCCACGGTGCGGGTGCGGTTGTCGGTCATGCAGTCGACCATCACCGCGGCGCCAGCTATGCCGTAACCTTCATAACGGATTTCCTCGTAGTTCACGCCCTCGAGGTCGCCGGTGCCGCGCTTGATCGCGCGCTCGACGTTGTCCTTCGGCATGTTGTTGTCGTAGGCCTTGTCCATCGCCAGCCGCAGCCGCGGGTTGCTGCCGGGATCGCCGCCGCCCATTCGCGCCGCGACAGTGATCTCCTTGATCAGGCGGGTGAAAATCTTGCCGCGCTTGGCATCCTGCCGGCCTTTGCGGTGCTGGATGTTCGCCCACTTGGAATGTCCGGCCATAACTCCCGATACCCTGCTTTGATAACCCGTTAGAATTGACTAAATTTTATCATAGCGATTTCTAGAACCCGCCATGGCCGCACCACTGCTCGTCGCCAAATCCGATCACGAACTCCACCTGCTCCCGGGCCTCGCCAACCGCCACGGGCTGATTGCCGGAGCCACCGGCACCGGCAAGACGGTGACCCTGCAGCGCATCGCCGAAGGTTTCTCGAAAATCGGCGTGCCGGTGTTCATGGCCGACGTCAAGGGCGACCTCGCGGGACTGTCGCAGAAGGGCGAACCCAGGCCAAAAATCGAGGAACGCATCAAACAACTGGGAGTGGATGAATTCACCTACGCAGCATGCCCGGTGGTGTTCTGGGATGCCTTCGGCAGCCAGGGTCATCCGGTGCGCGCCACGATCTCCGAGATGGGCCCGCTGCTGCTGGCGCGGCTGCTCAACCTCAATGACACCCAGCAGGGCGTGCTGACGCTGGTGTTCAAGATCGCCGACGACAACGGGCTGCTGCTGCTCGACCTGAAGGACCTGCGCGCCATGCTGCAGTTCACCGGCGACAACGCGAAGAACTACACCACCCAGTACGGCAACATCTCCGCGGCGTCGATCGGTGCCATCCAGCGCGGCCTGCTGGAAATCGAGCAGCAGGGCGGCGACAAATTCTTCGCGGAACCCGCCCTCAACATCCTCGACTTGATGCAGACCGACGCGAATGGACGCGGCGTGATCAACATCCTTGCCGCCGACAAACTGATGCACTCACCCAAGCTCTACGCGACCTTCCTACTGTGGATGCTTTCCGAACTGTTCGAGCAATTGCCAGAGGTCGGCGACCCGGAAAAGCCCAAGCTGGTGTTTTTCTTCGACGAAGCACACCTGCTGTTCAACGATGCGCCGCAGGCGCTGCTCGAGAAAATCGAGCAGGTGGTGCGGCTGATACGCTCCAAGGGCGTCGGCGTCTACTTCGTCACGCAGAATCCGCTGGACATCCCGGACACCGTGCTCGGACAGCTCGGCAACCGCGTGCAGCACGCGCTGCGCGCGTTCACGCCGCGCGACCAGAAGGCCGTCAAGAGCGCAGCGACCACGCTGCGCGCCAACCCCAAGCTCGATGTCGAGGCGGCGATCACCGAGCTCGGCGTCGGCGAGGCACTGGTGTCGCTGCTCGACGAAAAAGGCCGTCCCGGGATTGTCGAACGTGCGCTGGTGCTGCCCCCGGGCAGCCGGCTCGGGCCGGTCACGCCCGAAGAACGCGCAGCAACGATCCGGTCCTCGCTGGTAGCAGGGGTCTACGACAAGGTTGAAGACCGTGAATCCGCCTACGAAAAACTGGCGCAGCGCGTGCCCGAGGAGCCGGCAAACAAGCCGGGCGCCGCTGCCCCGCAGGGAAGTTCCGGCGGCATGTTCGGCTCGCTCGGCGAAATGCTGGGGGGTTCCACCGGCCCGCGCGGCGGGCGCCGCGAGGGCGTCGTCGAGATGGCTGCCAAAAGCGCAGCCCGCGCCATCGGCTCCCAGGTCGGCCGCGAAATCTTTCGCGGTGTGCTGGGCTCGATACTTGGCAGCAAGCGCCGGCGCTAGTGTCTGAAGCGGACCACCGCAACGCCCGAATCGGCATCGTCTGCGTCCTGGTCAGCGCGGTGGCCTTCTCGGGCAAGCCGGTACTGGTCAAGGCCGCCTACCAGTACGGCGTCGACACCACTACCCTGCTGGCGCTGCGCATGCTGTTTGCGGCGCCGCTGTTCGCGCTGATGGCATGGTGGGCAGGACGTCCGGAAATCGCGATTACCCGGCGCGAAGTCATGGCGATCACCGTTCTCGGCTTTCTCGGCTACTACCTGGGCAGCTTCCTCGATCTCGCCGGGCTGCAATACATTTCGGCGGGTTTCGGCCGGCTGATCCTATATCTGTATCCGACTCTGGTGCTGCTGATGTCTGCGGTTTTCCTGAAACTGCCGCTGCGCGGCATGCAGCTCATATCGCTGACACTGTCATACGCCGGCATCGCGCTGGTATTCAGCGCCGAGGCGCGGGTGGGCGATGACCTCGGACTGACCGTGCTGGGCGCAGCGCTGGTTTTCGGCAGCGCAATCACCTATGCAGCCTACCTGGTGGCAGGCAGCCGGCTGGTGCACCGCTTCGGTTCGATGCGCTTTTCCGCATACGCCTCGCTGATAGCCACCGGATTCGTACTGGCGCATTTCCTGGCGATACGTCCGCTGCAGGCCTTGCGGGTCGACAACGAGGTTTACGGACTGGTTGCCGTGCTCGCTGTTTTTTCCACGGTACTGCCGTTGTGGTTGATGGCCGAAGGCCTGAAACGCGTCGGCGCCAACCAGGCATCGCTGGTCGGTTGCATCGGGCCACTGGCGACCATGGCGTTCGCCTGGGCGTTTCTTGGGGAGGCCCTGACCCTGACCCAGCTGGCCGGCGCGGCGCTGGTGCTGGCCGGCGTGCTGATCATCAGCCTGAGACCCGCTACCGCAGGCTGACCCGCGGCGTCGGCGTATCAGCGGCTGGCGGCGACGTTCGGGCCCTCGCAGCGCTGGGCGAATCTGATGCCCGGCGGCAGAGCTTCGGCGCAGGCCAGCAACGGCTCGACATGCGAATGGCGGTACTTGCGGGCGAATTCGCGTGCGGTGCTGCCCAGGTGCACCCGCACCAGCGGATCGGCCCCGGCGCGCAGCAGCATGCGCACGATTTCGCGATGCCCCTGGATGGCCGCCATCATCAGCGGCGTATTGATGTAGATAACGCGATTCTCGGCGTCGGCATCCAGCCGCGCGCCGCGCTCGATCAGGTAACGCAAAGCCCGCTGCCGGTTGTTGTAGGCCGCGTAGGCCAGCGGCGTATAGTTGTGTGGAACGTTTTCGATCTGGGCGCCGGCTTCCACCAGGATGCGCAAGGTTTCGTCGTGGCGGTCCGCCGACGACGACTCGCCGTCGCCTTCGCGGAAATAGGCCGCAAGCATCAAGGGTGTTTCGTTGACCGGGGTGCGGGCGTTGAGATCGGCTCCCGCGGAAATGAGGTAGCGCACCACCTGCACCGATCCTGCACGGGCCGCCAGCGCCAGCAGCGGCGCTCCCGCTGAATAGCCTGGCGCGGAGATGCGCTGGTTCGGGCTGAGGCCACGACTTACCGCGCCCCTTACGGCACCGACATCGTCGATCGCGACCGCATTGAGCAGTTCATCCGAATCGCCCGCGGCGTGCCTGCCGCCCATGCCGCCGCAGCCGGCGAGCAGCGCCACTGAAAGGGTGATGAAGAACAGGCGTAATCCTTCAGTTCTGCGCATGATCTGCCTCCTCGCTACTGTCGACCGCGAAGAGTATAGCCCCGATCGGGGCGGCAAAAAAGTCCCGTCCCGGGCTGCGGGCGGCACCGGCGCGACAATTTCAGACGTTGAAGCGGAAATGCATTACGTCGCCATCCTTGACGACGTAATCCTTGCCCTCCAGACGCATCTTTCCGGCTTCCTTGGCGCCCTGCTCGCCCTTGCCTGCGACAAAGTCGTCATAGGCGATGACTTCGGCGCGGATGAAGCCTTTCTCGAAGTCGGTGTGAATCGCCGCAGCCGCACGCGGCGCGGTATCACCGCGATGGATGGTCCACGCCCGGACTTCCTTCACCCCGGCTGTGAAGTAGGTCTGCAGCCCGAGCAGCGTGTACCCCGCGCTGATGACGCGGTTCAATCCGGGTTCCTGCATGCCCATGTCCTGCAGGAATATCGCCTTGTCGGCATCATCCATGTCGGCGATTTCGGCCTCGATCGCGGCACATACCGCGACGACCGGCGCCTTTTCACGGGCGCCGAGCGCCTGCACCGCCGCAAGGTGGGGATTGTCGCTGAAGCCACCCTCGCGCACATTGGCGACATACATGGTCGGCTTGGCGGTGATCAGGCACAACGGCTTCAGCAACTCGAGTTCCTCGGCGTAGAAATCGAGCGCGCGCACCGGCTTCGCCTCGTTCAACGCAGCCTGGCATTTCTCCAGCACGGCGACCAGCCGAGCGGCCTCCTTGTCGCCGCCGGCACGGGCCAGCTTGGCCGATTTTGCGAGGTGGCGCTCTACCGCTGCCAGATCGGACAGCGCCAGTTCGGTATTGATGGTTTCAATGTCGTCCAGCGGATCGATTTTCCCGGCAACGTGCACGACGTTTTCATCCTCGAAGCAGCGCACCACGTGCGCGATGGCGTCGGTCTCCCGGATGTTGGCGAGGAACTGGTTGCCAAGACCCTCACCCTTGGACGCGCCAGCGACCAGGCCGGCGATATCGACGAACTCAACCACCGCCGGCACCACCTTTTCAGGTTTGACGATGGCTGCGAGCACGTGCAGCCGCGGATCCGGCACCTCGACGATGCCGACATTGGGTTCGATGGTGCAGAAGGGATAGTTCTCAGCCGCAATGCCGGCCTTGGTCAGCGCAT
>JBMTEY010000120.1:0-7966 GCA_049433545.1 Burkholderiales bacterium | reverse complement strand
CACCCCACTGTTCCAGCACACTGCAGACCCGGGCGTGCGCGTACTGGATGTAATAGACCGGATTCTCGTTGCTGCGCGATTTTGCCAGGTCCAGGTCGAAATCTAGATGCTGGTCGCTCTTGCGCATGACATAGAAGAAGCGGGCCGCATCGTTGCCCACTTCCTGGCGCAGTTCCCGCAGCGTGACGAATTCACCGGAGCGGGTCGACATCTGTGCCTTTTGTCCGTTGCGATAGAGCACAGCAAACTGCACCAATGCAATGTTCAGCCGCGAGGCATCACATCCTAGAGCCGACAACGCGCCCTTGACGCGTGCAATGTAGCCGTGGTGGTCGGCGCCCCATACGTCGATCACTATGTCGTGTCCCCGCCCGAACTTGTCGAGATGGTAGGCAATGTCGCTGGCAAAGTAGGTGTACTGGCCGTTTTCCCGCTGCACCACGCGATCTTTTTCGTCACCGAACGCCGTCGAGCGAAACCACTTCGCCCCTTCCTGTTCGTAGATGTGTCCGCGACGTCCGAGTTCCTCCACGGCGCGTTCCACCTGTCCCGATGTGAACAGTGAGCGTTCTGAGAACCACCGGTCGAAAATCACGCCGAAGTCGGCGAGGTCGTCTCGACAATCCGCGAGCTGTGTTTCAAGTGCGAAGCGGTGAATCTGTTCGTAGGCATCGCCGAGCAGGCGCTTGGCGTTGGCAATCAGGTCGTCGAGATGGCGTTCGGGATCGGTGTTCACATCCGCAGCGCCGGCCGCGGCTTCACTCCAGCTTTTCTGGTAGCGTCCGCCGTTTTGGCCGCGCAACTCATCGGCCATGGCGAGCACATAGTCGCCGCGATAGGCGTTGGGCGGAAACTGGATGGATTCCCCGCCGCGTTCGATGTAACGCAGCCAGGTCGACAGCGCCAGTATGTCCATCTGGCGTCCTGCGTCGTTGACATAGTATTCACGCGCGACATTGAACCCGGCGGCGACGAGGATTGCCGACAGGCTGGCGCCGTACGCGGCGCCGCGGCCATGTCCGACATGCAGGGGTCCGGTCGGGTTGGCGGAGACGAATTCCACCTGGGTTTTCTTGTTCTGGCCGGTCGCACTGCAGCCATAACGCTCGCCGGCGGCGAGTACGCGTCCTACGACCTGCTGCTTGTACGCCCGGGTCAGAAATAGGTTGATGAACCCGGCGCCGGCGACTTCCGCTTTTTCGATCCAGGGCGATGCCGGCAGTGCCGCTATCAGTTGCTGGGCGATGGCGCGTGGATTGCCGCGCAGCGTCTTCGCCAGCTGCAAGGCGACGTTGCAGGCGAAATCGCCGTGCTGTGCCATTTTCGGGCGGTCGAGATGAATGGCGGCAGCCGTGCCTTCCGGCGCGACTTTTCCGAGTGCTTCCCGGAGCAGTCCGGCAAGCAGGGTTCGGGCGTCGACGGGCGCGGTGGTCATTTCCGGATCAGGATGGTGAAGGCGGCGGGCGACAGATCCGCACTGCAGACAGGCGGTGGTCAGGGCCGCCAAAAGTGCCGAATTCTAGCATGGTGCAGGGGTCTTTTCCCTCTCAGAATTCCAGCGGATCGACATCCAGTGACCAGCGCGATGCGGTACTGGCCGAACCGGCGAGCAGCGGATGCCAGTCCTTCAGGAATCCGCGCAGCCTGGCCCGGCTCGTCGCCTGTACCAGCAGTTGCGCCCGCTCCCGCCCCGCCCTGCGCATCATCTGGGCCGGAACCGGATCGAAGATCGTGATTTCACTGGCTAGTCCATGCGCGGCGTGTGCGGCCTCTTCCAGAAATCGCAGCGCGGTGGCCAGGTCGCGTGCCTCGGCACGCAGCAGCGCCTGATGCACATAGGGCGGGAAGCCCGCCTGCCGCCGCTCGGCGAGCTGGATGCGGGCGAAGGCCTCGAAATCCTGGCTGCGCAATGCGGTGAACAGCGGATGATCGGGGAAGCGGGTTTGCACCAGCACCCGGCCCGGCCTGGCTCCGCGGCCGGCCCGCCCGGCCACCTGGGTCAGCAGTGCATACAAACGCTCCGCAGCGCGGAAATCGCTGCTGTAGAGCATGCTGTCGGCATTGATCACGCCGACCAGGCTCAGGTGCGGGAAATCATGGCCCTTGGCGAGGATTTGGGTGCCGACCAGGATGTCGACCTCGCGGTCATGGATGCGGCCGCGCATGGTTTGCCAGGCATCCTTGCGCCGCGTCGTGTCGCGGTCGATGCGCATGATGCGTGCATCCGGGAACTGTCCAGCCAGTGCGGCTTCAATGCGTTGCGTACCCTGACCGACCGGGGCCAGATCGGCATCGCCGCATTGCGGGCAGGCGACCGGTACCGGTCGTTCGTGACCGCAATGGTGGCAGCGCAGCACCCGTTCCCGCAAGTGCACGACCAGGCGTGCCGAGCAGCGCCTGCAGTCCGAAATCCAGCCGCAGCTGCCGCACATCAGCACCGGCGCGTAGCCGCGGCGGTTGATGAAAATAAGACTCTGCTCGCCGCGGGCGACGCAGGCGCCGATGGCGGCAATCAATGGCGCCGCCAGGCCGTCGACCTGCGGCTGATGCTGCAAGTCGACGCAGGCGATATCCGGAAGGGCTCCCTGCACGTGCCGTGTCAGCTTCAGCAGGCGATAACGCCGGTCCGTGGCGTTGCGCCAGGTTTCGAGCGCCGGCGTCGCGGAACCGAGGAGTACCGGGATGCTGGCCTGGCGGGCACGAACCACGGCAAGGTCGCGCGCAGAATACCGGAAACCCTCACCCTGCTTGAAGGAGGTGTCGTGCTCCTCGTCAACGATGATCAAGCCCAGCTTCGGCAGCGGCGTGAACACCGAAAGACGGGTGCCGAGCACGATGCGCGCCTTTCCGTTGCGCGCCGCCTGCCAGCGCCGTGCACGCTCACCATCGGCGAGGCCGCTGTGAAGTGTGGCCACGGGAACACCGGGGAAACGCGCAACAACCAGTTGCTCGAGCTGCGGCGTCAACGCGATTTCCGGAACCAGCAGCAGAACCTGCTCATCGCGGGCGAGCGCCGCGGCCATGGCGTGCAGGTATACCTCTGTTTTGCCGCTGCCGGTAATGCCCCACAACAGCAGCGTCTGGTAGGTTCCGAGCGCGGCCATGATTTCCGCCGTTGCCGCGGCCTGCTCCGGAGTCAGCTGCGGCGGCACGGTGGCAGTCGGTGGAGTGGCTGCTGCAGGAATGTCGCCGCGGCTGTCGGGTCGTACCCATTCGCGGCCGATAAAGTCTTTGAGCGCCTTGCGAGTTGCCGTTCCCGCAGCAGCGATGGCTGCATGGTCGATGACGGTTTGTTGCTGCAGCAGAGTAAGCAGGTTGCGTTGTGCGCGCGCGCGCGGTGGCAGGACGTCGACGGCCGCGGCACGCCCCGCTGCAGTCAATGTCCAGGCTGGAGGCGGCAAATCGCGCTGGCGGACGCGACGCAGCGCGGCAGGCAGCGTGGCCATGGCCACAGATCCCAGCGGGTGCGCATAATATTCTGCCGCAAACTCGAGCAGACGCAGGTCGGCGGCCAGCAACAGCGGCGTTTCATCCAGCAGCGCGCTGACCCGCCGTAGCTTGGCTTCGGGCACTTCGCTGTGCTGCGGCCGAGCAACCACGATGCCGACCAGTTTCTGACGCCCGAAAGGCACCAGCACACGTGCGCCGACGGCTGCGTCGCGATCGTCGCATCGGTAATCGAAGAGTCGTGCCAGCGGTACGTCGAGGGCAACGCGCACCAGGCTCATTGGATGAGTCGCGGAGTTAGCAACGGAAGCTCACCGGCATTATTGAAATGTTCGCCAAGCTGTTTACCAGCAAGGGATTTTGCGCGATCGACCCTGTGGATAACCCTGTTGATCAACACGGCGGTCACCTGTCTGGAATGTCCGCAAGAGTGCGAACCAAGCCGGCCACCAGTGCGAATAATAAAATTATATCAATAAAAACAACAACTTAATAAACAAGACTAGGCCTGCGCACGTCCTGGTTCCATCGCTCGGCGCTAAACCGTTGCTGTGCATAAGCTTTTTGATCTTATGCCCCTGGAGAATCAGTGAAAAGGGCGGCTCAGGTCGTGCACGGCCTCAACCAGTGCGGCAACATGATCCGGCGGCGTGAATTGCGATACGCCATGTCCGAGGTTGAAGACGTGGCCGGCTCCAGCCCCGTACTGGCGCAGCACTGAGCCGACCTGCGCCGCGATTGTAGCGGGCGGGCTGAACAGCACGACAGGGTCGAGGTTGCCCTGCAATGCGACCTTGTCGCCGATGCGGCGGCGTGCGGCGCCGATGTCGACGGTCCAGTCCAGTCCTACGGCGCTGCAACCGATCGCGGCAATGTCTTCCAGCCACAGGCCGCCGCCCTTGGTGAACACGATGCTGGGTATGGGACTGCCGTTCCATTCGCGATGCAGGCCGCTGACGACGCGCTGCAGGTAGGCCAGTGAAAATTCATGGTAGGCGGCGTCCGACAACGCACCGCCCCAGGTATCAAACACCATCACCGCCTGCGCACCGGCTTCGATCTGCGCATTGAGATAGGCGATGACCGCACGGGTATTGATATCGAGGATATGGTGCAGCATATCGGGCCGCGCGTAGAGCATGGTTTTGATTGTGCGGAAATCCTCGCTGCCGCCGCCTTCGACCATGTAACAGGCCAGCGTGTAGGGGCTGCCGGAAAATCCGATCAGCGGCACCCTGCCGTCGAGTGCGCTGCGGATCTGTTTCACGGCGTCGAGTACATAGCCCAGGGTTTCGCGCGGCTCGGGCACTTTCAGGGCGCGGACTGCGGCTTCGTCACGCACAGGGCGCTCAAACTTCGGACCTTCGCCCTCGGCGAAATAAAGACCCAGGCCCATGGCGTCAGGCACGGTCAGGATGTCTGAAAACAGGATTGCGGCATCCAGTGAAAACCGCGCCAGCGGCTGCAGCGTGACTTCGGTAGCGAAATCCGGATTTTTGGCGAGCCCGAGGAAACTGCCCGCGCGTTTGCGCGTGGCGTTGTATTCCGGCAGGTAACGCCCGGCCTGGCGCATGATCCAGACGGGCGTGTATTCCGTCGGCTGCCGCAGCAGCGCGCGGATGAACGTGTCGTTTTTCAGCGCCGTCATCAGCGCGGCAGCTCGCTGCTTCCCATCAGGAATTCATCAACCGCGCGTGCGCACTGGCGACCTTCACGAATCGCCCACACCACCAGCGACTGGCCACGGCGCATGTCGCCGGCGGCAAATACCTTGCTGACGGAGGTTTTGTAAACCTCAGTGTTGGCCTGCACGTTGCCGCGGTTGTCTTTTGCTACGCCCAGCTGCTCGAGCAGCCCGCCCGGCACCGGACCGAGAAAGCCCATTGCCAGCAGCACGAGATCCGCCTTCATCGTAAATTCCGAACCAGGCACTTCCTGCATTTTCCCGTCCTTCCACTCGACGCGTGCCGCCACCAGCTTCTCGACCTTGCCGTCCTTGCCCTCGAAACGCTTGGTGGCCACGGACCAGTCGCGCTTGCAGCCCTCTTCATGCGAGCTCGAGGTGCGCAGCTTGACCGGCCAGTAAGGCCACACCATCGGCTTGTTTTCCTGCGCCGGCGGCTGCGGCAACAGTTCGAACTGGGTCACCGAGGCCGCGCCGTGGCGGTTCGACGTCCCGACGCAATCCGAGCCGGTGTCGCCGCCGCCGATGACCACCACGTGCTTGCCGGTGGCCATGATCTGTCCTGGTACCTTGTCGCCTGCGACGACCTTGTTCTGCTGCGGCAGGAACTCCATGGCGAAATGTACGCCGCCGAGTTCACGCCCCGGCACCGGCAGGTCACGCGGCAGTTCGGCGCCGCCAGCCATGACCACGGCATCAAACTCATCAAGCAGGGTTTTGGCCGGAACTGAGCCGCCGATATCCTGATTGACGCGAAACTCGACGCCTTCGGCCTGCATCTGTTCGACGCGGCGATCGATGAGATGCTTTTCCATCTTGAAGTCGGGGATGCCGTAGCGCAGCAGGCCGCCGATGCGATCCGCTTTCTCGAATACGACCACCGCGTGACCCGCGCGCGCCAGCTGCTGGGCGCAGGCCATGCCGGCAGGGCCCGAACCGATGACCGCGACCTGCTTGCCGGTTTTGGCCGCAGGCGGCTGCGGCAGCACCCATCCTGAAGACCAGCCCTTGTCGATGATCGCGTGTTCGATCGACTTGATGCCGACCGGATCGTTGTTGATATTGAGCGTGCACGCGGCTTCGCAGGGCGCAGGACAGACGCGGCCGGTGAATTCGGGAAAATTGTTGGTCGAATGCAGGGTGTCCAGCGCCCGTTGCCAGTCCTGCCTGAAAACCAGGTCGTTCCAGTCCGGGATGATGTTGTTGATCGGGCAGCCGCTCATGCAGAACGGCGTGCCGCAATCCATGCAGCGCGCCCCCTGAACACCTGCAGCCTCGTCGCTGAGATGATCGACGAATTCGTGCCAGTGCTTGAGTCTGGCCTGTGGCTGCTCGGCTGCCTCGTGCAGCCGTTCGAATTCAAGAAATCCCGTTACTTTTCCCATGGCAGTCCGATCCCTGAACACCGTCCCTGTGGACGTTCAAACATTGATATTTTTGCGTGCCTGAAATGTCTTCAGGCCGCGATTTTCTTGCCCTTCGCAGCCAGTTCCCCAAGCGCACGCCGGTACTCGTTCGGAAACACCTTGACGAATTTGCCGCGTGAGGCCGGCCAGTCGGCAAGAATCTGCTGCGCACGCGCGCTGCCGGTCAATTTCGCATGATTCTCGATCAGCCGTTTCAGGACGACTTCATCGGCGTCCCCAAGGTGCCAGACATCCCGGGGTACTTTGGCATCCTGCTCGGCTTCTGTCAGCACGGGCTCCAGGGTCACCATCGCGGTATTGCAATGCGCGGCGAAGCTGCCCTCGTTGTCGTAGACATAGGCAATGCCGCCGGACATGCCCGCCGCGAAATTGCGGCCGGCACCACCCAGCACCACGATCGTGCCGCCGGTCATGTACTCGCAACCATGGTCGCCGACGCCTTCAACGACGGCGTGCGCGCCTGAATTGCGCACGGCAAAACGTTCCCCGGCTACGCCGCGGAAATACGCCTCGCCCGCGATGGCTCCGTAGAGCACGACATTGCCGGTGATGATGTTCTGCGCCGGATCACCGCGGAACTTGGGTGACGGCTGGACGATGATGCGCCCGCCGGACAGGCCCTTGCCGCAATAGTCGTTGGTGTCGCCGATCAGGTCGATCGTGATGCCGCGGGAAAGGAAAGCACCCAGGCTCTGGCCCGCGGAACCGGCAAAGCGCACATGGATGGTGTCGTCGGGCAGGCCGTCGTGGCCGTAGCGCTTGGCGACTTCACCCGACAACATGGTGCCCACGGTACGGTTAATGTTGCGGATCGGCATGTCGATGGCCACTTTATCGCCACGCTCCAGTGCAGGAGCCGCCAGTTCAATCAGCCGGTGGTCCAGTGCCTTGTCGAGTCCGTGGTCCTGCGATTCATTGTGAAAGCGCGCAACCTCGGGGCCGATTTGCGGCTGGTGGAAAATCCGGCTGAAATCGAGGCCCTGCGCTTTCCAGTGTTCGATGCCCTTGCGAGTGTCGAGCAGGTCGGAGCGTCCGATCAGGTCGTCGAACTTGCGGATGCCGAGTTTTGCCATCAGTTCGCGGATTTCCTCGGCCACAAAGAAGAAGTAGTTGATGACATGTTCGGGCTTGCCGGCGAACTTTTTACGCAGTACCGGATCCTGGGTGGCAACGCCGACCGGGCAGGTGTTGAGGTGGCACTTGCGCATCATGATGCAGCCTTCGACCACCAGAGGTGCAGTGGCGAAGCCGAATTCGTCAGCGCCCAGCAGCGCGCCGATCACCACATCGCGGCCGGTTTTCATCTGACCGTCAACTTGCACGGCGATGCGGCCGCGCAGGCGGTTAAGTACTAGCGTCTGCTGCGTTTCGGCGAGTCCCAGCTCCCAGGGCGTGCCGGCATGTTTGA
>JBMTEY010000119.1:0-7984 GCA_049433545.1 Burkholderiales bacterium | reverse complement strand
CACCGACCCTGTTTATTCTCTACGCAAGCTTAAAGCGGTCTTTTTTGCCGCCAAATCGCGCCTCTAAGCCTGCCAAACCAGCTTATTTTCCGGCCTTTGCATTTCTTATCAACGCGTTGCGCTGGTCCGACCCGGATTCGGGCATCCCTGCTTCTCGGGCACGGTATTCCATGGGGTGCTCTGAAAACAAACAAAGGTGTACGTACTCGTCCAGGCCGACTCGCGCGTCGGCCTCATGACTCCAGTCATTCCCTCCAACCGCAGGGACAGCAACCCCTCGTCGGCGAAGTTCCGCAAAACGGAGCAGCTCACCGACCTGCCTAATGGAATCCAAGTTCCTAGAGTCGGTGAAGTGAAAAAAACACCTCGTCCGGTACCGCTCAAGAAACTGTTCGGGGGTCATGGGCGCTAACGTTCGCGTTGAGCGGGCGCGCCGCTTTTAGCGCGTCCGCTCTCGAACGCATTGTTAGATTGCAATCTCGCGCTTAGCCAGATCATGGATATGGTGTCCGATTCTTTCGTATAGCACGAGTTCTGCAATGGCAAAAATTAATGTGTCGTGCCAAGTTGTGCTTTCCGAGAAACCAAAGAAAAAGACATAGGTTATAAAAATCGGGATGAATATGGCCGCCCAACGAACGGCTACAACCCACCCAACCGCAAAGTAGCGCTGCAAAAAATAGTGCCCGGAGCTGCCACCATTTTTAAAATAAAGATAAATAGAGCCAAGCAGCGTTAAAACTAATGACCACGCCCCACCAACATAATCCCAAAAATTCATTCCCTCGATTGGAATAAGCGGAACCAAGCCATATAAACCCAAGAAGACAAGAAAGTACGGTAATACTTCTCTTTCAGTAAGTGGCGATGCCGTGAGTTTGCTCTTGAGTTTTTCTATGTTCCATAAATACATCTCTTCCCCAATCCTGCAATCTAACGTGTATTGGTTGACTTTTTTAGTTGCCAAATTTAGCTGACGATTTTAGTTGACAGCCAACCGCTTTGAACTCAATCTTGCTGTTCATAAAATAATGTTTAAAAACAGATACTTATATAACATCATCGGGTGAACGCAAAACCATTCAGGAAATATTCGCCGCCTTCTTGATCGCGGTTACCTTCACCATCTCCGGCGACTTCTTGTAATGCACATCCAGCGGATAACAGCCTGACACCAGGCCATGCCGCGGCGCGGTGGTGCAGTCGCTGAAGGTCCGGCACAGGCGCTTGCGCTGCATGCCCTTCCCGCCCAGCACATCGGCAGGCAGTTCGGGATAGGCCAGCATCATGCGGCCCAGCCCGACAAAATCCGTCCAGCCCGCGCGCACTGCCGCCTGCGCCACATGCGGCAGGAATTCCTGCAGGTAGGTGTAGCCGCTGCCGACGAAGGCGAGTTCGGGGAAGGCCTGCTTAAGTTCGCGCACCACGTTGAGGTGCCGCATCACGCCGATCAGCGGATCTTCCGGCGGGTGGTAGCCGTCGGAGGGCGGATACAGCGCGGGGCGCGTGAGGTGCGGGTTGTAGTACGGGCTGCCGAGCGTGATGTTGAAGAGCCTGATGCCGAGGTCGCGGGCGATGGCGATCACCGCCTTGGTTTCCGTCAGATCGATCTGCAGCGGATCATGTTCGTCGAGGCCGAAGCCGCAGCGGTACGGCAGCAGGCCGGAAAAATCCTCCGGCGCGCCCGGCCCCATCGCTTCCCCGGTGGTCAGCGCCGGATCGGGGCGGAACGGCACCAGGTCGGCGGCGGAGATGCGCATGCCGAATTTCAGTCCCGGCGCTTCGGCCTTGATGCCGGAAACAATTTCCCTCAGGAAGCGCGTGCGGTTTTCCAGCGAGCCGCCGAATTCGCCCGCGCGCGTTTTCGCCGAGAGGAATTCGTGGCCGAGGTAGCCGTGGCAGGCCTTGACGTCGACGAACTGGAAACCGGTCTTCGCCGCGCGCCTGGCAGTGTCGACATAGCAGTCGATCAGCGCGCGGATGTCGCCGTCGCTCATCAGCGGATAATCCGCCGCGAGCCTGAACTTGCGGTCGAGAATGGGATGCCGGTAGAGGATCATCGGCTCCTGTTTGTGGTGGTCGTTGGGCTTGCAGAAGCGCCCGGAATGCGTGAGCTGCAGGCCGACGACGAGGCCGTCGTCACTGCCCATCGCCGCGCGGTGTTCGGCGACCAGTGCTTCCCGCATCGCGGCGATGTCTCGTTCGGTCTGCGCGTTGAGCAGCAGCTGGTTGGGATTGGCGCGGCCGTCGGGACGCACTGCCACCGCCTCGCCGCCCCAGATCAGCTTGGCGCCAGAGCGGCCGAAGTTGTTCCAGCGCCGGCGGGTGTTGTCCGAAGGACGGCCGTCGGCTTCGGCGTCCCAGCCTTCCATCGGATGCACGACAAAACGGTTGCCGATGCTGAGACCGTCGATATTGAGCGGCTGCGCCAGCGGCGATGAAGGCGCAGCTTCGAGCGTATCGTCGCAGGGCATGGCAAGGCCCATGCGCTGCAGGTTTTCCTTGAAGCCCTGCGGCGTTTGCAGGGACTTTATCTTGGCGAAGTCGCCGAATTTCATTGCAGCCTCCCCCGCCTGTCAGCGGCCCTGCCTT
The DNA here is from genome assembly GCA_049433545.1 of Burkholderiales bacterium. Taxonomy (GTDB): domain Bacteria; phylum Pseudomonadota; class Gammaproteobacteria; order Burkholderiales; family SG8-41. The sequence continues at coordinate 5,392 of JBMTEY010000119.1, read as the reverse complement.
ATTTTTTGACCAGCGACTTGATCCCGCTCAGCGCGTACTTGTAGCTCTCGATGCCGAAGCCGTAGACCGAGGCCTTGCACACCGGCTGCATCACCGACACCGCGCCGCGCGCGGTGGGATTGGAGAGGTGCACTTCGATCACCGGGAATTTCATCATCGCAATCGCCGCGCGCAGCGGGCCGGCCACCGTGGTGTAGCCGCCGGGATTGATCACCACGCCAGCGATGTCGCTGTCGAAGGCCTCGAACAGTTTGTTGCAGACCTCGCCCTCGATGTTGGAATGGAAGAACGAGACGTCGATGCCGAGGTCTTTCGCGTAACCGCGGATGTGCTCCTCGTACTGCGCCAGTGTCATCGGGCCGAAGACTTCGAGCTGCACCTTGCCGCGCATGTTGAGGCCGGCGCCGTGGATCACCAGGACTTTCATTTTTTTACCTTTTTAATCATGCACTTAAAGCGGAGACGATACGGTCGCGGGTGAACGGCATGTCGCGCAGCCGCGCGCCCAGTGCATTGTAAACGGCGTTGGCGATCGCCGCGGCCACCGGACCCTGCGTGCCTTCGCCGGCGCCCACCGGCGGCGCTTCCGGACGGTTGATCAGTGCAACTTCAATCTCCGGCACTTCGCCGAAACGCAGGATCGGGTAATCCTCCCAGTTGAGCGTGGTGACGCCGGTCTTGTCGAAATCGATGCGTTCCTTCAGCGCCATGCTCGCGCTCTGGATCATGCCGCCTTCGATCTGGTTGAGCACGCCGTCGGGATTGATGGCCTGGCCGACGTCGACCGCAGCCCACATCCGCAGCACCCGAACTTCTTCCTCCACCCGCACTTCGGCAATCACCGCGAGGTAGGCAGCGAGGTTCTTGTAGCGCGCGAAGGCTACACCGCGGCCGCGTTCGCCGTCGCCTTTTTCATTGGGTTTCCATTTGGCCATCTGCGCGGCCTTCTCGATCACCGCTTTCGCGCGCGCATCCTTGAGGTGGCGCAGGCGGAATTCCACCGGGTCGGCGCCCGCCGCTTCGGCCAGTTCGTCCATGAAGCCCTCGATGGAGAAAGCGTTGGCAAAACCGCCCAGCGCGCGCATCGCGGAGGTGCGCAGCGGCGATTTGCGGATCAGGTTGTTGACGACTTTCTGGTTGGGAAAATCGTAGAGCGGAATCGCGTTGCGGTGGCTGCCGCCGCCGGGCAGCGGCGGATTGCCGGGCTTGGCTGCGGGCACCGGCTTTTCGAGATGCCAGGCCGCGAGCAGGTTGACGCCGCCGCTCTTGCTGTTGCCGGTGGGTCGTGTGCTGTGGGCATGGCTCCAAAGTTCGTGGCTCCAGTTGACGATGTTGCCCTTGGCGTCGAGCGCCGCGTTCAGTCGCACCACCATCGGGCTGCTGAACGGTTCCCAGCCGAATTCGTCCTCGCGCATCCATTGCAGGCGCACCGGCCTGCCGGGCACCGCGCGCGCGAGCAGCACCGCGTCCATGGTCACGTCGTCGGCGGCGTTGTGGCCGTAGCAGCCCGCGCCTTCGGCGTGGGTGATGACGATGTCTTCTTCCTTCATGCCCAGCGCCTGTGCCATGTCGCCGCGCAGCGGGAAGATCCCCTGGCTGTGAGTCCACACGCGCACCTTGCTGCCCTCCCACTGCGCGACGGAACAGGACGGCGCCAGCGAGGCGTGGGCGCTGTAGGGCTTGGTGTATTCGGCGGAAAGCTGTTTCGCGCCGGCGGTCGCAGGGTCGCCCTTCTCGCTGATGACTTCGGTTTCGGCTTCGAGCTTGAGCAGGTCGCGCGGATCGTTGGCCGGCAGGTCTGCGCCCGGCGTCCATTGCGCGATGCGCGCGAGCCGCCGTTCGGCGCGTATCGCCTGCTCTTCGCGCTCGGCGACCACGCCGAGGAAGGAACCGTCGCGCACCACGGCGACCACGCCGGGCATCTGTTCGACTTCCTTCGCATCCAGCGACTTCAGGCGCGCGCGCGGTCCCGGCGGCCGCGACACGCGGCCGTGCAGCATGCCCGGCAGCACCATGTCCTGCACGTAGACCGCCTTGCCCATGACCTTGGGCGGCAGGTCGACGCGCGCGAGCGAGGTGCCGACGACGACGTGTTCGGCCGGCATTTTTGCGGTGACGTCGAAGGTGGATTCGCGCGCCAGCAGGTCAGGCGACGTCAATTCCCAGTAAGTGGCCGTGCCGCCGCCGCGCGCCGTGATCACGCCGTCGGCGACGGTCAGACTTTCGAGGGTGACGGCGAGTTTCTTGGCTGCGCGTTCGAGCAGCAGGCTGCGCGCCTCGGCTGCGGCGTGGCGCAGCGCGAGTCCGCTTTCCTGGATCGAACGGCTGCCCGAGGTGATGCCTTCGTTGGGGCTGACTGCCGTGCTCGCCGGCACCAGGCGGATGCGCGAGACGTCGATGTCGAGCTCCTCGGCGGTCATCTGCACCAGCGCGGTGAGGATGCCCTGGCCGATCTCGACCTTGCCCGGGGTCAGCGTCACCGTGCCGTCGGCGTTGATGGTGATCCAGCGGTCGAGCCGGCGGTTGGTTTCAAGGCTGCCCGGCAGTTTGCGCGGCGCTGCTTCTTTCGCTTGTGCCATGGTTATTTCCTCATCTCTTTGGCCGCGCGCTTGATCGCGCGCAGGATGCGGCCGTGGGTGCCGCAGCGGCAGAGGTTGGCGTCGAGTGCGGCGCGGATCGCCGCATCATCGGGATCGGGATTGACGTCGAGCAAGGCCTTGGCCGACATCAGGATGCCGCTGGCGCAGTAGCCGCACTGCGCGGCCTGTTCGGCGATGAAGGCGCGCTGCAGCGGATGCAGTGCCTCATCCGTACCCAGCGCTTCGATGGTGGTGATGTTTTTTCCGACGACCGCCGACAGCGGCACGTCGCAGGACTGCACCGGTTTGCCGTCGATGATCACCGTGCACGCGCCGCACTGGCCGAGGCCGCAGCCGTAACGCGTGCCGACGAGGCCGAGGTCGTTGCGCAATACATAGAGCAGCGGAGTTTCGGCGTCGGCGTTGGTTACACGCGCGCGCCCGTTCACTTGCAGCGTCTGGGACATATTAAATATTCCTTTAAAATCAGATACTTATTGTTATTCGGCCTTGTCCGTGCCGGCGTCTCGTCCTATACTGCACTCCCCCTGCGATACACCGCCGCCACATGCCCGACCGCGAAGAAACCGAAGCCATCGAAGCGCGCATCGCCGAACTCAAGCTCGAGCATCGCGACCTCGACGACGTGATCAATCGCCTGTTGCAGTCACCGGTGCAGGATCAGCTGCAGTTGCAGCGCCTGAAAAAACGCAAGCTGCTGGTCAAGGACCAGATCACCCTGCTGGAACGGCAGCTGACGCCCGACATCAGGGCGTAGACGGCGCGCGGCGCGCCTGCCAGGCGAGCCACACCACGAATCCGCCGAGCAGGATAAACCAGACCAGCGACCAGCCGGCGATGGTCAGGCCGAGAAATTTCCAGCCGGCCTCGGCGCATTCACCGGACCCGGTCAGCACTTTTTCCAGCATGCGCATCAGCGGAAACTGTTCGAGCATGTACGACAGTCCGGGGCCGCAGGCCGGCACCTGGTCGGCGGGCAGGCTTTGCAACCAGACATGGCGCGCGGCGAGGCCGGCGCCGGTCAGCGCGCACAATCCGCCAAACACGGCATAGACGACGGCGCCGGTTTTTTGCGGCCCGTGGATCGCCGCAACCAGGAACACCACACCGAGCGCGATGAAGGCGACGCGCTGGAAGATGCACAGCGGGCAGGGATCCTCGCCGTCCACGTACTGCAGGTAGAGGCCGAAACCGAGCAGCGCCGCGCAGATGGCGAAGCCTGCGACATAACCGAGTCGTGTATTCATGCGCTAAACGTACGCCAGGAGGCGGCCGCAGGCAAGCACGCCGATCCATATCAACAGGGAAACCACGGCGTGGATTTTTGCGGGAACCGGCACCTCGGTTCCGCTGTCCCACGCTTCCGCCGTGCGGAACACGCCGGCGTGAAACACCGCGGCGTTGATGCCGGCGCAGAACAGCAGCGACATCTTGACGATGAACGCGGTGTTGGAAACAAAATCCCCGGCATGGGCGATGAACATCAGCAGCCCCGTGGGCACGATCAAGACCAGCGCGCCCAGCGACCACGGCAGCACGTGGCGCGCCAGCGCTCGCACGGAAATTCCGTTCGACAAACCGAGCAGGCGCAGGTCGAGTACCAGTATCGACCCCACCAGCGTGACGAAACCGATGATATGGACGATCTCGACGGACGGGTACAGCCACAGCTCGTGGCGCATTGCCACCGCCAGCGGCAGGCGTTCGATCGCCGCCAGCGGCGCGCCGGGATCGGTCATCGCAGTTCGATGGTCTTGCCGCCGGCGATGATGCGCTCGGCGCGCATCTCCTCGGGCTTGTTGCGGTTGGCGTAGCCGACCACCGTCACCGTCGCGCCTTTTTTCAGGGCTTCCGGATTCAGTCCGCGCGCATTCATGCGCGACGGCGGCGCCAGCACCGCGGTCCAGGTCTTGCCCGGCGTCGCCAGCCGGATGTGGCCGTGCGGATGCTCGTAGCCGGATTCGGCAATGGTGCCGGTGAGACGGAGTTCCTTGCTGTTGTCGTATTCGCTCCAGCCGTGGTGAGCAAAAGCGGACAGGCTGAAAGCGGCGGCGAGCGCGAAAAACAGGATGCGGATCATGGCAGACTACTCCAGGGTTGTCGCAGAAGATTCCGGCGCGCTACTTTATACTCATTCCGATATGCGAGTCACGCGCACCATCACCATCGACGAGTCGGAAATCACCGAGCGTTTCGTCCATGCTTCGGGCCCCGGGGGCCAGAACGTCAACAAGGTGGCGACCGCGGTGGAACTGCGCTTCGACGTCGCGCGTTCGCGCAGCCTGCCGGAGGCGGTGAAAACGCGGTTGGCAGCGCTCGCCGGCCGGCGCCTCTCCGGCGACGGCGTGCTGGTGATCACCGCCCAGCGCTTCCGCAGTCAGGCGCGCAACCGCGACGATGCGCGGGCGCGACTTGCCGACCTGTTGCGCGCCGCCGCGACGCCGCCCAAATTGCGCCGCGCCACGCGCCCCACCCGCGCCTCAAAGCAGCGGCGGCTGGACGATAAAAAAAAGCAGGGCCTGCGCAAACGCGAACGCAGCGGCGGCGGCTGGGATTGAGCCGTGTATCAACAACCTCTAATTCACCATTAAAAACATGAGGATACCGAACGCAGTCGGGTCCCGCGGCATCACCGCACCGACGCCTGACGCTGTTACATTGCACCGCCTGCAGGAATAAAAACCCGCGCTGCGACGTTTATGAACTGTTTTGCTCAACCAACGGGAGACCGAATAATGAAACACGCACTGATCGCCGCAGTCCTGGGCGCCTCGACACTGCTCGTCAGCGGC
>JBMTEY010000118.1:0-8030 GCA_049433545.1 Burkholderiales bacterium | reverse complement strand
GGGCGTCATTTCGCAGCGTAAGGCTGGCGATTTTGCGGTGCGCCAAATTCAAGTCCGGGCTTTGTCCGCGGCTGATTACCGCAAGCCCTTGATCCGCGTGGTCATTCCGGTATAATCCTGCCTCCCACGCGGCCCCGGCCGTGCAGGAAACAATCGAACATGTCCTTGCCGCACCGCGCTCGCATCGCGGGCGGCCCAACAGCCCATAAGGAGATTCTGAATGCGACATTACGAGATCGTTTTGATCGTCCATCCGGACCAAAGCGAGCAGGTGCCGGCGATGCTCGACCGTTATCGCCAGATGATCACCGGCCGCAAGGGCGCCATCCACCGCCTCGAAGACTGGGGCCGGCGCCAGCTGACCTACCCGATCCAGAAGATGCACAAGGCGCATTACGTGCTCATGAACATCGAGTGCGACAATGAAACGCTGCTGGAACTGGAACACGCGTTCAAATTCAACGACGCCGTGCTGCGCCACCTGACGGTGAGCATGGACGAAGCCGTCACCAGTCCGTCGCCGATGATGAAGGAAGAGAAGTCGCGTCCCGTCGCGGTGAGCGAAGAGGCGGCCAAGCCGGCGCCGGCGCCCGCGGAGAGTGCGGCCTAGGTGAGCCGGAACGCGGTCAGGCTGCACGCAGCCTTGGCCACGGTGGAACCTCTGCGCCACACGCCAGCCGGCCTTCCGGTCGTCGATTTCAACCTTCGCCACCAGTCGCAGCAGACTGAAGCAGGGCAACAGCGGCAGGTTGAATTCGAAATGACGGCCAAGGCCACCGGCGAACTGGCCGTACGCATCGCCGGAATCCGGCAGGGCAGCACGGTCGAAGTGCAGGGGTTCCTGAACCGCAAGCATCGCATGAGCAGGCAAGTGGTCCTGCATGTAACGAACATCGAATTGATTTGAAAGGAAAACGCACATGGCACGAATGGGCGGAAGCAGTGGTGGCAAGGGCAGGTTTGGCAAGGGCAAAGGCAAGGGCAAGGACGGCCGCAAGAAGGGCAATGCGCTGTTCCGCCGCCGCAAGTTCTGCCGGTTCACCGCCGAAGGCATCAAGCAGGTGGACTACAAGGACATCAACCTGCTGAAAGATTTCATCAACGAAAACGGCAGGATCATCCCGGCCCGCATCACCGGCACCAAGGCGCGTTACCAGCGCCAGCTGTCGATCGCGGTCAAGCGCGCGCGCTTCCTGGCGCTGCTGCCGTACACCGATCTGCACTGAGAGGCCAGCCATGCAAGTCATACTTCTGGAAAAAGTCATCAACCTGGGTACGCTGGGCGACGTGGTCCGTGTCAAGGACGGTTACGCCCGCAACTTCCTGATCCCTCAGGGCAAGGCGAAACGCGCTACCACGGCGAATCTCGCCGATTTCGAAAAGCGCCGCGCCGAACTGGAAAAGGCGCATGCCGAGACCCTGGCCAAGGCGCAGGAGCGCGCGGCCAAGCTCGAAGGCCTGATGGTGCAGATCACGCAGAAGGCCGGTGTCGACGGCAAGCTGTTCGGTTCGGTTACCAACAGCGACATCGCCGAAGCCCTGCAGAAGCAGGGTTTCGAGGTGGTCAAATCCTCGATCCGCATGCCGGAAGGCCCGCTGAAAATGATCGGCGACTACCCGCTGAAAGTGAACCTGCATGCCGACGTGGTGGTATCGATCACCGTCTCGGTGCTGGGCGAGGCTGCGTAGTGCACTGATAGCAAAGCGTAATTTTTTGCATCAAAAAAAAGGACTGGCGACAGTCCTTTTTTTGTTACATTGAACTGTTCGGCGGCATGCAGCAGCAGTGCGAGAATTTTTAAAATATATAATAAAATCAATTAGTTACATAGATACTCCGGATATGGTGCAACTAGTCACACCGTTCAGCAAGGATGCGCAGCTCGAAGCCGCGCGCACGCCTCCGCACTCCGTCGAAGCCGAACAATCCGTGCTCGGCGGCCTGCTGCTCGACAACACTGCCTGGGACCGCATCGCCGACGTGATCACCGAGGCCGACTTCTATCGCGCCGACCATCGCACGATTTTCCAGCACATCGCGCAGCTGATCGAGCACAACAAGCCCGCGGATGCGCTGACCGTCGCTGAAAGCCTGGAGCGCAGCGGCAAGCTGGCGGATATCGGCGGCCAGTCCTACATCGGCGCACTGGCATTGAACACGCCCAGCGCCGCCAACATCCGCCGTTACGCCGAGATCGTGCGCGAGCGCGCGATCCTGCGCAACCTCGCGGCGGTGGGCACCGCGATCGCCGATTCGGCCTACAGCCAGACCGGCAAGGACGCCCACCTGCTGATCGACGAGGCCGAGGCGCGGGTGTTCCAGATCGCCGAGGCGGGCTCCAAGTCGAAACAGGGTTTCGTCAAGATCGATCCGCTGCTGACCGAGACCGTCGAGCGCATCGACATGCTCTACAGCCGCGAGAACAAGAACGACGTCATCGGCCTCGCTACCGGCTTCGTCGACCTCGACCGTTATACCTCGGGGCTGCAGCAGGGCGAACTGATCGTTGTTGCCGGCCGCCCCTCGATGGGCAAGACCGCGCTGGCGATGAACATGGTCGAAAATGCCGCACTCGACAGCAAGAAGGCGGTCGCGGTGTTCAGCATGGAAATGTCGGGTCCGCAGCTGGCGATGCGGATGATCGGTTCGGTGGGCCGGGTCGACCAGCACAAGCTGCGCACCGGCACCTTCAAGGAAGAGGACTGGCCGCGGCTGGTCGATGCAGTGGGCAAGCTCAACGACGCGCAGATCTTCATCGACGACACTGCGGGGCTGAACGCGCTGGAAGTGCGCTCGCGCGCGCGGCGCCTGCACCGGCAGTGCGGCGGGCTGTCGCTGATCGTGGTCGATTACCTGCAGCTGATGTCGGGTACCGCCACTGGTGGGCGCGACGAGAACCGCGCCACCGAGATCGCCGAGATTTCACGGGGACTCAAGGGACTTGCCAAGGAACTGAAGCTGCCGGTGATTGCGCTGTCGCAGCTCAACCGCAGCGTCGATTCACGCCAGGACAAGCGTCCGATGATGTCCGACCTGCGCGAATCGGGCGCGATCGAGCAGGACGCCGACGTGATCCTGTTCATCTACCGCGACGAAGTCTACAACCCCGATTCGCCGCGCAAGGGCATCGCCGAGATCATCATCGCCAAGCAGCGTAACGGCCCTGTGGGCAAGGTCGACCTGACCTTCCTCGGCCACCACACCCGTTTCGAGAGCTACGCCGGCAGCAGCGACGGCTTCAACTGATCGTTCTACAGCACTTCCGCTGCGTGATCCGCCAGCCGGGAGCGTTCGCCGCGCATCAGTGTGACGTGCCCGCCGTGCGGCCAGCCCTTCATCCGGTCCACCACATAGGTCAGCCCCGAACTTCCTTCGGTCAGGTACGGCGTGTCGATCTGCGAGATGTTGCCCAGGCACACCACCTTGGTGCCGGGTCCGGCGCGGGTGATCAGCGTCTTCATCTGCTTCGGCGTCAGGTTCTGCGCCTCGTCGATGATCAGGAACTTGTTGAGGAAGGTGCGGCCGCGCATGAAATTGAGCGACTTCACCTTGATCCGTGAGCGGATCAGGTCGCGGGTGGCCGCGCGGCCCCATTCGCCGGCCTCGTCGTCGGTGTGGTTCAGCACGTCGAGGTTGTCCTCCAGCGCGCCCATCCACGGGTTCATCTTTTCCTCTTCGGTGCCGGGCAGGAAACCGATGTCCTCGCCCACCGGCACGGTGACCCGGGTGACGATGATCTCGGAGAACAGCTTGTCGTCCAGCGTCTGTGCGAGGCCCGCCGCCAGCGTCATCAGCGTCTTGCCGCTGCCGGCCTGGCCGAGCAGGGTGATGAAGTCGATGTCGGGATTCATCAGCGCATTGAGCGCGAAATTCTGTTCGCGGTTGCGCGCGGTGATGCCCCACACGTTGTTGCGCTGATGGCTGTGGTCTTTCAGCATCTGCAGGATCGCGGTCTTTCCGCTGACTTCGCGAACCTGTGCCTGGAACGGCTGGTCGCCCTCTAGAAACACGAACTGGTTGACCAGCATGCCGGAACACAGCGGGCCGTGCACCCTGTAAAAGGTGTTGCCGGCCTGCTGCCAGGATTCCATTTTCTTGCCGTGCACTTCCCAGAAGTCCGCCGGCAGCGCAAGGATGCCGGTGTAGAGCAGGTCGGTGTCTTCGAGCACCTTGTCGTTGAAATAGTCCTCCGCCGCGAGGCCCAGCGCGCGGGCCTTGATGCGCATGTTGATGTCCTTGGACACCAGGATGACCTGGCGCTTGGGATGCGCCTCCTGCAGGTGCTTGACCACGCCGATGATCTGGTTGTCGGCCTTGCCGCTGGGCAGGCTCGCCGGCAGCACGCCGTTGATCGCTTCGGTCTGCAGAAAAACACGGCCGGTCGCCGCCTTGTCGCCGTGGGCTTCCAGCGGTATGCCGCTGCTGATGTCGCCCTGCACCCCGCCAACGAGTTCGTCGAGGTAGCGGCTCGCCTGGCGCGCGTTGCGCGACACCTCCGACATGCCTTTCTTGTTGCCGTCGAGCTCCTCCAGCGTCGCTATCGGGATGAACAGGTCGTGTTCCTCGAAGCGGAACAGGCTGGTGGGGTCGTGCATCAGCACGTTGGTGTCCAGCACGAACAGCCGGATTCCTGCGGGCAGACGGGATACGACGGACGACGGTGCGGATGCGGCCTTGCGTTGAATCATGAGCCTCCCGGAGAAAAGTAGGGCGGAACGGTGATGAAACCGGTGGTCCGGGCGCTCAGGGCAGGGTTTTTACGAATTCCAGCACCTCCTGCACGTGCCCCGGGACTTTCACGCCGCGCCATTCGCGGCGAACAATGCCGTTGCGGTCGATCACAAAAGTGCTGCGCTCGATGCCGCGGACTTTTTTGCCGTACAGGTTCTTCATCTTGATGACGTTGAAGGCCTTGCAGGCTTCTTCATCGCTGTCGCTCAGCAGGTCGAACGGGAACCCCATCTTCGCCTTGAAGTTTTCGTGGGATTTCAGGCTGTCGCGCGAGATGCCGTAAACCGCGCAGCCGGCCGCGGTGAATTGCGCATGGAGGTCGCGGAAATGCTGGCCCTCGGTGGTGCAGCCGGGGGTGTTGTCCTTGGGGTAGAAGTAGAGCACTACCGCCTGGCCGGGCGGGGAGCCCAGCTTGAAAGTTTTGCCTCCTGTCGCAGGAAGCTCGATATCGGGTGCAGGCTGATCCAGCACGCTGGCGTTTCTTGAATTTTCTGCTGTGGACTTGCGGCTATCTTGGCCGATTTCCCCGCGCCATGCAACCAGCGCCGCGCCCGACCCGCGGCCGGCGGCATTGCCGCATTTCTGTCATCCGGCTGTCGTAATGCGGAAACCTCGCGGTGTGACCATGGCTGCAGCCGGAAGCGGCGCGCCCGCATCCGGCACCTTAAGGACTCTGCCGGAGCGTGCGTGATGAATATCGTGGTGATGGGTTGCGGGTACGTGGGACTGGTGACCGGTGCATGCCTGGCCGAGATGGGCAACCTGGTGACCTGCGTGGACAGCGACCCGCGCAGGATTTCGCAATTGCGCCTGGGCATGCTGCCCTTTTTCGAACCCGGGCTGGAGTCGCTGGCGCAGCGCAATGCCCAGCAGCGGCGACTTTCATTCACCAGCGATCCCCGTGCCGCGATCGGCGAGGCTGACCTGGTGTTCATCGCGGTCGGTACGCCCCCGCTGGCCGGCGGGGGCGCCGATACCGGCCAGGTGATGGATGCGGCGGCAGACATCGGCCGTTACATGAAACCCGGCTGCATCGTCGTCAACAAATCCACGGCGCCGGTGGGCACCGTCGAAAGCATCAGCTCGGCGCTGGACCAGGCGATCGCCGGCCGCGGCCTGCCCAAGGAACACGACGTCGTATCCAATCCGGAGTTCCTGCGCGAGGGTTCGGCAGTGCGCGACTTCATGAGTCCGGACCGGGTGGTGATCGGCGTCAGCGGGCGGCGTGCGGAACGCATGATGCGTGAACTCTACGCGCCTTTCGTGCGCAACCATGAACGCCTGATCGTGATGGGCCTGCGCGAAGCGGAGCTGACCAAGTACGCGGCCAACGCCATGCTCGCCACCCGGATCTCGTTCATGAACGAAATGGCGGGACTGTGCGATGCGCTGGGAGCCGACGTCGAAAGCGTGCGCCGCGGCATAGGCGCGGATACGCGCATCGGCTATTCCTACCTGTATGCCGGCTGCGGTTACGGCGGCTCGTGTTTTCCCAAGGACGTGCGCGCGCTGATCGACATGGCGCGGCAGGCATGTATCGAACCCGCGATACTGGCGGCGGTCGCCGGCACCAATGAAGCGCAAAAACACTGGGCCTACGAAACCATCGCCGGTCGTTTCGGCAGGCGCCTGCAGGGCCGCAAGTTCGCCGTCTGGGGACTCGCTTTCAAGCCCGATACCGACGACCTGCGCGAGGCACCGGCCATCACCATCATCGCCGACCTGCTGGCCGCCGGCGCGCGGGTCCAGGCCCATGACCCGGTGGCGATGCCGCGGGCGCATGCGGTGCTGCCCCGGCAATGGTTTGTTTCCGGCGCGCTGACGTTTGCCGTCGACCCCTATAACGCCCTCGAAGGTGTCGATGCGCTGGTACTGGCCACGGAATGGAAACCTTTCCGTTCGCCGGATTTCATGGCGATCAAGTCGCGCATGAAAGGCCGGCTGATCGTCGACGGCCGCAACCAGTACGATCCGGAACTGCTGTGCAGGCTGGGCTTCGATCATGCCGGCGTCGGCCGCGGCGCCGCGTCGGCGCGCCTGCAGCAGGAGGTCGAGGCCGGACCGGTGGCGGCCTAACGTTCCGGTATCGCGGCGAGCACTTCACGCGCCAGCCGGGTCATCGCGACCGCTGAATTTTCCGCCAGCCTGAAGTTTGCCGCCTGAGCCAGCTGCGGATAGTGGCTGTTGATGGCGCGGGTATAAGCCGGATCGTAGTGCCTGGTCAGCAGTTCGCCGGTCAGCCGGTCCCAATCGCCGCTGCGCGCCAGCGCCTGCCAGCCGTCGATGACGGCATTACCGTGCAGCTGGCGCAGGCAGTCGAGCTGGGCGTTGAGCAGCGCGGCGTTGCCGAGAAAATGCGCGTATTCGTCCTTGAGCAGAGCGACGCGTACGGCCATGCCGGCCTCGACCACCAGGCATTCGCTTTGCCACATGGCCTCGATCAGCGCTTCCGGCACGCGCAGGTTGCCGATCTTCCTGCTTTCGGATTCCACGAACACGGTGCGCTGCGGATCGAGGCGGCGCAATGCGTGCCACACGCGGCTCTCGAACAGTTTTTGAGACGGCTGTGCTTCGTCCGGCAGATTGCCGAGCACCGACCCGCGGTGGGCGGCGAGTTCTTCGAGGTCTAGCACTTGCGCGCCCTGTTCCTGCAGCGCGCGCAGCAGCCGGCTCTTGCCGGTGCCGGTCATGCCGCAGACCACGCGCCAGCGGTAGCGTTCGGGCAATGTGCCCAGCTCGTCGATCACCGCGCGGCGGTAGTTCTTGTAGCCGCCGCCGAGCTGTCCGACCCGCCAGCCGATCTGCGCCAGCACGTGGGCGAGGGCGCCGCTGCGGCCGCCGCCGCGCCAGCAGTAGACCAGCGGTTTCCAGTCGCGCGGACGCTGTGCCAAGTGCGCCGCGAGATGGCGTGCGATATTGGCGCTGACCAGGGCCGCGCCGATTTTCTTGGCTTCGAACGAAGATACCTGCTTGTAGATGGTGCCGACGCGCTCGCGCTCGGCGTTGTCCAGGACGGGCAGGTTGATCGCACCGGGAACGTGGTCTTCGGCAAATTCGCCTTCAGAGCGCACGTCGATGATCTCGTCGTATGCGTCAATCTCCGCAACGGTTACGGTGCTTACCGCGCGTCCTTTTTTGGCGTTATGATTCGCTGCTGCATCCATGATGCGCGATTATCGCACCCGGACACCCGCGGCGCAGCCGTCTCTGACAAACTGAATAACCCTTCCAACGCGAATCCGATATGAACCAAATCGACCCCGCAGCCCTGCGTCTGACCCAGTTCTCCCACGGCGGT
>JBMTEY010000117.1:0-8064 GCA_049433545.1 Burkholderiales bacterium | reverse complement strand
GCGTCGGCCGGCCACGCGGCAACGCCCGCCGACAGCGTGTTGTTAAGCACCAGGCTGCCGAAATGCACCGGATTCGCCGCAAAACCCGCGCACCAAATTTCGGCGCGCTGCACGGCGCCGGCCAGCGGCGTATGCGGCATCACCACGACGAACTCCTCACCGCCCCAACGGCAGACCAGGTCACCGACGCGGCAGTTGTCGGACAGGTAGGTGGCCAGCGACTGCAGCACCGCATCGCCCGCCTGGTGGCCATGGCTGTCGTTGAGTACTTTGAAGCGGTCGATGTCGATCAGCACCAGGCTCACCGGGTAATCCTGGCGCCGCGCCAAAGCCAGTTCGCGTTCCAGTGCGCCGTCGAAATAGCGCCGGTTGTATAGCCCGGTCAGGCTGTCGCGCAGCGCCTGATCCTCGAGCTGGGATTTCAGTACGCGGATTTCATCGAGCTGCTGCTGCAGGCGTTCGTTGGCCGACAGCAGCGTGCGTTCCGCTTCGCGCCGCCGCTCCACTTCCCGGCGCAGGCGGCGGTTGAAAACTGTCTGCATTGCGGCGGCCAGCGCACCGAGCAGCGCAATCACCAGGGCCAGCGCGAGGCCGCGGTAATACCAGGTCAGGTCGCGCTGCGTCGCCTCGTCGAGAATGAAACCGTCGAGGCTGTATTTCTGCGGCAGCATGCCGAATTCGGAGTAGACGCCGGCTATGCTGCGCCAGCGCCCCGGGTTGACATGGCCGATGCGGATCAGGTGCGGCTGCATCAGGCGGCGCATCTCTTCCGCTTCGAACAGCAGGTGCTCGCGGCTGTGGCGCTTGCTGTAACGCGCGAGTATCAGGTCGGCGATTTCCTCCGGATGCTCCATCGCGTACTGCCAGCCGCGCAGGCTCGCCTCGCGGAACGCAGCGACGCGCTGCGGATCCCGCTTGAGCACGCGTACCGAGGTGAACAGCGTGTCGCCGTAGAAATCGATGCCACTGGACCGCGGCGAATACAGGCTGTGCGGGAAACCCATGCGTTTGAGCAGGAAGGGCTCGTCGGTCGAATAACCCGACTGCGCCTCAACCCTGCCTTGCACCAGGTCGTCGATGGCGAAACTGTGCGCCACCTCGGTAATGTCCTTCCGAGCCATGCCCTCGCGCTGCAGGTAGGCATAAAGCTCGGTTTCCTGTGGCAGCAGCATCACGCGTTTGCCGACGAGGTCGTGCACCGATTTCACGCCACCGCCGCGCGCGATCAGCACCAGCGGCGAATGCTGCAGGATCACCGCCAGCACCACCACCGGCCGGCCCAGCCCGCGGTGCAGCGCCAGTTCCGAAGCGCCGATGCCGTAGTCGACCTGGCCGTCGATCACGCTGTCGACCGGATCCTGGCCTTCGCGCACCTCGCGGATGTCCACTGCGAAGCCGGCGTCGCGGTAGTAGCCCTTCTCGGCGGCCGCGTAATAACCGGCGAACTGGAACTGGTGTTTCCACTTCAGCTGCAACACCACCTTTTCCGGCTTGCGCGCGTTCTGCGCCTGTGCAAACGTCCCCGTCAGCAGCAGGGCAGCGCAAATGATCCAGAAAAAGCGGCAAATAGTCATTGCGGAGAACCCGCTCGGATGCGCGGCGATCAGCTCTTGCGCCGCGACATGAACACCAGCCGCTCGAACAGATGCACGTCCTGCTCGTTCTTGATCAGCGCCCCGTGCAGCGGCGGAACGATCTTGTGCGTGTCCTGGCTGTGCAGCGCTTCCGGCGGTATGTCTTCGGCCATCAGGAGCTTCAGCCAGTCGAGCAGTTCCGAGGTCGTCGGTTTTTTCTTCAGGCCCGGCACCTCGCGGATTTCGAAAAAGGCGTTGAGTGCCTGCGACAGCAGCTGTTTCTTGATCCCGGGAAAATGCACGTCGACGATTTTCGCCATGGTGTCGGCGTCGGGAAAACGGATGTAATGGAAAAAACAGCGGCGCAGGAAGGCGTCGGGCAGTTCCTTCTCGTTGTTGCTGGTGATGATCACCAGCGGCCGGTGTTTCGCCTTGATCAGCTGCTGCGTCTCGTAGACATAGAATTCCATGCGGTCGAGTTCGCGCAGCAGGTCGTTGGGGAACTCGATGTCGGCCTTGTCGACCTCATCGATCAGCAGCACCGCCGGTTGCTCGGATTCAAAGGCCTTCCACAACATGCCCTGCACGATGTAATTGCTGATGTCCTTCACCTTCGGGTCGCCGAGCTGCGAATCGCGCAGCCTGGAAACCGCGTCGTATTCATACAGGCCGTGCTGCGCCTTGGTCGTCGACTTGATGTGCCACTCGTGCAGCGGCCGGCCCAGCGCCTTCGCCACTTCCAGGGCCAGCATGGTCTTGCCGGTACCGGGCTCGCCCTTGATCAGCAGCGGGCGCTCCAGCGCCAGCGCGGCATTCACCGCCATCATCAGGTCGTCGGTGGCGACATAGTTTTCGGTGCCGGTGAAACGAGACATTATTTACCCTTTATAATCAAATACTTAAACACAACGCGCAAGGTCGGTACGGCGATCGATGTCGAGCAGCACGCCCGGATCATCACATTCGATCAGACGCACCAGCGCCTGGTTGCGCTGGACGATGGGTCGCGCACCGCTGTCGCTGGTGAGGGCCTGCAGTTCATGCAGAAAACGTTTGCCGAATCCGACGGGATGACCGCGATCGCCCTGGTATTCCGGTGCAACGATTTCGGCGCCGGCCGCCAGCGCCTGCGCCACGCGCATGATGGTGTCCGGCCGGATGCGCGGCATGTCGGCCAGCGCGACGATCCAGCCGCCGGCCTCATTCGTCGCCGCCACGCCGTGCGCGAGGCTCAGGCCCATGCCGCGCGACGCCTCCGTGCACACCGTGACTTCGCAGCCTTCCTGCTCGAGCATTTCCGCGACCGGAAAATCACCGGGACGCACCACTGCAGTCACCGCGAGACCGGCCGCGATCAGGTTGCGCGCGGCATGCGCGGCGATCGCCACGCCGTCCTCCAGCGGATGCAGCAATTTGCCGCCGCCGAAGCGCGATCCCGCGCCCGCGGCCAGCAACACCGCCACCGCGGGTTTTTCAGTCTGCGCCATGCCCGTGATTATAATGGCCACTCCCTGAAAATTCCCCTCCGGATGGCCCCCATGCCGAAGTTCTGCGCCAACCTCACCATGCTGTTCAACGAAGTGCCGTTCCTGGAGCGTTTCGCCGCTGCCGCCGGCGCCGGGTTCAAGGGGGTCGAATACCTGTTCCCCTACGACTACGACAAGGAGGAACTGGCCGCAGCGCTGCATAACAACGGCCTGACGCAGGTGCTGCACAACCTGCCGGCGGGCGACTGGGCCAAGGGCGAACGCGGCATCGCCTGCCATCCCAAACGCAGCAGCGAATTCCAGGACGGCGTCGGCCGCGCCATCGACTACGCCACCGCCCTCGGCTGCAAGCAGGTCAACTGCCTCGCCGGCATCCGCCCGCCGCACGTCGACCCCATCGACGCGCGCGAAACCTTCATCCGCAACCTGCAGTTTGCCGCGCCGAAATTCGCCGAAGCCGGAATCAAGCTGCTGATCGAACCGATCAACACCCGCGACATCCCGGGTTTTTTCCTGAACTACTCGAAACAGGCCGTCGACATCATCAAGGCCGTCGGTTCGGACAACCTCTTCCTGCAGTACGACATCTACCACATGCAGATCATGGAGGGCGACCTTGCCCGCGGCATCGAAAGCAACCTCGCGCTGATCCCGCACATGCAGCTCGCCGACAACCCGGGGCGCAACGAACCAGGCACCGGGGAGATCAATTTCCCGTTCCTTTTCGGGCATATCGACCGCATCGGCTACCGGGGCTGGATAGGCTGCGAATACAAGCCCGCCACCACCACGGAGGCGGGGCTGGGCTGGGTCAAACCCCTGCTCGGCTGAGCCGGCGCGACGCTTGACGATACGGGCGCAAGCCCACAGAATGGAACATCAAACGGGTAACAACAATTAGACTCATACCTGGATCCAGATTCGAACTACACCAACCGGAGGAGCACCATGAAAGCATCCCGCATTGCATCCGTAATCGGCCTCGCCGTCGCCGCCACCTTTGCCGGCGCTGCCGGCGCACAACAGCTGAAAATGATGACCGGCCCGCAGGGCGGCTCCTGGTACCCGCTGGGCGGCGCGATCCAGGGCATCGTCGAAAAAGCCATCCCCGGCGCCAGCATGCAGGTGCTGCCGGGCGCGGGCATTTCCAACGTCATCGGCGTCAATTCCGGCAAGGCCGAACTCGGCTTCGGCAACGCCGTATCCTCGGTCGACGGCGTCAACGGCAGGGCACCGTTCAAAGGCAAGCAGGACAACGTGTGCCAGGTCGCCACGCTCTACTTCCAGTATTTCCATGCCGTGGCCTTGGCCGACTCGGGCATCAAGACCGTGGGCGACGCCAAGGGCAAGGTGCTGACCACGCAGCAAAAGGGCAACACCGGCGAGCAGATGGCGCGCAACGCCCTTGAAGTCTACGGGCTCAATTATGGCGCGCTGGGCAAGGTCAACCACAGCAACTACACCGACTCGGTATCGCAGCTGAAGGACGGCCATGCCCAGATGTTCATGCTGATCACCACGGTGCCCGCCTCCTCGGTGATGGACCTAGCCTCGGCCCGCGACATCCGCGTCCTCGAATTCCCGGACGACAAGTTCAAGGCCCTGCAGAAAATCAACAAGGGCTATGACAAGCGCATCATCAAGGCCGGCAGCTATCCGAAGCAGGACAAGGACGTGCAGACCATCGGCACCTGGACCCACCTGGTGGCCAGCTGCAAGCTGCCGACCGACACTGTCTACAAGATCACCAAGGCGCTGGCCGAGAACGTCGACAACCTCGGCAACGTGGTGAAGGCGGTCAAGGGCCTTTCGGTGAAAGACATGGCCGCCGACGTCGGCGTGCCCTACCACCCGGGCTCGAAGAAGTACTACCAGGAAGCCAAGGCGCTGTAATCCGGCCCCCGAAACAGCGGCGCGAACCCTCGCGCCGCTGTTTTTTTGAGCGGAGTCCGCTGAAATGTCCGTCGCCCGCGTGCTGAAGGGATTGATCGTCGCCGTTGCCGTCGGCATGTCGGTCTATCACCTGACCATCGCCTTCATCGGCGCCCCGCAGCAGCTGTTTTTCCGCAGCACCCACCTGCTGTTCGCGCTGGCGCTGGTATTCCTGATGTACCCCAGCTTCCGCAGGAAGGCGTCTGCGGAAGGTGCGATACGCGACGACGCCGGCGGCATCATCGGCGGCGGCCCCGGGCAGGACACCCCCATCGCCTCGTGGTGGGACTGGATCCTGATCGCCCTGTCCTTCGTCACCGTCGGCTACGTCTGGCTCAACCACGAACACCTGCTGACGCGCTTCGTCTTCGTCGACGACCCGACCGCCACCGAACTGGTGCTGGGCGGCATCTTCACCTTCATCGTGCTCGAAGCCACGCGCCGCATCATCGGCTGGGCGCTGCCCATCACTGCGATGATTTTCCTCGGTTATGCACTTGTCGTCGCCAAGACACGGCCCGAACAGCTCATCGAGATCATGTACCTCACCACCGAGGGCATCTTCGGCAGCACGCTCGGGGTGTCGGCTGCCTACGTAATCATGTTCGTACTGTTCGGCGCCTTCATGGAACGCACCGGCATCGGCCGCCTGTTCATGGATTTCGCGCTGGCATTGACCGGCCACACCGCCGGCGGCCCGGGCAAGGTCGCGGTGGTCAGCTCCAGCCTGTTCGGCACGGTGTCGGGCAGCGCGGTGGCCAACGTGCTGGTCGACGGCCCGATCACCATCCCGCTGATGAAGCGCACCGGCTTCCGCCCGCCCTTCGCCGCCGCGGTGGAATCGGTCGCCTCCACCGGCGGCCAGATCATGCCGCCGATCATGGGCGCGGCCGCCTTCGTGATGGCCGAGTTCCTCGCCGTCAGCTATTTCCAGGTGACGATGTGGGCGATCATCCCCGCGGTGCTGTATTTCCTCGCGGTGTTCTGCGCCGTGCATTTCGAATCCAAGCGCGTCGGCCTGCTCGGCCTGCCGAAGGCGGAATGCCCGCGCCTGGGCCAGGTGATGCGCGAACGCGGCCACCTGTTCATCCCGCTGGTGACCATCCTCTTCGGACTGATGGCCGGCTACAGCGCACCGCTGTGCGCGCTGGCGGGCACGCTGATGTGCGTGCCGGTCGCGCTGATGCGCAAATCGACGCGCAAGGACATCAATCTCGGCACCATCTTCAGCGCGCTCGAGGAAGGCGCCAAGAACTCGATCGCCGTGGCGCTGGCCTGCGCCTGCGCCGGCATCGTCATCGGCGTCATCACCCAGACCGGCGCCGCGATCAACTTCACCTCGGTGGTGGTCGCGATGTCGCGGGACCTGCTGCCGCTGGCGCTGCTGCTGACCATGTGCGCCGGCATCATCCTCGGCATGGGCATGCCCACCACGCCCGCCTACATCGTCATGGTGTCGCTGCTGGTGCCGGCGATCATCAAGCTCGGCGCGATCGCGCCGGCCGCACACATGTTCGCCTTCTACTTCGCCATCCTCTCGGCAATCACGCCGCCGGTGGCGCTGGCGGTGTACGCCGCCGCCGGCATCGCCAAGGCCCCGCTGTGGCAGGCCGGCTGGACGGCGGTGCGCGTCGGCGCCGCGGGCTTCATCGTGCCCTTCATGTTCATCTTCGAACCCTCGCTGCTGATGATCGGCGAATGGCACGTCATCCTGCAGTCGTTCACCACCGCCGCAATCGGCACGATCTGCCTGGCCGCCGGCCTGTTCGGCTACCTGTTCCGCACCGCGCGGATCTGGGAACGCGTATTCCTGCTCGGCGCCGCCATCGCACTGATCAAGCCCGGCCTGGTCACCGACATGATCGGCGCCGGCCTGGTGCTGGCCGTGCTGGTCAGCCAGTTGGTGATCCGCAAACACGAGCCGCAGCCGGTGCTGGAACGGCCCGTCGCGCACTGACGCGCCTATAATCGGCAACACCCCGTGTTCAAGCGCGCCTCAGGGCGCGCCGTCATTTTTAAAAGGAAAACATCATGAGCAACGTCGGCTTCATCGGACTCGGCATCATGGGCAAGCCCATGGCCCTCAACCTGATCAAGGGCGGCCACACCCTGTTCCTCAATTCACGCAGCGGCGTGCCGAAGGAACTGACGGATGCAGGCGGCAAAGCCTGCGCCAGCGCGAAGGAAGTCGCGCAGAAAGCCGACATCATCATCACCATGGTCCCGGACACGCCCGACGTGGAGAAAGTGCTGTTCGGCGCCGACGGCGTCGCCGAGGGGCTCAGCAAAGGCAAGACCGTGGTCGACATGAGCTCGATCTCGCCCATCGCCACCAAGGAATATGCCGCGAAAATCAACAAGCTCGGCTGCGACTACGTCGACGCCCCGGTCTCCGGCGGCGAAGTCGGCGCGAAAAACGCGGCACTCACCATCATGTGCGGCGCACCGCAGGCCGCCTTCGACAAGGTCAAACCGCTGTTCGAACTGATGGGCAAGAACATCACGCTGGTCGGCGGCAACGGCGACGGCCAGACCTGCAAGGTGTGCAACCAGATCATCGTTGCCCTCAACATCGAAGCCGTCAGCGAAGCACTGGTGTTCGCCTCCAAAGCCGGCGCCGACCCCGCCAAAGTCCGCCAGGCCCTGATGGGCGGCTTCGCCGCGTCACGCATTTTGGAAGTGCACGGCGAACGCATGATCAAACGCACCTTCGACCCCGGCTTCCGCATCGAACTGCACCAGAAGGACCTGAACCTCGCCCTCCAGGGCGCGCGCGCCATGGGCGTCTCGTTGCCAAATACGGCAACCACTCAGGAGTTATTCAACTCCTGCGCGGCGAACGGCGGCGCAAAATGGGACCACTCCGGCATGGTCAAGGCACTGGAGCGGATGGCGAATCATGAAGTGGCGAAGTAACTTTAGACACAGGTAGAAACCATGCGCGATGAGATTAGAGAACGATTCAACGCTAACATCGCGCGCGTAAGGAACCTAATCCAAGTCTACAATCAGGTGGCGCGAGGAACACCAGGACGTCAACCAGTCGGCACGATTGACATCCTGAGAGCAGC
>JBMTEY010000116.1:0-8078 GCA_049433545.1 Burkholderiales bacterium | reverse complement strand
ACATTTTCGCCACGGACTTCAGCAAGGCCACGGTGCTGACCATGTACCTGCTGCCCTACCTGAACCTGAAACTGCGGCCGACCATACTCAACATGAAGCCTGGCACTCGCGTCGTGTCGCATGCTTTCACCATGGAAGACTGGGCACCCGACCAGACCGATTCCACCGAGGGCCGCACCGCATACCTGTGGATCGTGCCAGCAAAGGTCGAAGGCAAGTGGAAGCTGGGACAGGGCGAACTGGAGCTGACGCAAAAATTCCAGGCGGTCGAAGGCTCCTACCGCGCCGGCGACACGACCTGGCGCGTCACCAAAACCAGCCTCCGCGGCGACCAGATCAGTTTCAGCATCGGCAGCGCGACCTACAGCGGCCGCGTCACCGGCCCAACCATGCAGGGCATGATGAAACCGCGGCCCGATGCCCAGGCGACGTCGTGGAGCGCGGTGCTGGTCTGGAAATAGGCCGCCTTACTCCGGCCGGCGCGGTTCGACGCGCCGCAAATCGAGTTCCGCCGGCCGCAGCACCCGGTATACCGGCACTTCGCTGCTCGCCGCCCCCGTGGGCGGCGAGCCTTTCCTGTCGACGGGAATCAGCCCGAACGACACAAAACTGCTCGGCGACTCGGGCTCCAGCGCTACCGTGATCACGTTGGCATTGGGCTGCGCCATCAGATAGACGTAACTGCCCGCGGGAAACCACACCTTTTTCGCTGCGACCTCGGTCGCAACCCTGCTGGTGATGCGCCCCTCGACGTAGGTTGCGCTGGGCTTGCGGTCCGTCACCGTATATGACTCCACCTCCAGCTGCACCGGTTCGCCGAGGCGCCGAACCTCCACGCCGGACAACCGCAGCCGTTCCGCCACCTGGTGAAAAACCGGCGGCATCACGTAAGCCCAGGGGCGTGCGCGCGCGATGCCAGCGGTCGCCTTCAGCGAATCGGACCAGTCGACCTCTATTTCCTTCAGCACGCCGCTCTGCGGATCCAGCATCATCAGCTTCTGCCGTACCACCGGGGTCTTCACCGTCACCGCGACCATGTCGCCGGGCTGCGGATCGCGGCCACGGCGGACAATGTCGGCGCGCGCGGACTCCACGGTATCAATCAGCTCACGTGCATTGGCGGCAGCTGTATTGAGCAGGCTGCCTATGGCAACCACGTGGGTTTGCACCCGTCGCGCGAATCCCTCGCGTCCTATGCCCACACCACGGCTCTCCACCAAGAACGACACCGCGTTCTGCAGCCCGGCAAAATTGCGCCCGATATCGGGCGTGGTGCCGCCCATGGAAACCCGCAGGTTTTTCAGGTTGTAGCTGGTCGTGTAATACCAGAAGTGGGTATGGCCGGCGCGCTCCACGTCACCGCGCAGCGCGGCCAGGAATTTCCCGTCGGCCAGCGTCGTCAGGGTTGGATGCACATTGGGATTTGTCGCGTACTGCACCAGCAGGTCGTATGACTGGATCGTGCCGAACTTCTGTATCCAGCGGTTGGCGACGCTGAATTCATGGGCATCGATAAAAAGATGCGGCGCGAATTCGTTGACCATGCGATGCAGCGCCCGCGTCTCCGGCAAATCCATCTTCACATGATCTCGGTTGATGTCGATGGTGCTGTATGGCGAACGCCGGAAATAATGGGCGCCGTCCGGATTGGAGTGCGGCACGATAACCACGGTCAGCTTGTCCAGCAGCGGGCGCAGGCTGCCGGTGGCAAGTTCCTGGGCCAGCACCAGCATGGCTTCGCCACCGGCAGGTTCGTTGCCGTGCTGCAGGCCGGCCATCATCACCACCGGACGCCCCAGCCGGCGCAGTTCCGCGGCATCCGTCTCCCCGGAACCGGAAAGCACCATCGCGGGTATGGCGCGTCCTTCCTGCGAGGCACCGATCATGCGAACCTGGACTGCGCCGGAACGGCGGCGCAGTCCTTCGACAAAAGCCATCATCTCTGCGTGCGAAGTGAAATCCTTGCGGCCCGGCGCCAGTCCCGGCGTGTCATAGACAACGGGGGGATCGGCGTAGCGTTGCCGCACCTCCTCGCTCTGCCTGTATGCACGCTCGGGATCGAATTGCGCCTGCAGCTGTGCGGGGTGCAGTGCGGCAAACGCCAGCAGCAACAGCGGTGCGACGCGGGATCGCAGGATCTCCATGGCGTCTTTTGCTCTCATTGTTTTCCCCAATCAAAGACCTCTGCGGCATTAAACCACCGCGCCCTGAGCGCGCGCAAACCCGACGACAGCCGGCGATATAATGGCCATGCAATTCCATTCATCGCACAAGGAAGATTTCATGCCCGGCAACACCCGACATGCAGTAGTCATCGGCGGCGGCATCATGGGCGGCGACATCGCCACCCTGTTCGCGGCCCATGGCTGGACCGTACACGTCATGAGCCCGTCACCGAAAACCCGCGACGCACTGCCCGGGCGCATCGCCGCGGGCCTGGCCAAGCTCGGTGCACCGGCGGGCCACGCCGCTGCGGTTCGCTGTTATGCAGATCTCAAAACCGTACCCTGGAGCGATGTCGCCATCGTCGTCGAGGCCGCCACCGAGGACCTGCCGCTGAAACAGAAGTTGTTTGCCGAAGTGGAGGCGCTGGCCGCGCCGGACATCCCGCTGGTCAGCAATACTTCCAACTTCCCGATCGGCGACATTGCCCGTGGACTCAAACACCCGGGGCGCGTGGCGGGGCTGCATTTTTTCATGCCGGCACACCTGGTGCCGCTGGTTGAAGTGGTCAGTTCTCCGCAGACCGCAACCGCGGTCGCGGAAAAACTCGTACAGCTGATGAAAGACCTGGACAAGGCGCCGATCTGGGTGAAAAAGGACGTGCCGGGTTTTGTCGGCAACCGCCTGCAACACGCGATGATGCGCGAGGCGCTGTATCTGATCGCCGACGGCGTCACCGACGCCGAGGGCATAGACACCGCGGTGCGTTACGGTTTCGGCTTCCGTTTCATCGCCTGCGGTCCAATGATGCAGAAGGAAATGTCGGGGTGGGACACCCACGATCTGGTAGCCAGCGCCCTCTATCCCCACCTGCACGCGGAAAAGGTTCCGCCGCAGTGGCTGAAGGATCTGGTCACCAAGGGCCGCACCGGCATGAAGGTCAAGGCCGGCATGTGGGACTGGGACGACGAAAAAATAAAAACGGAAAAAGCCCGCATCGAACGCGCGCTGCAAGCCGGCTTCGCCATCCTGCGCGGCGACAACCCGTAACGGACGCGAGATGGATGCGATGAACGAGCCCGCCCCGCAAACCAGGGGCCGGTTGCATGCCGTCGCAACATCGAAGCCGATCCTCTTCGTCCTGGCTGCGCTGCTGGTTTACGCGCTGGCCGGATTCCTGCTCGCGCCATGGCTGGTCCGTCAGCAACTGCCGGCGCTGGTCGAAAAACACCTCGGCGGGCAGGGTTCGGTGGCCGAGGTGCGCATCAACCCCTTCCTGCTGACCTTCGAAGCCGCGGATCTCGCGATTGCCGAAAAAAACGGCAACCCCGCCGTCCGCGTCGGCCGCCTGTTTGTCGACCTCGAGGCTATCAGCCTGCTGCGCTGGACCTGGACGTTCCGCGAAATCCGCATCGAGCGGCCGTTGATCAATGCTGAACTCGACGCCCAGGAAAACCTCAACCTGGCGCGGCTGCTGCCGCCGGAACCGGGCACGGACGGCGAAGCCGGCTCCGCGCCCGGGCCGACGGCAATGCCGCGGTTGTTGCTGCAACACCTGGTGATCGACGGCGGCGCGTTCAGCTTTACCGACCAGACCCTGCGGCCGGCAGCCCGCGCGCAATTCAATCCGTTCAGCTTCGAAATGCACGACGTGTCGACGCTGCCCGATCACTCCGGCAATCATGCGCTCAAGGCGCGCCTGCCCGGCGGCGGCAACCTCCAGTGGGAAGGCAAACTCAGCCTCGCGCCGCTGGACTCCAGCGGATCTATCACGCTGCAGGATGCAAAACTCGCCACGCTGTGGCAGTTCATGCGTGACCGGCTGGCGGTGGCCGAGCCTGGCGGCAGTTACGGACTGGCGCTGCGTTACCGGATGCGTTACGGCAATGGCGCCCTCGAACTGAATGCCGATGACCTGGCGTTCCGGATGAACAACATCAGCCTGACCCGGGCCGGGGACGGGGCAACGCTCGGCAAACTCGATGCCATCGCTTTCGAAGGCGGCCGCTTCGACCTGCGGCAACGCTCGCTGGCATTCAGTGATGTGCGCCTGGCCGACGCCGCCATCAACGTCATCCTCGACGAAGACGGCAAGCCGGACTGGGGCAAATTGTGGATCGCCCCCCCTGCCAAAGGCGGGACGGCGGCAGATCAGCATGCTGCGCCGCCGCCCGACCCTGCGCCCGCATCCACACCCTGGCAGATCACCTTGCCGAAAATCGGCATCGGCCCGCTGGCATTGACGCTGACTGATCGCAGCCGGGTCAGGCCTCTGCACCTCACCTTCACCGGCGCGCAGGCCGATTTCGGCCTGACTGCCACGGTCGGCGGCAAAACCCAGTTCGTGGTCGACAATGGCAACCTCAAGCTCGGCGACACCCGCCTCCGCTCCGGCGATGACCGGGAACCGCTGCTCACCTTGGCCGCCGCTCAAATCGACAGCTTGGCATTCGACATGCAGAACAAATCCGCGAGCGCCGGCCTGCTGCGCCTGTCTGGCGGGAGAACCCGGGTCGACCGCGCGGCCGACGGCAGCCTCAATCTCGCCGGCGCCTTTGCCGCGCGCCGTGACCAAACCGCCGCCGATCGCGGATTTAGCTTGACCCTGGATCGCGCGGAACTCACCGGCCACGAGCTGGCAATGACCGACCGCTCATTCCGACCCGCGATAACTTACGACCTGCAGCAGATCCGGTTTGCCCTGACAAAAATCGCCGTGCCGTTCAAGGGCCCCAGTCCGCTGGAGCTCACGCTGAGAGTCAGGCAGGGTGGCACGCTGAAAGCCGGGGGCCGCATCGATCTGCAGCAGCAGTCTGCAGACCTGCGTTTCGAGGCCGCCGATGTCGCG
Source organism: Burkholderiales bacterium (assembly GCA_049433545.1). Taxonomy (GTDB): domain Bacteria; phylum Pseudomonadota; class Gammaproteobacteria; order Burkholderiales; family SG8-41. Next base: position 3,067 of record JBMTEY010000116.1, on the reverse strand, counting down.
CTCACACCGCTGCAACCGCTGCTCAGGCGTGATACCACACTGGTGCTGGCTTCCGGCAAGGCCGGCGCTGCCGGACGCCTCACCTGGAACGGCAAAAAGAATCCGCTCGCGCTGCGTTATTCGGGAACCGCGACCGTCACCGACCTTGATCTGAAAGTTGAAGGCACCGGCGAGCGCCTGCTGGGCTGGCAGCGGCTGGCAGCTGGCGGCATCAATTTCGACAGCGTGGATAACCGGCTGGCCATCGCGCAGATCCGCATTGCCCGGCCGTACTCGAAACTGGTCATCAACAAGGACCGCACGACCAACCTCGGCAGCATCATGCGTAAGCGCACCGCTCCGGCAGCGCCAGCGGCGCAAGACAAAACTGGTGCGATGGCTATCAGCCTGGACCGCATCAACGTCGAACTCGGCGAGCTCGATTTTTCCGACCTGAGCCTGGTGCTGCCGTTTTCCACCAACATCAAAGCGCTGGGCGGTTCCGCAAACGGGCTTTCTTCCGCGCCGGAATCCCGCGCCAGCCTGAAGTTCGAGGGCCGCATCGAAGACAGCGGACTGGCGCGTGCCGAAGGAACCATCCAGCCGTTTGCGCCCAAGCGTTTCACCGACATCGCCGTGACTTTCCGCAATGTCGCGCTGACGCCACTGAGCCCGTATTCGGCGACCTTCGCCGGACGCAAGATCGCATCCGGCAAGTTGTCCCTGGACCTGCAGTACAAGCTGGACAACAGCCAGCTCGCCGGCGACAACAAGGTGCTGCTGGAACAATTCACGCTGGGCGAACGCGTGGAAAGCCCGACGGCAGTCAACCTGCCGCTGGACCTGGCCATTGCGCTGCTCTCCGACAGCGAAGGCAGAATCGACCTCGCCGTGCCGGTCACCGGCAACGTCGACAATCCCGAATTCAGCTACGGGCACCTGATCTGGCAGGCCATCCGCACCGTGATCACGCGCATCGTCGCCGCGCCGTTCCGCGCGCTGGGGGCGCTGTTCGGCAGCAGCACCGACTCATCCGCCGGCGACATCGTGTTCGACCCCGGCAGCGCGCGCATTCTGCCCACCGAGTACGAAAAACTGCGACGGGTGGCCGAAGGACTGCAGAAGCGGCCACAGCTGAAGCTGGTCGTGCAGGGCTTGTTCCACAAGGACAGCGACAGCAAGGCCCTGCGCACGCAGGCGGTACGCGCCGACCTCGCCGTGCGCGAAGGCCTGAAACTCGCGCCCGATGAAGACCCGGGGCCGGCCGCATTTGACAACGCGAAGACACAGCGCGCACTGGAAACCATGCTCAACGAACGCGCCGGCAGCGACGCCGCGGCACAGTTCGCCGACTCTTTCCGCAAGTCTGCCGGGCGCGAAGCCAGCCGCGTCAATGCGGTGCTCGCGTTGATGGGCCGCGGCGCCGGCGACCGCGCGCTCTACGAAGCCCTCTACCAGCGGCTGATCGAACTGCAGCCACTGCCCGACACCGCATTGACGGAACTGGCCAAGAATCGCAGTGACCGAATTATCGGCGCATTTACCAAGCGCCTGAAATTCGATCCGGCGCGACTGGGCAGCAAACCCGCGGAAGCAGCGAATGAAACCGTCAAGAACGGCGTACCGGTCAAATTGAGTTTCGAACCGATCAAACCCTGAACAGAGAAATCGGAAGTGGTGGCCGGGGACGGAATTGGCCTGTATCGATTTTGTCTCGCTGCGCTCGACAAATCGATGGTGGCCGGGGACGGAATTGAACCGCCGACACAAGGATTTTCAGTCCTCTGCTCTACCAACTGAGCTACCCGGCCCCGTGTTGCGAGGTGCTGCGGAAACTGCGGGGGAGATGGATTTCGCACCTGATCGGACCGTGCGAAAGGGCGCTATTTAAACCTCAAAACCGTTTTGCGTCAAGGTAATACCGGCACGCAGCGGACGTGTTGCACGGGCGATAATCGCTTCTAAAATCACGCCAAAAAAGAAACCCCGCCAAAGCGGGGTTTCCTGCACAACCAATGCTCCAAAGGGAGGGAGGGCTCGGGGGGAACCATCGGTTCCCTCCTGCTCGTTCAGCCTTCGGATATGTAATTCGCTTTCGCGAATTACATATCCATGCCGCCCATGCCGCCCATGCCACCCATGCCGCCGTGGCCGTGTCCGGCGTGTGCGTCTTCCTTCGGCGATTCGGCCACCATGGCGTCGGTGGTCAGGATCAGGCCGGCGATCGAAGCCGCGTTCTGCAGTGCAGTGCGCGTGACTTTGGTCGGATCCAGCACGCCCATTTCCACCAGGTCGCCGTACTCGCCGGTCGCGGCGTTGTAGCCGACGTTGCCTTTGCCTTCGACGACCTTGTTCACCACCACCGAGGGCTCGTCACCCGCGTTGGCGACGATCTGGCGCAGCGGCTCTTCCACGGCGCGCAGCACGATCTTGATGCCGGCGTCCTGGTCGTGGTTGTCGCCCTTCAGCTTGCCCAGACCGCTGCGGGCGCGGATCAGCGCCACACCGCCGCCGGCGACAATGCCTTCTTCAACCGCAGCACGCGTGGCGTGCAGCGCGTCTTCGACGCGGGCCTTCTTCTCTTTCATCTCGAGTTCGGTTGCAGCGCCGACCTTGATCAGCGCAACACCGCCCGCCAGTTTGGCGACGCGTTCCTGCAGCTTTTCCTTGTCGTAGTCGCTGGTGGCTTCCTCGATCTGGGCGCGGATCTGCTTGACGCGCGCTTCGATCGATTTCTGGTCGCCGTTGCCGTCGATGATCGTGGTTTCTTCCTTGCCGATTTCGATGCGCTTGGCCTGGCCCAGATCGTTCAGCGTCACTTTCTCGAGCGACAGGCCGACTTCCTCGGCGATCACCGTGCCGCCGGTAAGGATGGCAATGTCTTCCAGCATGGCCTTGCGACGGTCGCCGAAGCCCGGAGCCTTGACGGCGCAGGTCTTCAGGATGCCGCGGATGTTGTTGACCACCAGGGTCGCCAGCGCTTCGCCTTCGACTTCCTCGGCGATGATCAGCAGAGGCTTGCCGGCTTTTGCGACTTGTTCCAGCACCGGCAGCAGGTCGCGGATGTTCGAGATTTTCTTGTCGTGCA